>NZ_CP016162.1:3037500-3337857 GCF_001941865.1 Pseudomonas alcaliphila JAB1 | reverse complement strand
GCCGGCTGCCTTGGCGATGTTGCCGATCTCGTTGGCGAAGGTGACCTTGGCCGCGTGCCAGACGTTGCAGGTGTACTTGATCATCTCCGCCACTTCGATGGACTTGCGGATGATTGGAGCGTCCAGCTCGCTGTACAGCTCCTGCAGCAGGTCGCCGGACTGTTCGTCCAGTTCACCGATAACGGTCATGGCCGGGAAGTCGTAATCCTTGATGGCGGTGCTTTCACGGAGGAATTCCGGGTTGGTGGCCACGCCGAAATCGGCACCGGCTTTCTTGCCGGACGCTGCTTCGATCAGGGGGATCACCACGTTCTTTACCGTGCCCGGCAGGACCGTACTGCGCACGACTACGGTGTGACGTTCCTGCTTGTCGCGCAGGGCGGCACCGATCTGCTTGCATACCGATTCCATGTAGCCGAGGTCGAGGTCGCCATTGCGCTTGCTCGGCGTACCCACGGCAATGAAGGACAGCTCGCTGGCCAGTACTGCGGCGCCCACATCGGTGGTGCCACGCAGCAGGCCGGAGTTGACGCCGGCTTCGAGCAGTTCGGCGAGGCCGGGTTCGACGATGGGGGACTTGCCTTGATTGATCAGGTCGATCTTGGTTTGCGATACGTCGACGCCGATGACCTCATGGCCGCGAGCCGACAAGCAACCGGCGCATACGGCGCCCACATAACCCAATCCAAAGATGCTGATTCGCATAGATCCCTCTCTCATATAATTGAGCTGGCCGATTTGAACTGGCCAACATCCGTGTTCATTAAGTACGCCACTAAGATTGCGTAATGGTTACTGCAATCGAATGGCGTGCTCGAATTGGCGCGGATACTAAGTTGGCTGTTTTGGCATTTCAAGCAAAACGTGAACCAAAAGTTATGAATTGTGTATCGATCACTTCCTTTAATATTTTTTCTAGTTAAAACAGTTGCTTATAATTGCTATTTTTTAGGCGCCAAAAAATAGTTACAGCTTTTTAGTGTGTTATTTTTATGGCGCCATAAAAACATTATCTTTTGTGCTTAGTTGTATGGCACTGGAGTAAGACCCTGCTCGTAAGTTGTGCATAAGAGCGCTGTGCTGTTCTCAACGTCACGAGAGAGGGTGCTGATCAGCCGTCATGCGAGCGTGCTGGGGGATTTCGGGCGGGGGCGAGAGCTGCCAGGGAAGTGTCTTCGCTCTGTGAAATATGCCGCGCAATTGAGGCTTGGCACATTGCCACTGCCTGGACTACTCTCCGGTTACCGGGCTAACGAAGTGGTCAACAGGCAGGATGCCGACCCCATACACTTCGTTAGCTCGGTGTTTCTTCCTTGCGCTGGCCAATGCCAAGCGAGTGGAAAAGCAAAGCCCTCCGAGAGAGGGCTTTGTCGTTTCTGCAAGACGCCTTGCGCGTCTGCTGTCTGTTAAAAGCATCCCTGCTGCCTTTCCATTCCCGCCCTAACCATCGTTGCTGGTTAGCCTAGGCGATATCTGGCGTTTTGCCATGTATTTCTGGGCGGTTCGGCGTCAGCTGGTGCGCTGCACCTGCGCCCTGTCGGGTTTGGGGGCAATCAGGTGCTCCGGCAGGTCGAGCAGGTCGGTGTCGTAGGTCTCCAGCGGCGGTGGACGCCGCTCGAAGCGGGCACCGAGTACCAGCATGCAAGGCGTCAGCAGCAGGGTCAGCACGGTGGCGAAGGCCAGGCCGCCGGCGATGGCGCTGGACAGTTGCGTCCACCACTGCGTCGAGGGGGCGCCGAAGCCGAGGCTCGGGGTCACCAGGTCGACGTTGATGCTGAGCACCATGGGCATCAGCCCGAGGATGGTGGTCACTGCGGTGAGCAGCACCGGACGCAGGCGCAGGCTGCCGGTTTCCAGCGCCGCTTCACGCGGTTCCAGGCCCTGGCGGCGCAACTGGTTGTAGGTGTCGATCAGGATGATGTTGTTGTTTACCACAATGCCGGCCAGGGCGATCAGGCCCATGCCGACCATGACGATGCCGAACGACTGGCCATTGACCAGCAGGCCCATCAGCACGCCGGCAGTGGAGAGGACGATGGCTGACAGCACCAGTGCCGCCTGGTAGAGGCTGTTGAACTGGGTCACCAGGATGATCGCCATGAGGAAGATGGCGACGACGAAGGCGGTCATCAGGAAGGTGGCCGCCTCGCGTTGGTCGGCATCCTCGCCGGCGAACTTCACCTTGACCTCGGCCGGTACATCGCCGAGCGCTTCGCGCAACGCCTTGAGGCGTTCGTCCAGGCGCGCACCTTCGGCCAGGTCGGCCTGCAGGGTGATGGTGCGGTCACCATCGACGCGGCGCAGGGTGCCGACCTTGGGCGCAGGCTGCAGGTCGACGAAGTTGCTCAGCGGCACCTGGCCGGCCGCTGTGTTGAGCGTCAGGCGGCCGAGTTGGTCGAGCGAGCGCCAGTTGCCGGGCAGGCGCACACGGATGTCCACCTCGTCGGTGGCATCTTCGGGGCGGTAGGTCGCCAGTTTCAGGCCGTTGGTGATCATCTGCACCGCGTTGCCGACGCTGAGTACGTCCGCGCCGAAGCGCGCGGCAGCCTCGCGGTCGACCTTGATCCGCCATTCGATGCCGGGCAGGGCGCGGTCGTCCTCGATATCGGCGAAGCCGCCGAGCTGCGTCATTTCCCCGCGGATACGCTCGACCCACTGCTCGCCCAGTGCCGGGTCCAGCGAGCTGATCTGCAGTTTCACCGGCTTGCCGTCGGTGGGGCCCTGTTCCTGCTTGCGGAACTCCAGCACCACGCCGGGAATGCCGGCGGTGCGCTGGCTCATTTCGGCGAGAATGTCCTTGGCCGGGCGGCGCTGGTGCCAGTCGACGAACTGGAATTGCAGGGTGCCGATCACGTCGGCGCCGAGCTGGCCTTGCTGGCCTTCCGGCTGGGCCAGGGAGCGCGCATACAGCGCCTTGACCTCACGCATGCCGATCACCTGCTTTTCCACCTGCTGGAGCAGGGCGTCCTTCTCCTGCACCGACAGATCGCCGCGTGCGCGCAGCCAGATCTGCGCACTTTCCGGCTCGACGTCGGGGAAGAACTCCACGCCATGATTGAAGCGGGCATAGCCGACGTAGATCAGCGCGATCAGCGCCAGCATGCCGAGCAGGGTCAGGCCCGGGCGCTTGAGCAGCACCACCAGTAGATTGCGGTAGGCGTTGCCGGCGCGGCTGGCACTGGGGGGCTGTGGGCGTGCCTGGCCGCCGGTGACGGCGCCGAGCACCGGCAGAAATATCAGGGCCATGGCCAGCGAGGCCAGCAGGCAGAGAATCACCGTGGCCGGCAGGTACTTCATGAACTGGCCGACCACGCCGGGCCAGAACAGCAGCGGCAGGAACACCACCAGGGTGGTGGCGGTGGAGGCGATCACCGGCCAGGCCATCCGCGTGGCCGCGTTGGCCCAGGCCTGACGGGGTGTCTGCCCCTGATGCAGGTAGCGGTCGGCCAGCTCGGAGACGACGATGGCGCCGTCGACCAGCATGCCGGCCACCAGGATCAGGCTGAACAGCACGACGATGTTGAGGGTGAAGCCGAGCATCCAGATCAGCAGGATGCCGCTGAGGAAGGCGCCGGGAATGGTCAGGCCGACCAGCAGCGCCGAACGCATGCCCATGCTCGCCACCACCAGGATCAGCACCAGGACGATGGCGGTGAGCACGTTGTTGAGCAGGTCGCCGAGCATGCTCTGCACTTCCTGCGATTGATCCATGATGTAGCTGACTTCAACGCCCGGCGGCAGCAGGGGCTTGGCCTGCTCCATCAGTGCCTTGACCTGATCGATGGTCTCGATGATGTTGGCGCCGCTGCGCTTGGCCACTTCCAGCACGATGGCCGGCTGGCCGTTGATGCGGGCGAAGCCGGTGGGGTCCTTGAAGGTGCGGCGAATGGTGGCGACGTCGGCGAAGGTGACCACGCTGTCACCGACCACCTTGATCGGCATGCGCATCACGTCTTCGAGGTCTTCGATAACGCCGGGCACCTTCATGCTCATGCGGCCTGCGCCGGTATCCAGGCTGCCGGCAGCGACCAGGCGGTTGTTGCGGCTGACCAGATTGAACAGCTCGTTGTAATCGATGCCGTAACTGTCGAGTACCTGCGGGTCGACGACGATTTCCAGCAGGTCTTCGCGGTCACCACCGATCTCCACCGACAGCACTTCGGCGATGCCTTCGATGTTCTCCTTCAGGCGCCGGGCGATGTACACCAGCTCGGTCTCGGCAATCGGCCCGGACAGCCCCACCGACAGGACCGGGAACAGCGCCACGTTGACTTCGTTGACGGTCGGCTCGTCGGCCTCCTCGGGCAGCTTGCTGCGCGCGGTATCGACCTTCTCGCGCACGTCGGCCAGTGCCACCTTGGCGTCGAAGCCGGCGTCGAACTCCAGGGTCACCGAGGCGTGTCCTTCGCTGGATACCGAGCGCATTTCCTTGACGCCCTCGAGGCTGCGCAGCTCCTGCTCCAGTGGGCGTACCAACAGGCGTTCGCCGTCTTCCGGGCTGATGCCTTCGAGGGTCACCGAAACGTAGATGATGGGAATGACCACGTCCGGGTTCGATTCCTTGGGCATGGCGATGTAGGCCACCAGCCCGCCGCAGAGCAGGAACAGCAGGACCAGGATGGTGGTACGGCTACGGTCGAGTGCGGCAGCGATCAGTGCGTGCATCTCAACTGCCCTCGGCCGCGAGTTGCGTGCGTACCTGCTGACCGGGCTGGACGAAGCCCTGGCCGAGGGTGATCAACGCCACCTTCGGCGGCAGGCCGCTGACCCAGGCGCCCTGATTGTCGACGCTGATCAGTTGCACCGGGGTGAACTCCACGCGCTGCGCGTCGTTGACCCACTTGACGCCGTGGCGGCCGCTTTCGTCCAGGCTGAGCAGGGCGGGGGACAGGCGATGGGCCATGGCTTCGCCGGTCTGAATGTGCAGGGTGGCGCTGGCGCCGGCCAGGCGCAGGCCGTCCGGGTTGTCCACCTTGACCTCGATGCGGAAACTGCGCGAGCCGGGGTCCGCGGCCGCGGCGATAAAGTGCAGTTCGCCTTGCAGCGTGCGGCCGTCGAGCAGTTCAACTTTTACCGGTTGGCCCAGTTCGAGCTGGGTGACCTGCTGCTGGGCGATCTGCGCGCTGACCTTGAGGCGGTCGATATCCACCAGGGTCAGCAGGCTCTGGCCGGGCTGGACGAAATCGCCCAGTTCGACCATGCGCTGGTCATAGATACCGGCAAACGGCGCCTTGATCTTGGTGTTGCGCTGCTGCAGGCGGGCGCTGTCGAGTTCGGCGCGGGCCTTGGCCAGTTCGCTTTCCAGGCGCATCAGCTCGTTGGCCGACACCAGGCTGCGTTCGCGCAGGCGCTTGGCGGCGGTGACGTCGCTCTGACGCTGGCGCACATCGGCCTCGCTGCGCGCGACCTGGGCCGGGCGGTCGTCAGGCGAAATGCTCAGCAGCAATTGATCGGCAGCGACGCGGCTGCCCTTGTCCTGGTCCAGGTTCTGCACGCTGCCACTGACCTGGGCGCGCAGTTCCACACGGCGCCAGGCTTCGATCTGCCCCTGCACCACATGCTGGCGTTGCATGGGCTGGGCTTCCAGCCATTGAATTTCGACGCGCGCCAGATCGTTGGTGGCGGCGGGTTGGTCGGGCTCGACATCGTCGCGAGCGACGAAACGATCACCGCTGAACAGCCAGGCCAGCAGCAGGACGGCGATGACGATGGCGATGATCCAGGGACGCTTGCTGAGTTGGGCGAACATGTGGGTTTACTCGCTGAGTACAGGCGCTGCGTGCAGCGCGGCGGCCTGGCCTTGCAGGCCGGCAATGATGAAATCGGTGACGCGCTGGAAATAGGCGTCCAGCTCGATGGGTTCGGCCCAATGGGCGAAGCCGCCGGAGGCGATACGGGCCATCACGCCGTTGACGCAAGCCTCCACACCCCACAGCAGGCGTTGGCAATCAGTGGGGGAGAGTTGCAGTTCGCTGAAGCTGCCTTGCAGCAGATGGTTGAACAGCGCCATGTACTGACCTTCCAGCTCGAGGAACTGTTCACGGTAGGGCGCGTCCAGGCGCTCCTGGAAGGCGGGGCGGTCGCACAGCAGGCAGAGTTGGGCTTGCAGTGGGTCGGCCAGCAGTTGTTCGAAGGCGCGACGAATCACATGGCGCATGGCTTCGCGAGGCGGCGCCTGGTTTGCGGTCTCACGCAGTTCGCTCAGATGCTGGCGCGAGCAGTCCAGCACCAGACGCGCGTAGAGCGCCTCCTTGCTGGAAAAGTGCTTGTACACCGTGCCCTTGCCGATGCCGGCGTGACGCGCCACTTCGGCGATGGTGACGCGATCCCAGGATTGCTCCTGAAACAGCTGGCGAGCGGATTGCAGCAGGGCGTTTTCCCGTTGCTGGAAGAGTTGATCCTGATAGCGCATGACTGTTCCGGGTTTCGTGACCGGTGGTCATGCTATGACTGCTGGTCACGATGCGGCAAGGCGGGAGTTGTAACAAGGCAATTTAGTGGGCTAATGCCGGCAGATGAGGTTCCCCAGTACGTTGCGTGGCTTGGGGGGAAGCCTATACCCATCATCTATGGCACTGCGCAACTGTAGGAGCCGGCTTGCCGGCGATGCTTTTCTTCAAGCGGGCTGATGATTGCCGAGGGCAGGATCGCCAGCAAGCTGGCTCCTACATACTCACCTTTACCTGCTTAACTGGCTGGCACTTTGAGCACTGCGCCTCTGTCTTAGCGCGCCACGCTGACGCCTTCGAGGCTGGCGAAAGAGGTGTCCTTGGCGGTGAGCAGGAAGTCGCGCATGAATGGCGCGTCGAGCATGTCGGTGCGAATCGCCGCGTAGAGCGTGGCGAACAGCCCTTTTTCGCCCAGGCGCTTGGCACTGACGTAGCCGCGCGAGCTGTACTCGTGCAGCGCCCAGTTGGGCAGGCCGCACACGCCACGGCCGCTGGCCACCAGTTGCATCATCATCACCGTCAGTTCGGAGGTGCGCACTTGGGCTGGCTCGATATCGTTGGGTTCGAGAAAGCGCGTGAAGATATCCAGGCGGTCGCGTTCCACCGGGTAGGTGATCAGGGTTTCCGTGGCCAGGTCCTGGGGCTGGATGAAGGCCTTGTGCGCCAGGCGGTGCTGATTGGCGACAGCCAGCATCGCCTCATAGGTGAACAGTGGCACGTAGGTGATGCCGGCCAGCTCGATGGGATCCGAAGTCACCACCAGGTCCAGATCGCCTCGGGCCAGGGCCGGCAGCGGAGCGAAGGAAAAGCCCGAGGCCAGGTCCAGTTCCACCTCCGGCCAGGCATCGCGGAACTGGTCGATGGTCGGCATCAGCCACTGGAAGCAGCTGTGGCATTCGATGGCCATGTGCAAGCGGCCAGCAGTGCCACCGGCCAGGCGCGCCAAATCACGCTCGGCGCCGCGCAGAAGGGGCAGGGTGGCGTCGGCCAGTTGCAGCAGACGCAGGCCGGCGCTGGTGAACCGCACCGGCTTGGTCTTGCGCACGAACAGCTGCAGGCCGAGGCGCTCTTCCAGCTCCTTGAACTGGTGCGAAAGGGCCGACTGGGTCAGGTGCAGGCGTTCGGCGGCCTCCACCAGGCTGTCGGTTTCGCGCAGGGCGTGCAGGGTTTTCAGGTGGCGTAGCTCGAGCATGGCGGGTCTCTGCGAGGGTTTCACTCATCCAATGCCAGAGCTGGATGAAAATGGTTCATACAGCCTACATGAGTAAATCTTTAGATCAATACGAAAATCTTGAGTTTGTCTCACTCGGCATCGATGCCGAGAATGGCGCCATCTCGATTGATTCTGGAGCGTCACGACATGGCCCTGTCCCATTCCCTCGGTTTCCCGCGCATCGGTCGCGACCGCGAACTGAAGAAAGCCCTCGAAGCCCACTGGAAAGGTGAGCTGGACGAAGCCGGCCTGCGCACCGTTGGCCAGCGTCTGCGCGCCGAACACTGGCAACTGCAGAAGGATGCCGGCATCGACCTGCTGCCGGTGGGCGACTTCGCCTGGTACGACCAGGTACTCGCTCATTCGCTGGCCTTCGGTGTGATTCCCGAGCGCTTTCGCCCGGCCGCCGGCAAGCCGACGCTGGAGACCCTGTTCGCCATGGCCCGTGGGGCCGTTGCAAACAAGAGCAGTGGCACTTGCTGTGGTGGTGCCCACGCCCAGGAAATGACGAAGTGGTTCGACACCAACTACCACTACCTGGTGCCGGAATTCAGTGCTGACCAGCAGTTCGCCCTGAGCTGGGAGCAACTGTTCGAGGAAGTGGCTGAGGCGCATGCCCTCGGTCACAACGTCAAGCCAGTGCTGATCGGCCCGCTGACCTACCTGTGGCTGGGCAAGGCCAAAGGCGCTGATTTTGACAAGCTGGAACTGCTCGAGCGTCTGCTGCTGGTCTATGGCGAGATTCTCCAGCGTCTGGCCGCGCAGGGCGTGGAGTGGGTGCAGATCGACGAGCCGATTCTGGTGCTCGATCTGCCGCAGGCGTGGAAGAACGCCTTCGAGCGCGCCTACAACCTGATCCAGCGCGAACCTTGCAAGAAGCTGATCGCCACCTATTTTGGCGGCCTGGAAGACAATCTCGGCCTGGCCGCCAACCTGCCGGTGGATGGTCTGCATATCGACCTGGTGCGTGCGCCGGAGCAGTACCCGACCATTCTCGATCGGCTGCCTGCTTATAAAGTGTTGTCGCTGGGCGTGGTCAACGGGCGCAACGTCTGGCGCTGCGATCTGGAGAAGGTACTCGAGTTGCTGCGTCACGCTTACGAACGTCTGGGTGAGCGGTTGTGGGTGGCGCCGTCCTGCTCGCTGTTGCACAGCCCGGTGGATCTGGCTCGTGAAGACCAGCTCGATGCCGAGCTGAAAGGCTGGCTGGCCTTTGCCGTGCAGAAATGCCAGGAGGTCGCGTTGCTCGGCAAGGCCCTGGAGGCGCCGGAAGACGCCTCTGTGCAAGCCGCCTTGCAAGCGAGCCGCGCAGTGCAGGCCGCTCGTGCAGCTTCAAAACGTATTCACAAGCCTGAGGTACAGGCGCGCCTGGCGGCGATTCGTCCGCGTCATGCCCAGCGCCAGTCGCCGTTCGCCGAGCGCATCGAACAGCAGCGTGAGTGCCTGCAACTGCCATTGTTGCCGACCACCACCATCGGCTCCTTCCCGCAGACATCGGCCATTCGCCTGGCGCGACAGTCGTTCAAGCAGGGCAGGCTCAGTGCTGCCGAGTACACCGAGGCCATGCACAGCGAAATTCGCCATGCGGTGCAGGTGCAGGAGCGTCTGGGCCTGGACGTGCTGGTGCATGGCGAGGCCGAGCGCAATGACATGGTCGAGTACTTCGCCGAGCAACTCGACGGCTACGCCTTCACCCGCTTCGGCTGGGTGCAGAGCTACGGCTCACGCTGCGTGAAACCGGCGGTGATAGTCGGCGATCTGAGCCGGCCCAAGGCCATGACTGTGGAGTGGATCACCTACGCCCAGGGCCTGACCGACAAGGTCATGAAAGGCATGCTGACCGGCCCGGTGACCATGCTGATGTGGTCTTTCCCGCGCGAGGACGTGTCCCGCGAAGTGCAGGCGCGGCAACTGGCGCTGGCGATTCGTGACGAGGTGCTGGACCTGGAGGCAGCTGGCATCAAGATCATCCAGATCGACGAGGCGGCGTTTCGCGAAGGGCTGCCGTTACGCCAGGCCGCCTGGCAGCACTACCTGGACTGGGCCACCGAGGCCTTCCGCCTGACCGCCAGCGGCGTGCGTGACGAAACGCAGATCCACACCCACATGTGCTACAGCGAGTTCAACGACGTGATCGAGTCCATTGCGGCGATGGATGCCGACGTGATCACCATCGAGACGTCGCGTTCGGATATGGAGTTGCTGGAGGCGTTCGAGCGCTTCGACTATCCCAAGGAAATCGGCCCGGGGGTCTATGACATCCACTCGCCGCGTGTGCCTGACAGCGCCGAGATGGCCGGGCTGTTGCGCAAGGCAGCCCGGCGTATCCCGCTTGAGCGCCTGTGGGTCAACCCCGATTGTGGTCTGAAAACCCGCGCCTGGCCGGAAACCGAGGCCGCGTTGGTGAACATGGTGGCCGCAGCCAGGCAGTTGCGTGCCGAGCTGGCCTGATTGCCACCTTTTTGCGGCTAAAGCTCCTCCTACAGGTAGGTAGGAGGGGCGTTCGCGACGCTCTGGATCGCACCTCTGGTCACCATCCGGGCAACCGTTCGTCCCCCTTCATCAAACTGTCACGCTTGTGTGGCAGCGCCGTCGAACGACTTTCATCAGACTCGCGTTTCAGTGGGGTTCTGCGTTTCTGGTGTTTCCATGCGTGCATTCATTTTCCTGGCCGCGTTGCTTTGCGGCCTGCCGTCTTTTGCGGCCAATCGTTGCGACCTGTCCGAGCCGACCCGTTATGCGGATGTCGGCGAGGTGCGTCTGGCTTATCAAAGCATCGGCAGCGAGCGCGACCCGGCGCTGCTGCTGGTGATGGGGCTGGGCGGACAGTTGATCCACTGGCCTGACGAGGTGGTCGAGCGCCTGTGTCAGCAGGGTTTTCGCGTCGTGCGCTTCGACAATCGTGACGTCGGGCTGAGCACCTGGCGGCGACCGGCGCCAAGCATCAACCTGCCTTACGAGGTGCTGCGCTATCGCCTGGGCCTTTCGCTCGGCGCGCCTTATCACCTGCGCGACATGGCGGGCGATGCCCTGGGGTTGATGGATCGTCTGGGCGTCGACAACTTCCATGTACTGGGTGCGAGCATGGGCGGCATGATCGCCCAGCACCTGGCCGATCTGGCGCCGCAGCGCGTTCTCAGTCTGACGCTGGTGATGACCAGCTCGGGTGCTCAAGGACTGCCTGCACCCAGCGATGCGCTGGTGGCGCTGCTGGCAAGGCGCGAGGCGGGGAGTCGCGAGGCCGCTCTGCAGCAGCAGGCAGACTTGCTCGCGGCGCTCGGCAGCCCTGCGGTGCATGATGATCGTGCCTTGCTCTTGCATCAGGCCGAGCAGGCCTATGACCGTGCCTTCAATCCCGAAGGGGTGCAGCGTCAGCTGCTGGCGATTCTTGCCGAGTCGAGTCGGGTCGAGCTGCTCAATCGTCTGACAGTGCCGACGCTGGTGGTGCACGGTACGGCCGATCCGTTACTGCCGGTGATGCATGGCGTACACGTGGCGGCGCATATCAAGGGGGCAGAGCTCAAGTTGATTCCGGGCCTGGCGCATCGCTTTCAGGATGCCTTCAAGGAGCCTCTGCTGGCCGCGGTGTTGCCGCATCTCGCGGCGCATCGGGGCGACTTGGGCTTGGCGCATCTGTAAGGGCGAGCACTCACAGCTCCTGATTGTGCTTGATCGCTTCTCGACGCTGCAGATTGTCGATGTGCTCGCTGCTATGGCGTAGCAGCTTGTCGGCCATGGCCATGCGCTCGATATAGCGGGTGACGCTCTGCTCAGCGTCATGGCGGGAAATAAAAGGGCCTTCCAGCGTGCCTTCGCGAGTGGCGAAGAAGTATTGGCCGTTGACGGCGCTCAGGCGTGAACTGCGGTAATGCGTGCCAGGTTGGGGGTCGAGGTTGCGTTGGCCTAACATGACGAGCGCTCCATCTGCAGGTGCTGGATAACCTGAGTCTACTGTGGCCAATGCGACGTGCTTGGCAAAACGACAAATGGTAGATTTTGGCCGCTTGTTAGCGTCTTTTAACGGAATTTATGGATTATTGGCGCCGGTCGGCTGGCGTCCTGCGGATGCTGAGCAGTACAGTTTCGCTCGGCAACCGGGCTGAACTGTTGCTGTGTCGGTGTGCATGCCTCTCCTAGAATGCTCTGCTGCGGTCGACATGCTCTGTTGGCCGCCTGCCAGAGGTTGCCATGCACATTTCTTCCGGCCGTTGGATGTACGGCCTGCTGCTCGCCCTGATCACCTCCGTGCTCTGGGGCATCCTGCCAATCAAGCTGAAAGAAGTCCTGCAGGTGATGGACCCGGTAACGGTCACCTGGTATCGCCTGGCCGTGGCCGGTTCTCTGTTGCTGGCCTATCTCGCTGCGAGTCGCCGGTTACCGCGTTTTCGGCCGCTGGGACGCAAGGGTGGTTGGCTGCTGGCGTTGGCCATCGGCGGGCTGACGGCCAACTACGTGCTGTATCTGGTCGGGCTCAACCTGCTCAGCCCCGGCACCACGCAGTTGGTGATCCAGGTGGCGCCGATCCTGCTGCTGATCAGCAGCCTGTTCGTCTTTCGCGAGCGCTTCAGCCTGGGCCAGGCGATTGGCCTGATGGTGATGCTGCTGGGCTTCGGCCTGTTCTTCAATCAGCGCCTGGGTGAGCTGCTGACCTCGCTGACCGCCTATACCACCGGGGTGCTGACGGTGCTGGCGGCCGCCTTCGTCTGGACCTTCTATGGCCTGGCGCAGAAGCAACTGCTGACCTCGTGGAATTCGGTGCAGGTGATGATGGTCATCTACCTGGCGTGCGCGCTGCTGCTGACGCCCTGGGCGCAGCCAATGCAGGTATTGGAACTGAGCCCGCTGCAGGGCTGGTTACTGCTGGCGTGCTGCCTTAATACCCTGGTCGCCTACGGCGCTTTCGCCGAGGCACTGGCGCATTGGGAGGCCTCGCGGGTCAGCGCGACTTTGGCACTGACACCGCTGGTGACTTTCGTCTCCGTGGCCCTGGCCTCGACCTGGTGGCCGGATCATGTGCTGCCTGAACAGGTCAACTGGATCGCCTACGCCGGCGCTGTGGTGGTGGTGCTTGGCTCGGCACTCACCGCGCTCGGCCCATCGTTGCTGGCCGCTTGGCGGGCGCGCAGGGCAGGGCGTTAATCCAGCGGCAGCTCGGTGGTGCGCTTGACCTCGCTCATGGCGATATGTGAGTGCGCCTCGTGCACATGCGGGCGCTGCAGCAGGTGGTCGCGCAGGAAGCGCTCGTAATCGGCGATGTCCTTGGCCACCACCTTGAGCAGGTAGTCCGAGCCGCCGGCCATGCTGTAGCACTCCAGCACCTGCGGGTAGCCGACCACGGCCCGCTCGAACTCATCCAGATTGCCGCGCCCGTGGGCCGACAGCTTGATGTCGACGAACACCGTGATGCCGAAGCCCAGGCGCTTGTGGTTGAGCAGGGCGACCTTGCGCTCGATCAGCCCTTCTTCCTGCATACGATGAATACGCCGCCAGCAGGGCGATTGCGACAGCTCGACTTTCTCGGCTACCTCGGCGGCCGAGAGGTCGGCATCGTGTTGCAGCAGGCGGAGAATCCGCCGGTCGATGGGGCTGAGCTTGTCCTGCATGATTGTTTCCAATTTATTGTGATTGTTGGAAGGATCATGCGAAGTATCGCCTTCGATACTCGAAAATAGAAAGAAAAAAGCGGAACCCTCCAGTCATGCTTTAGGCAAATTCACAGCAGCGATCCTGCCGTGAAACCAACGGAGCGTGTCTACCGTCGCGCTCCCCGTGCTCGCCATAAAAATAAAAGGAGCGCTCCATGTCACTGGCCGAAATCCGCCTGGATGACAAATACCGCCTCGCTACTGGTCACCTCTATCTGACCGGCACTCAGGCGCTCACCCGCCTGCCCATGCTGCAGAAGCAGCGTGATGTCGCCTTCGGACTCAATACCGCCTGCTTCATCTCCGGCTACCGCGGCTCGCCCCTGGGTGGCCTGGACAAGAGCCTGTGGGACGCGCGCGAGTACCTGAAGGAAAACCACATCCACTTTCAGCCCGGCGTCAACGAAGAGCTGGGCGCGACCGCGGTGTGGGGCAGCCAGCAGGCCAACCTGTTCCCTGGTGCGCGCTACGACGGCGTGTTCGCCATGTGGTACGGCAAGGGGCCGGGTGTAGACCGCAGCGGTGACGTGTTCAAGCACGGCAACTCGGCCGGTGTTTCCAAGCATGGCGGCGTGCTGGTGCTGGCCGGCGACGATCATGGCTGCAAGTCCTCGACCATCGCCCACCAGAGCGAGCATGCGTTCATCGCCGCGTCGATCCCGGTGCTCAACCCGGCCAACGTCCAGGAAGTGCTGGACTACGGCATCATCGGCTGGGAGCTCTCGCGCTACAGCGGCTGCTGGGTGGCGCTGAAGACCATCGCCGAGAACGTCGACTCCTCGGCCGTGGTGGACGTCGATCCATTGCGTATCCAGATAAAGATCCCCGAGGATTTCCAGCTACCCGAAGACGGCGTGCACATCCGCTGGCCCGATCCGCCCCTGGCCCAGGAAAAGCGCCTCAACGTCTACAAGATCTACGCCGCGCGCGCCTTCGCCCTGGCCAACAACCTCAACCAGGTCAAGCTCGATTCGCCCAACCCGCGTCTGGGCATCATCACCACCGGCAAGTCCTACCTCGACGTGCGCCAGGCCCTGGATGACCTCGGTCTGGACGAGGCGCTGTGCGCCAAGGTTGGTTTGCGCGTGCTCAAGGTCGGCATGAGCTGGCCGCTTGAGCCGGTGTCGGTGCACCAGTTCGCCGAAGGCCTGGACGAAATTCTGGTGGTGGAAGAGAAACGCAGCATCATCGAAGATCAACTGACCGGCCAGCTCTACAACTGGCCGGTGGGCAAGCGCCCGCGTGTGGTCGGCGAATTCGACGAGCAGGGTGTGTCCTTGCTGCCCAACCTGGGCGAGCTGACGCCGGCGATGATCGCCCGAGTGATCGCCAAGCGCCTGGCGCCCATCTACAGCAGCCCGACCATCGAAGAGCGCCTGGCCTTCCTCGATGCCAAGGAAAAGGCCCTGGCCGCGCCCAAGCACAAGACCGTTCGCACCCCGCATTTCTGCTCGGGTTGCCCGCACAACAGCTCGACCAAGGTGCCGGAAGGCAGCCGCGCCCTCGGCGGCATCGGTTGCCACTACATGACCCAGTGGATGGACCGCAGCACCGATACCTTCACCCAGATGGGCGGCGAGGGCGCCACCTGGATCGGCCAGGCGCCGTTCACCGACACCCCGCACGTGTTCCAGAACCTCGGCGACGGCACCTACTTCCACTCCGGCCACCTGGCCCTGCGCGCAGCCGTGGCCGCCGGGGTCAACATCACCTACAAGATCCTCTACAACGACGCGGTGGCCATGACCGGCGGCCAGCCCATCGACGGCGAGCTGCGCATCGACCAGCTCAGTCAGCAGGTGCATGCCGAGGGCGTCAAACGCATCGCCCTGGTCAGCGACGAGCCGGACAAGTATCCAACCCGCGCTACCTTCGCGCCGGGTGTGACCTTCCATCACCGTCGCGAACTGGACGCCGTGCAGCGCGAGCTGCGCGAGGTCAAAGGTTGCTCGGTGATCCTCTACGACCAGACCTGCGCCACCGAGAAACGCCGTCGGCGCAAGCGTGGCAAGCTGGTCGACCCGGCCAAGCGCGCCTTCATCAATCCGGCGGTGTGCGAGGGCTGCGGTGATTGCAGCGTCAAATCCAATTGCCTGTCGGTGCTGCCGCTGGAAACCGAACTGGGGCGCAAGCGCGAGATCGACCAGAGTGCCTGCAACAAGGATTTCAGCTGCCTGGAAGGTTTCTGCCCAAGCTTCGTCACCGTCCACGGTGGCAGCCTGCGCAAGCCTGAGGCCGTTGGCCTGAGCGCGCTGTTCATCGCCTTGCCGGAGCCGAAACAGCCGGCCCTGACTCGCCCCTGGAACATCCTTCTGCCCGGTGTTGGCGGTAGCGGTGTGACCACCGTTGGCGCGCTGCTGGGCATGGCCGCGCATATCGAAGGCAAGGGCTGCACCGTGCTCGACCAGGCCGGCCTGGCGCAGAAGTTCGGCCCGGTGATCACCCATATCCGCATCGCCGCGCAGCAGAGCGACATCTACGCCGTGCGTATTGCCGCCGGGGAGACCGATCTGCTGTTGGGCTGCGACCTGGTGGTGTCCTCCAGCGAGGAGGCGTTGGCCAAGCTCAACGACAAGATCGCCCATGCTGTGATCAACAGCCATGAAGCGGCCACTGCCGAGTTCACCCGCAACCCGGACGCCCAGGTGCCCGGCGCTGCCATGCGCGAGGCGATCAGCGAGGCGGTGGGCGAGGGCAAGACTCGCTTCGTCGACGCCACCCGCCTGGCCACTCGTCTGCTCGGTGACAGCATCGCCACCAACCTGTTCATGCTCGGCTACGCATACCAAAAAGGATTGGTGCCGGTATCGGCCGAGGCGATCAACAAGGCCATCGAACTCAACGGAGTGGCTATCGAACTCAATCAGCAGGCCTTCCTCTGGGGCCGTCGCGCGGCCCATGACCTGGCCGCAGTGGAGAAAGTCGCCGCGCCTAAGGTGGTCGAGGCGCCGCATTGCAGCACGCTGGAGGAAATCGTCGCCGATCGTATGCAACGTCTGACTGCTTACCAGAGCGCGGCCTATGCCGAGCGCTATCGCGAGCTGGTCGAACGTGTGCGAAAGGTCGACAGCGATGCGCAGCAGCGCCTGAGCAAGGCCGTGGCGCGCTACTACTTCAAACTGCTGGCCTACAAGGATGAGTACGAAGTGGCGCGTCTGTACAGCGATGCGACCTTCCGCAAGCAGCTCGAGGCCCAGTTCGAAGGTGACTACCAACTGCAGTTCCACCTGGCGCCGAGCTGGCTGAGCAAGCCCGATGCGGCCACCGGCCAGCCACGCAAGCGCAGCTTCGGCCCCTGGATGCTCAAGGCGTTCGGCGTGCTGGCGCGCTTCAAGTTCTTGCGTGGCAGCGCGCTCGATCCGTTCGGTCACAGTGCCGAACGTCGCCTGGAGCGCGAGCTGATCGAGGAATACGAGGCCAACGTGGCCTACCTGCTCGCCGAGCTCAAGGCCGACAATTACCGCACCGCGGTGGCGCTGGCCGAGATTCCCGAGCAGATCCGCGGCTACGGTCACGTCAAGGAGGCGGCGCTGGCCAAGGCGCGCGAACAGGCGACGCAGCTCAAGGCACGCCTGACCGTCAGCGAGATCGCCGCCGTGCAGTTGTTCGAACCGGCTGCCTGAGCCTCAGACCTATCCCCTTTGCCACCCTCTCCCACGCGGGAGAGGGGCGGCCTTTTACGACCCGAAAACCGAGGTAACCCGATGTCCGTCTTCACTCACGTAGACTTCGATCAGCACGAACAGGTGGTCTATGGCCACGACAAGGCCAGCGGCCTGAAAGCCATCATCGCCATTCATGACAGCACCCTTGGCCCTGCGCTGGGCGGTTGCCGCATGTGGAACTACGCCAGTGACGAGGAAGCGCTGCGCGACGTGCTGCGTCTGTCGCGCGGCATGACCTACAAATCGGCCCTGGCACGCTTGCCGCTTGGTGGCGGCAAGGCCGTGATCATTGGCGACCCGCATAAAGGCAAGAGCGAGGCGCTGTTCCAGGCCATGGGTGATTTCGTCGACAGCCTGGGCGGGCGCTACGTCACCGCAGCGGATTCCGGCACCGGCGTGGCTGAGATGCGCATCATGGCCGAGCGCACTCGCCACGTGGCTGGCGCCGGGCAGCGTGAGGCATTCGGCGGTGGCAGCCGTGACGGTGATCCATCGCCTTCGACCGCCTATGGCGTGTTCATCGGCATTCAGGCGGCCGTGGCGCATCGCTTGGGGCGTCAGGATCTCAGCGGCGTTCGCGTGGCTATCCAGGGCGTGGGCCAGGTCGGTTTCGGCCTGGCCAAACTGCTCAAGGAGGCCGGTGCGCAGCTGTGGGTGACGGATATCGTCGAAGCCAATGTGCAGCGCGCCGTCAGCCAGCTTGGCGCTACTGCGGTCGGTCAGCATGAGATCTACCGTCTCGATGTGGACGTGTTCGCGCCGTGCGCGCTGGGCGCGATCATCAACCTGCAGACGCTGGAAGCCCTGCGCGCGCCGATCATCGCCGGTGCGGCCAACAACCAGCTGGCCGACGCCAGCCTGGCCGAGCTGCTGCGTCGCCGTGAGTGCCTGTACGCGCCGGACTACGCGATCAATGCCGGCGGCATCATCGATGTCTGCTACGAGCGCACCGGTGGCAGCGCCGCGCAGCTCAAGGCGCATATCGAAGGCATCGGCCCGACCCTGACGGAGATCTTCCAGCGCGCCGAACGCGAAGGCGCGACCACCACCGCGATTGCCGACCGCATGGCCCGCGAGCGCCTGCAAGGCGGGCTGTGACCTGCGTACCCTCGATGCGCGCCAATCACGGGGTGGGTCGACCACCCCTGCCTCCTGACTTTTCACAACAACAAGAGGGCCAGTCCCAATGAGTCAAGACAGCATCGCTTCCGGCGCCATCGCCGGCGCTTCCAGCAACAGCGCTGGGCGCGGCTTGTGGTCGTCGCGCTGGGTGTTCTTCCTTGCTGCCACTGGTTCGGCCGTCGGCCTGGGCAATATCTGGAAGTTCCCCTATATCACCGGGCAGAACGGCGGCGGCGCTTTCGTCCTGGTCTACCTGGCGTGCATCCTGGCCATCGGTATTCCGCTGCTGATGACCGAAGTGATGATCGGCCGTCGTGGCCGTGCCAATCCAGAGGGGGCTATCGCCGCTCTGGCCAGGGAAGCGCGGGCCAGCCGGCACTGGCGCTGGCTGGGCACCCTGGTGGTGCTGACCGGCTTTCTGATCCTGAGCTTCTATACGGTGATCGCCGGCTGGGCCGTGGCCTATACACCCACGGCCATGAGCGGTGGCTTCAGTGGTTTGAACGGGGAGAGCAGCGGGGCGTTGTTCGGCGCCATGCTGGCAAACCCCTGGAAGCTGGCCGGCTACGGCACGCTGGTGTTGCTGCTGACATTGGCTATCGTCGCCTTCGGCGTGCGTGGCGGGCTGGAGCGCTCATTGCGCTTTCTGATGCCGGGGCTGTTCGTGCTGCTTCTGGTGCTGGTGGGCTACGCGGCCACCACCGGGCACTTCATGCAGGCGGTGCATTTCCTCTTCGATGCCGACTTCAGCAAGCTCAGCGGACAGGGCGTGCTGGTGGCGCTGGGGCATGCCTTCTTCACCCTGAGCCTGGCCAGCGGTGCGATGATGGCGTACGGCTCCTACCTGCCGGCGGGGACCTCGATCGCCAGAACCGCGCTGATGGTGGCGCTGGCCGATACCGGTGTGGCGCTGCTGGCGGGGCTGGCGATCTTCCCGCTGGTATTCGCCAACGGCCTGGAGCCAGGCGCGGGGCCGGGGTTGATCTTCGTCACCCTGCCGATTGCCTTCGGCCAGATGCCGCTGGGGCAGATGATCGGGGGGCTGTTCTTCATCATGCTGGCAATTGCCGCATTGACCTCGGCGATTTCCCTGAGCGAGCCGACCATCGCCTGGCTGACCGAGAAGTTCGGCATCAGCCGTCTCAAGGCGGTGCTGGCCAGCGGTATTACGCTCTGGTTGCTGAGCCTGGGCACGGTCCTGTCGTTCAACGCCTGGAGCGAGGTGACTCTGCTGGGCAAGACCTTCTTCGACAGCCTGGACTTTCTCACCACCAACCTGTTGATGCCGCTGGGAGGCCTGGCCACCGTGCTGTTCGCGGGCTGGGCACTGAGCCGCAAGCTGGTCCAGGAATCCATCGGCATCGACCAGCCACAGCTGTTCGCGCTGTGGTGGCAGGCGCTGCGCGTGGTCACGCCGCTGGGGATTCTGGTGGTATTCCTGCACAGCCTCGGGTTGTTCTGATTGAGTATGCCTCCACCCTGCGCCGAGCCGGTGTGGGGTGGGGTTGTCGCTTGAGACATTACCGGATAGGCGGCTCTACGGCATGACAAAACCGCGTGACGCCGCTAAGATGCGCGCGGTCTTGGCGACACCACTCGCTGGGCCAGGTCCCCTTAGTTCAACGGATAGAATAAGCCCCTCCTAAGGGCTAGATGCTGGTTCGATTCCAGCAGGGGACGCCATCTTCATCCTCTTCGATCTGGCGTGTTTCTCCGCACTTTCCTCTGCTTCATCACGGCCGGCCTTTACTGGCTTGCTATATTTCCCCGTGGTCATCCTGCAGCGATCCCGCCGCTATCGGACGTGTTTCAGGCGTCTGATATCGCACTTCTGAATACTTCGTTTCACGCCCGTTGAAAGCCTGCGGGACTTCTGAATCGCGGGTTTGGTTCCTCCAATTCCTATTCGCTGCGTTCTCTGAAATGCCGTGATAGGACGTGCGTCTCCTTATAAGTATTTGTTCTTATACGCTGTTGCAAATCATTATCATCAAGGTCTAGTATTCGGCCACTTTCATCCGGACTGATGAGGCGCAACGTGACCACGGAATTGCCCTACGACTTCATTGCCATAGGCCTGGGGCCTTTCAATCTCGGGCTGGCATGCCTGGCGGAGCCTCTGGGGAGCCGCAGCCTGTTTCTCGACAGAAAGGCCGAATTCAGCTGGCACCCCGGCATGCTGCTGGACGGCACCACGCTACAGAATCCCTTCCTCGCCGATCTGGTCTCGATGGCCGATCCCACCAGTCGTTTCAGCTACCTCAACTACTGCAAGCAGCAAGGCCGCTTGTACAACTACTACATCCGCGAGAACTGGTACCTGTCGCGCCAGGAGTTCGACCGCTACTGCAAGTGGGCGGCGGCTCAGTTGGACAATCTGCGCTATCAGCATGAAGTGCAGGAGGTCTGGTACGACGCCTCGCTGCCTGGCTATGTGCTGGCCGGGGTGCGTGGCGATACCGGCGAAGGTTTCCAGTACAGCTGCCGCAAGCTGGTGATCGGTATCGGCGGCGTGCCGCACATCCCCACCTGCTGTAGCCCGGGCGATGCCCGCCAGGCGGTGCATACCTCGGCTTACCTGGGCAGCAAGGAGACACTGCAGCGTTGCCGCAGCATTACCGTGATCGGCAGTGGGCAGAGTGGCGCCGAGGTCTTTCAGGATCTGCTGGAGCAGGCGCCGCAGCATGGCTACCAGTTGAACTGGGTGACCCGTGCGCCGCGGTTCTTCCAGATGGAGAACGCCAAGCTCACCCTCGAGTTGATCACGCCGGACTACGGTCGCTACTTCTACGGCCTTGGCGACGGGGTCAAGCAGCAGATCCTCGATGACCAGCGCAGTATCTACAACGGCATCAATCAATCGCTGATCGAACGCATCTACCAGATCCTGGACGAGCGTCAGCAGCAGGGCCTTGCCGGTGTCAGGCTGCTGCCCAGCCTGGCGTTGCAGCAATGTCGGCGAGACGCTGCCAGCGGGCAGTGGCAACTGGAGTTTCAGCACGCTCAGACGGGCGCGCGTTATGGCCATTCGACCGACGGGCTGGTGTTCGCCACCGGCTATCGCTACCAGCTGCCAAGTTTCATCGAAGGCATTCGCCAGCGGATTCGCTGGGATGCACAAGGGCGTTACGCGCCATCGCCGAACTGGGCGGTGGATCATCAGAATAGTGAGATCTATGTGCAGAACGTTGGCTTGCACAGCCACGGCCTGACCAACCCCGATCTTGGTCTGGCCTGCTGGCGCAATGGTCGCTTGCTCAATGAGCTGACCGGGCGTGATGCGTATCCCTGCGAGGCGCGCACCACCTACCAGGATTTCCAGCCGCCGGCTGACTGCGGTTTCGTCGCGCTCGGGCAGGGGAGCGCCTCTGCATGAACCTGCGCACCACCATTCTGATCATGTCGGGCTTCGGCGTGATCAGCGATTCGATTCTGATCGCCTTCTACCCGCAGTTCTTCGAAACCCGCTACGGCGTGACCAGCCCGGTACACGTGGGGGCCTATATCGCTGCCATCTCGATTGCGGTGATGTGCATGTTGCCGGTCTGGGCGCGGGTGGCCAGGCGCATCGAGACCATGCACCTGCTGCTCTACACCCAGGGCGCGGCGGCGCTGTTCTGCCTGGCCTCGATCTGGGCGCCGAGCGTGGAGAGCTACTGGGTACTGAGCCTGATGATGTTCATGACCAAGGCCAGCTACCTGCTGATGTTTCCCTACCTGATGCGTCTGGAAGAGCCGCAGAATCACAGCCTGGTGATCGGCCTGCTGTCGGTGGTCATCCATATCGGCGCGATCTTCGGCGCAGCCGTCGGTGGCATGGCGCTGGAGCATTACGGGCCGAGCTTCTGCATTGCCCTGATGGCGGCCGGGGACCTGGCGCAGATGGCGCTGTGTCTCTATCTGATCCGCACGGGAAGGGTGGTCAAGGTGCTCAGCCGCGAGGAGAAGAGCGGCCAGGCACCGGTGCCGCGGCGCAGCCCGCAGGCGTTGTCGGCGCTGCTCAAGCTGTGCCTGCTGATGTTTCTCTTCGACTTCAGCGCCTACCTGGTGCGGCCGTTCTTCACCCTGTACTGGGAGGCGCGCACGGGGCTGCACGAGCCGTTGCTGACCGGCCTGGTGTTCGCCATTCCCGGCATCGTCGCGTTGCTCGCGCTACTGCTCAAACACCTGGTCGTGCAGCAACCGCGCTGGGTCGATCACACCCTGTTCAATCTGCTGCTCGGTGCCTTGGGGCTGGCACTGCAGGCCAGCGAGTCGCTGGAGCTGATCATCATTGGCCGCTGCCTGTATGGCTGGGCGCTGTATCAGGTGATCGTCAAGCTCGAGGTCACCCTGTTCAAGGTCAGCACGCCGGATGCCTATGCCCGCGACTTTGGCGTCACCAACTTCTTCCAGAACCTCGGCGTGCTGCTGTCTTCGTTCGGCGCCGGGTTCCTGGTCAACCTGGTCGGTATTCCGCTGACCTTCGTCATCGCTGCGGCAGGCCTGCTGCTGACGGCGATCATCGACCGCGGCTGGTTCGGCGTAGACCGCCGGCACGCCGCTCAGGGAGAACTCTGCCATGCCAACTGAAGCCATTGCGCTGAGCCAGCCAAGGGCGCAGCTCGACCCGCATTTCACCTTGCGTCCGCTGCGTCTCGACGAGGACGTCGCGGTGATCAACCCCTGGTACCAGATGGATTACGCCCACTACTGGAACATGCAGGACATGACCTTGGAGGCGACCCGCGACTTCTACGCCGACGCCCTGGGCAGCGGCCATATGCGTGCCTTCATGGGTTTCTACCGTGGCGCGCCGGCCTTCGTCATGGAGTGCTACGACCCCCGGCACGACCCGCTCGGCAAGCGCTATGCGGTGCAGCCTGGTGATCTCGGCATGCACTTTTTCGTCGGCCCGAGCGCCCAGCCGATTCGCCACTTCACCCGTGACGTGCTGCGCGCGGTGATGGCCTATCTCTTCGACGAACTCGGTGCTCGCCGCGTGGTGGTGGAGCCGGACATTCGCAATCACAAGGTGCATCGCCTCAATCGCCTGGTCGGCTTCGTCGAGCAAGGGCCCGTGGAGCTGCCTGCCAAGACTGCACTGCTGGCGTTCTGCACGCCCGCCGATTTTTTCCAATCACTTGAAGGATCAAGCCCGCTATGACTTCTCCTCGTCTGGATCATCCTGTCGCTGCCGTCGCCCACCTCACTCCGGAGCTGTGGCGCAAGGTCAATCGCTTGCTGGTGCGCAAGGCCATCGCCGAATATGCCCATGAGCAGCTGTTCAGCCCGCAGTTGCTGGGTGCGGCCGAACGCGAAGGCTGGCAGCGCTACGAGCTGATGGCCGACACCGAGGGCTGCGTGTATCGCTTCGAAGCGCGCACCATGGCCCTGCGTCATTGGCATATCGAGCCGGCCAGCATCGAACGCCTACTCGATGGCCAGGTGCAGGCGCTCGATGCGCTGACCTTCGTCATCGACTTCAAGCGCACGCTGGGCATTCCGGCGGACAAGCTGCCGGTGTATCTGGATGAAATCAGCAGCACGCTCTACGGCGCCGCCTTCAAGCACGGCGAGCGCGCGCTGAGCAGCGCCGAGCTGGCCGACGCCGACTACCAGACCATCGAGGCAGCGATGATCGAGGGCCACCCAGGCTTCGTCGCCAACAACGGCCGCCTGGGCTTCAACGCTTTCGACTACCACGCCTACGCACCGGAAACCGGCTCGCGCTTCGCCATCATCTGGCTTGCTGTGCACCGCGACAACGCGCACTTCGCCGCCGTACCTGGGCTGGATCACGAACAATTGCTGCGTGAGGAACTGGGCGAGGCGCAGTTGCAGGCCTACCGCCAGCAATTGCACGAGCAGGGGCTGAATGCCGATGACTACCTGCTGATGCCGACCCATCCCTGGCAGTGGTTCAGCAAGCTGAGCCTGATGTTCGCTGCCGACATCGCCCAGCGCAAAATCGTGCCGTTGGGGCGCAGCAGCGACGAGTACGTCGCCCAGCAGTCGTTGCGTACCTACTACAACATGTCGCAGCCGCAACGCTGCTACGTGAAGACCTCGCTGTCGATCCTCAACATGGGTTTCATGCGCGGCCTGTCGCCGTACTACATGGCCGGTACGCCGGCGATCAACGCCTATCTCGATCAGTTGATCAGCGGCGATCCGGTGCTGCGTGAATACGGTTTCAGCATCCTGCGCGAAGTCGCCTCCGTGGGTTATCGCAACCGCTACTACGAGGCGGCGCTGGAGACCGACAGCCCGTACAAGAAGATGCTCTCAGCGCTGTGGCGGGAGAGCCCCGCTAGCCGCCTGAAAAGCGGCGAACGGCTGATGACCATGGCCGCGCTGTTGCACGTCGACCCGCAGGGCCAGGCCCTGCTACCCGAGCTGATCCGCCGTTCCGGGCTGGCGCCGCGGGCCTGGATGCGTCGTTACATGGACGCCTTCCTGCGACCACTGATGCACTGCTTCTATGCGCACCACCTGGTGTTCATGCCGCATGGCGAGAACCTGATTCTGGTGCTCGACGGCCACGTGCCGGTGCGCGCGATCATGAAGGACATCGCCGAGGAGTCGGCGATTCTCGACAAGGACGCGCAAATGCCGCCGGGCCTGGAGCGTTTGGCCGTGGACGTGCCGGAGGACTACAAGATTCTTGGCATCTTCATCGACGTGTTCGACGGCGTGTTCCGCCATATGAGCCAGATTCTCGAAGAGAACCAGTGCATGAGCGAGACCGAATTCTGGCGCGGTGTCGCCGAGTCGGTGGTCGACTATCAGCACGCGCACCCGGAGCTGGCCGAGCGCTTCGCGCGCTACGACTTCTTCGCGCCGAGCTTCCTGCATTCGTGCCTGAACCGCCTGCAACTGAAGAACAACCTGCAGATGGTCGACCTGGCGAACCCGGCGGGCAGCCTGATCATGGCCGAGCCGCTGGCCAACCCGGTCGCACCGTTCGCACCTCGTGTCGAGCACGAGCCAGCGCCGCGGCGTATCGCCGAGCTGCAGCGCTAGCTGCCTGCCCCGTCAGGCGGTGCCTGGCGGGGCAACGACTTCCATGGTCCGGATTGGGCCATAGCCCAGAGCCTGAGGCGTTGGCGCGTCTACGCGGGCGGGATCGGTGCAGGCCGGTTTCAGCTCGCGACTGCCAGCCAGCCTCGAGTTCGCTGCAAGGAGCCAAGCATGTACAACCCCAGTCGTACCGCTCAGTTTGCCGCCACGCCCTACGATTTTCGCGCCACCGAGCCGCAGCTGCCGATTCATAGCTACTGCGACCCGGCGATCTACGAATGCGAGCAGGAGCTGATCTTCCGCCACTGCGCCAACTACATCGGCCACGAGAAGATGGTGCCCGAGCTGGGCGACTGGTACGCGCTGCCGCACGAGGAGCACAGCCGCATCCTGGTGCGTAACGAACATGGCGTGGAGTTGCTCTCCAACGTGTGTCGTCACCGTCAGGCACTGATGCTCGGCGACTTCAGCCCGGGCAGCGATGCCAGCACCGTGCGCCGTGGCAATCTGCGCGCCACCGGCAATCGCATCATGTGCCCGCTGCACGCCTGGACGTACGACACCAGCGGGCTGATCGTCGGTGCGCCGAAGTTTCCGCAAAAGCCCTGCCGCAACCTGCCGCGCTACCCCCTGCACAACGTTGCCGGCTTTCTCTTCGAGGGGCCGCGTGACCCGGTTGCCGACATCGGCGCGTTGTTCCGCCGCCCGGACATGGACTTCTCCGACTACCAGCTCGACCACGTCGAGATGCACCCGTGCAAGTGCAACTGGAAGACCTTCATCGAGATCTACAACGACGACTACCACATCGCCTCTTTCCATCCCGGCCTGCGCCGCTACGTGCGCAGCGAGGGGCTGCAGTGGGACTACGGCGACTGGTACAGCCTGCAGCGCATCAACGTGAACCCCAACCTGGCGCGTGCCGGCACCGATACCTACCGCGCCTGGCATGAAGGCCTGATGGCCGTGCATGGCGATGCCGCGCCGGATTTCGGTGCGATCTGGGCCAGCTACTACCCGACTCACATGATCGAGGTGTTCCCCCACGCCCTGGTGCTTTCCACCGTTTACCCCAAGGGCGTGCACGAGTGCCTCAACGTCGTCGAGTTCTATTACCCGCAGGCGCTGTGCGAAGGCAATCGCGAGCTGGTCGAGGCGCACCGCGCTGCCTACATGGAAACCGCCATCGAGGACGACGAGATCGCCGAGCGAACCGATGCCGGCCGGCGTGCGCTGTATCAGCGTGGCGTCGATGACAGTGGCCCGTACCAGATACCGCTGGAGGAGGGCATGCAGCACTTCCACGGCTGGTATCGCCAGGTGATGGGCCAGGCCCTGGCTGCCGAGCGCCGCTAAGGCGCGCGTATCGGCCCGACATGGAGGTTGCCGCAATGAGCTGATGTCCCCTTGCGTTGTGCCCACGCCTTATCCAACTCAACCAAGAAAAAGTGTCTGCCCATGAAATCGATGTATCACTCACAACACCCGGCGCGCTTGCGCGCTACCTGCAGCTCTCGCGTACTGGCCATGGCCCTGTGCCTGGCGCCGCTGGCCTGGCCGGTGGTGGCCGCCGCAGCCGAGGAAGAAGGCGAGGCGCTGGTGCTGCAGCCGGTCAGCGTTACCGGCGTCAACCAGGCGCCGCCGGTCGTCACCGAGCAGAGCGATTCCTACACCCTGGGTCGCAGCGGCACGGCGACCAAGCTCGACCTGACGCCGCGGCAAACGCCGCAAACCATCACCAGCGTTAACCGTCAGCAACTCGATGACTTCAAGCTCGGCAGCGCCAACGATGCCCTGCAGGCTGCGGGCATCGGCGTGCAGCGGGTCGAGACCGATCGCACCTACTTCACCGCGCGTGGCCTGGACGTGAACAACTTCCAGATCGATGGCATCGGTGTGCCGTTCTCTTCTGAAGAGCAGATGGGCGACATCGATACCTTCCTCTACGACCGTATCGAGATTCTCAAGGGCGCCAACGGTCTGACTTCCAACCCCGGTAACCCGTCGGCGACGATCAACTTCGTGCGCAAGCGCCCGACCCGCGAAACCCAGGCGCAGCTGGGCTTCAGTTATGGCTCCTGGCAGACCCGGCGCCTGGAGGCCGATGTGTCCGGCTCGCTCAACGACAGCGGCACGCTGCGCGGGCGCGCCCTGGTCGCCGGGCAGGAGGGCAACTCCTACCTGGATCGCTACCAGCCGAGCAAGACGCTGTTCTCCGGCATTCTGGAGGCCGACCTGACCGACAGCAGCACCGCGACCATCGGCTACTCCAAACAGCGCAACCGCCCGGAAGGCATCATGTGGAGCGCGCTATCGCTGTACTACACCAACGGCTCCAAGGTGCATTACGACCGCTCGCACAATACCGCGCCGGACTGGAGCTACTGGGATACCGATGACGAACAGACCTTCGCCGAGCTGAAAACCGATTGGGGTGGCGGCTGGCAGACCCAGGTGACCCTCAACTACCGCGAGATCGGCTCCGACGCCGAAATGCTCATGGCCGGCGGCGTGCCGGATGCAAGCACGGGACTGGGACTGACCACCTATGCGTCGAAGTTCGACCGTACCGAGCGCCAACTGCTGGGCGATGCCTCGGTCAAGGGGCCGTTCGAGCTGTTCGGTCGAACCCATGAGGTGGTGCTGGGCAGCAACTGGTCGCGCACCCGCGCGCACTGGACCTCCAGCGACGATGCTGCGGGGGTGGCGCTGCCACCGGTATGGGATTACGACGGCAACTATCCGCGACCGGACTTTGCCAATGTCACCAGCTGGGCCGACTACACCACCTACCGCCGCAGCTATTACGCGGCCGGACATTTCGCGCTGAGCGACCAGCTCAAGCTGATCACCGGGGTCAACCACAGCAACCTCAAGAGCAGCGGCGAACGTGTCGGTGAAGGCCATCAGTACGACAAGAGCAAGTCCACGCCCTATGTCGGCCTGACCTACGACCTCAACGACAACTACTCGCTGTATACCAGCTACACCGAGATCTTCAGCCCGCAGCACCAGGTCGATCGCAACCATGCCTTGCTCGAGCCGATCGAGGGCAACAACATCGAGGGCGGAATCAAGGGCGAGTGGTTCGACCGCCGCCTCAATGCCAGCTTCGCCCTGTTCCGTACCAAGCAGGACAACACCCCCGAGTACGCCGGCTTCGATAGCGTTGAGGGTTTCTCCTATTACCAGGGCGTGGACACCAAGGTCGAAGGCTATGAAATGACCCTGGCCGGGCAGCTGACGCCAGGCTGGGAAGCCAGTGCCGGCCTGACTCATCTGTTCTCGATTCGCGATGGTGACGGCAGCAGCACGCGCACCTTCATTCCGCAGAACACCCTTTACCTGGCCACCACCTATCAGGTGCCGCAGGTACAGGGCTTGAAGGTGGGCGGCAGCGTCAACTGGCAGAGCGAGATCTTCCGTGAGCAGGGCACTTCGACCACCGGCGAGACCATCGTCAGTCGTCAGGGCTCCTACGCCGTGGTCAATGCGCTGGCCAGCTACGACATCGACCCGCACTTCAATGTCTCGCTCAACGTCAACAACCTGTTCGACCGCAAGTACCTGACCAGCCTGTACTGGGCGCAGTCCTACTATGCACCGTCGCGCAATGCGATGCTGAGTCTGAGCTGGAAGTACTGATCCCGCCCCAGCCCCGCCTGATCACAGGCGGGGCTTTCTATTGCGCCGGCAGTTTCAGCAGCGCTTCGCTGATCGCTTCGGCCAGATACTCAACGCTGAACACGCCGCCGTGAGTCCAGGTCGAACGCATGCTGGTCAGGCGCTGCTGGCGCACGAACGGCATGGCCTGCCACAGACGGGTGGTGAACAGGCGCTCCTGCTGGGCGAAGGGCTCGATATAGATCACCACGCCATCCTCGATCGTGCCGAGCTGGGTGACCGGCGCCTGGATATTGCCCCAGCGGCTGACTGGCACTGCTTGTGCCGGCTGCAGGCCGAGCAAGGACATGGCGTGCTGCGGCAGTGAATTGGGGCCGAAGATGTACACCTGGGTGGCCGATGCGAAACGGATAAGAGTGACCTTGGGCAACTCACCGCCGAAGTGTTCCAGCAGGTGTTGGCGCAACTCGTCGATGCGCTGTTCCATCTGCTGCAGGCGCTCGTGCGCCAGATCACTGCGCTGCAGGCGTGCGGCCAGGTCCAGGTAGTTGTCGCGCTGCAGTTGCAGGTTGTCCTGCTGCTGGGTGAAGTCACCGTAGCTGAGCACCGGCGCAATGCGCTCCAGCGGTTGGCGCATGTCCTCCAGCAGGGGCGTGATCAGGATCAGCTCGGGGTGCAGCTGTGCCAGCCGCTCCAGGTTCGGTTCGGTACGACTGCCGGCGTTGAGCACCTCGGCGGGTAGCGTCGGATGCACCACCCAATCGCGGTAATCCGCGGCGTCGGCCACGGTGAGCGGGGTGATGCCCAGTTGCAGCAGGTGCTCGGCAGGCTCCCAGCTCAGCGCGGCAATACGTGGTTCGGCCGGCTCGGCCATTGGCAGCCAGCAGAACAGAGGCAGGCAGAGCAGCATCGTGCAGCGCTTCATGCCAGGCGCCTGCGCAGCAACAAGAAGATGAAGTAGCTGCCGCAGAGGATCGAGGCGACGATGCCCAGTGGGATCTGCAGGGGAAAGATCAGGTTGCGGCCGATGAGGTCGGCCAGCAGCATCAGCAAGCAGCCAAGTAGCGCCGCCAGCGGCAGTTGCTGCTGGATGCGCCGAGCACCGAGGGTGACGGCCATGTGCGGGGCGAGCAGACCGAGAAAGCTCACCGGGCCGACCAGGCTGGTCACCAGGGCGCAGAGCAGCGACACCAGCAACAGCAGGACCAAGCGCGTTGCCGGTACATCCAGGCCGCGTCCATGGGCGATGCCGTCGCCTGCCGAGAGCAGATCCAGCGCGCGTTGCCAGAACAGGCTGAGGCCGATCAGCAGGCTTACCCCCGAACCCAGCGCGATGGCTTGCAGGCCGCTGACCCTATAGGTTGAGCCGGCTAGCCAGCCGAGCAAGGCCAGGGAATCCGAAGAGCCCTGACTAAGGGCCAGTTGCAGAGCGGTATTGAGCAGAGCCGCCAGGGCCATGCCGACCAGTACCATGAGCGCTGGCGAGTACTTCTGTTTGCGCCCTAGCAGCAATAACGTCGCCAGCACCAGCAGGCAGCCGATGAAGGCGGCAATCGGTGCCAGCAGCCAGAACAGCGCCTGACCGAACAGCAGCAGGCTGATCATCACCGCCAGTGCTGCACCGGCGCTGAGGCCGAGAATGTCGGGGCTGGCCAGCGGATTGTGCAGCAGGCGTTGCAGCAGTACACCGGCAACGGCCAGCCCAGTGCCAGCGGCTGCCGCACTCAGCAGTCGCGGCCAACGCAGCGACCACAGGACGTCCGCTGGCCAGGCCAGTTGCCAACCCTGTGGCGCGTATTGCAGGCACAGGCCAAACAGCGCGGTGAGCACCGTGGCCAACGTCAGCAGCCACCATGTGCGAACCTTGCAGCTGTCGCGGCCTCGGGGCAGGGCCAGCGCTTGCCGATCTTGCGCAGCGCCCTGGCGACAGGCAAGCCAGAGCAGAGCTGGTGCGCCGATCAGGGCGGCGACGGCGCCCGTTGGTATCTGCTCACTCAACCAGTGGCTGAGTAGCAGCGCCACGGCATCGCTGGCCAACAGCACCAACATGCCCAGCAGTACGCTGTAGACTAGCTCGTCACGGGCCGTGCGGGCGCCACACAGACGCGCCAGGTTGGGCGCCACCAGGCCGATGAAGCCGATCAGACCCACGGCGGTAATGGCTGCAGCGGTCATCCACAACGAGGCAAGAAACAGCATCAGCAGCGCCGGCCACAGGTTCAGCCCGCGCCCCCGAGCGGCGGTGCCGCCCAGCTTGAGCAAGGTCAGCACGCGCGGGGCGAGCCACAGGAGCAGCAGCCCCGGCAACAACTTGGGCCAGAGCCAATGAACCCAGGACCAGTCGATCTGTCCCATATCGCCTGCGCCCCAGATGAACAGGCCGCGTGTCTGTTGCTGGTTGAGTATCAGCACAGCGATGGCCAGTGCGCCCAGTAGCAGGTTCATCGCCATGCCGGCGAGTATCACTGGCAAGCCGGCGATACCGTCGCGTCCGGCAATCAGCAACACCAGCCCGACGCTCAGCAGTGCGCCGGCCAGCGCCGCCCAATGGCCATATTCGGCAGCAAAAATAGGGAGGACCAGGCTGGCGGCCAGCAAGCCGAGCCAGGCGCCGGAGGCAGCGCCGAGGGTCATGGGTGATACCAGGCGGTTCTGCGTCAGTTGTTGCAACAGGCTGCCGGATAGCCCCAGTGCCGCGCCCACCAGCAGCGTCATCACCAGGCGCGGCAGGCTGGCCAGGTGAAATTGCAGAGCGGCGAAGCTGTCGCCTTCGGGGACAGTCAGCGTCCAGTGGTCCAGGCTGATATTGAGGTGCAGCAAGGCGATGATCTGCAGACCGAGCAACGCCAGGCCGTAGCGGCAAGCGCCTGCTTTCAGTGGGCGCCAACTGTCGACCAGGCTCGGTGCGCTGTGCATCTCAGCCAAACCCGGGCGACCCATTGATTCGAAGTGGATTGTGCGTTGCGTAGCACGCGCACATCAGCAGACCAGCTCCTCGCGAAAGCGCTGCAAGCGCTCGGCAGGTTTCAACCTCGGGCAGCCGGCACAGGGCTCGCCGTCGGCGCGGCGAAAATGCTGGCAGCAGGCGTTGCGTCCCAGCGCCAGGCACTGGCTGCCATCTTCGAGACTTACCTCGATCAGTGGACTCTTGCCAGGGAAGCCCAGCGCCTGTAGCCAGCGGTCTTCCAGCTCGCGCAGCTGGCCATTGCTCAGGCCCTGGTGGCGTTGCAGCAAAAGCAATGCAGCGCGGGCGCAGTCGGCAATCAGCAGGCGCGCCAGCTTGGGGTAGATGTTGGAGACACCGTTGAACTCCTCCAGCTGACGTTCCAGCAGGTTCATCAGTCGCTCAGCGGCGTTCTCGACAAGATTTCTGTCACCGCTACGCAGGGGGCAATCGGGCGGCAGGTTGAAGCCTCCGACGAAGCCCTGTCGGATCGATTGCCCCATGCGTTTCAGGCAGGGTACGCGGTGTTCCAGGTGAGCGGCCAACAGGCTGAGGTAGATGGGTTGCCAGATCAACAAGGTCCAGCAACGGGTGGACCAGTAGTGTCGCCCCGCCTCGGGATGGGCTTGCTGCCAGTAGTCGTGCAGCGCGGCGATACGCTCCTGATTGCCTTGACCGCCACACAGCAACTGGTCGCTGCGTACTGGCGCCACGTTGCCATTCAGGCCTGGCAGGCAGAGGGAGACGGACTTGAGCAGGGCGTCGAGGTCGGTAGCAGGATGCATGGCGATTGAACCCGGAAGCTTCGCGAATAGAACGCGTCGGCAGAGCGACCGGGGCAATCTAGCAATCAAACGCTAATAATACAAATTATCATTTGCGTGTCTGAGTGTTTCAGCCACAAAAAAGGCCCACGCGAGGTGGGCCTTGCTATCAAAGCGCCGAGCTTCAGCTGTCCTGACGCTCTTGTGCCATGCATGCGGCGGCAGTGAACAGCACGTCGGTGGAAGAGTTCAGCGCGGTTTCTGCCGAGTCCTGAACGATGCCGATGATGAAGCCGATGGCGACGATCTGCATGGCCACTTCGTTGGGGATGCCGAACAGGCTGCAGGCCAGCGGGATCAGCAGCAGCGAGCCGCCGGCGACACCGGATGCGCCGCAGGCACTGATCGAGGCCAGCACGCTCAGCAGCAGGGCGGTGGGCAGATCGACGGGGATACCCAGGGTATGCACCGCAGCCAGGGTCAGCACGGTGATGGTGATGGCCGCACCAGCCATGTTGATGGTGGCACCCAGTGGAATGGAGACCGAATAGGTCTCTTCGTGCAGGCCCAGGCGCTGGCACAGCTGCAGGTTGACCGGAATATTGGCGGCCGAACTGCGGGTGAAGAAGGCTGTGATGCCGCTTTCGCGCAGGCAGGTGAACACCAGCGGGTAGGGATTGCTGCGGATCTTCCAGTACACCAGCGCCGGGTTGACCACCAGGGCCACCAGCAGCATGCAGCCGACCAGTACCACCAGCAGGTGCAGGTAGCCGAGCAGGGCGTCGAAACCGGATTCGGCCAGGGTTGCGGCGACCAGGCCGAAGATACCCAGCGGTGCCAGGCGGATTACCAGCTTGACGATGGCCGTAGTGCCATTGGACAGGTCGCCCAGCAGTTGCTTGCTACTGGCGCTGGCATGACGGAAGGCGAAGCCGAGGCCGATGGCCCAGGCCAGAATGCCGATGAAATTGCCGCGCAGCAGCGCGTTGACCGGGTTGTCGACCACGTTCATCAGCAGCGTCTTGAGCACCTCGCCAATGCCGCCGGGGGGCGTCAGTTCAGCGGCCTGGCTGCTCAGCACCAGCGACGACGGGAAGGCGAAGCTGGCCACCACCGCGACCAGGGCGGCGCTGAAGGTACCGATCAGGTACATCAGCAGGATCGGGCGAATGTGGGTCTGCTGGCCTTGCTGGTGGTTGGCGATGGACGACATCACCAGGATGAACACCAATACCGGCGCCACCGCCTTCAACGCCGAGACGAACACGTTGCCGATGTAGCCGACGGACAGCGCTGCCTGCGGGGCTATCACGGCAAGGGCGATACCTGCGAGCAGGCCGATGATGATCTGCGTCACCAGGCTGGTGCGGTTGAGTAGCTGCAGGGCAGGGTGGATGGCTTGGGACATCGCGTGGTTCTCTGGTTGCTGGGCGTGTGGCAAAGGCCGTCGCGCCTGGGTCGAGAGGGCTTTCAGCGCAGCCTGTGGAAGGTCGGCCGAAAAAATAGCGCGCGACTCTAGCACAGCCTCACGGCGCTTCGTGCCAGCCGCTGGTATCTGGACGACAGGGTGCAAGCCGGTGTCGCATCTCGGCAAGCTTTGCCTGCTTGAAATATCGAACGACTGGTGCGTATTTTGTACGCATCGTCGCCGTCAGGCGGTATCCGCGTCATTCAAGGACAACAAAAGATGAGCACTGCCAGCCGCCAGGCACTGGAAACCCTGCTGCAGGGTATCGATGAGATCGATTGCGTAACTCCGGACCTTAATGGCGTTCCTCGCGGCAAGGTGATGACGGCCAGCGGTTTTCTTGAGGGACGGCGCCTGCAGCTCGCTCGCGGCGTACTGTTGCAATGCATCATGGGCGGCTATCCGCCGGCACGTTTCTACGGCGGTGACGATGGCGATCTGCTGCTTAACGCCGAACCTCGCCAGATTCATCGTCTGCCCTGGAGCGAGTCGCCGCGCGCACTGGCCATCTGCGACGCAGACGAACTGGACGGGCGCAGCTCCGGGCTTTCCACGCGCGGTCTGCTCAAACGGGTATTGGCGCGCTACGCCGAGCATGGCTGGCAGCCTGTCGTGGCGACCGAGCTGGAGTTCTTCGTGTTCGCCGCCAACCCCGACCCGCAGCAGCCGTTCCAGCCGCCGGTGGGCTTGGATGGCCGTCGTGAAGACGGTGGCTCGGCATTCAGCGTCAGCTCCGGCAATGGCCTGCGGCCGTTCTTCGCCGAGGTCTATCGCTGCATGGAGGCATTGGGGCTGCCGCGCGACACCTTCATGCACGAGATGGGCGTCAGCCAGTTCGAGATCAACCTGTTGCATGGCGACGCGTTGCAGCTGGCCGATCAGACCTTCCTGTTCAAGCACCTGCTCAAGGAGGTCGGCTTCAAGCATGGACTGTCCGTGGTCTGCATGGCCAAGCCGCTGGCGCATACGCCGGGTAGCTCCATGCATATCCACCAGAGCGTGGTGGAGCGGGGTAGTGGCCGCAATATCTTCAGCGCTGACAATGGCGAGGCGACAGCGGCTTTTTATCACTTCATCGGCGGTCAGCAGGCTGCAATGGCCGATTTCACCCTGCTGTTCGCACCGCACGTGAATTCCTATCAGCGCCTGTGTCATCCCTATGCGTCGCCGAACAACGCCTGCTGGTCGGTGGACAATCGCGCCGCCGGCCTGCGTATTCCGGCCAGTGCCCCGGTGGCGCGGCGGGTGGAAAATCGTCTGCCGGGTGCCGATGCCAACCCTTATCTGGCCCTCGCTGCCAGCCTGGCGGCTGGTCTGCATGGTCTGGAGCGTGAGCTGCAGCCCAGCGCGCCGATCCAGGGTGAGTTCGAGGTGCCGGAAGAATTGGCGCTACCCTGTACCATGCACGCCGCGATCGAGCGTCTGAAACGCAGCGAGTTGGCAATCGAACTGTTCGGTGCGGAATTCATCGAAGGTTACATCGCCAGCAAGACCCTGGAGCTGACCAGCTTCTACGATGAAATTACGCCCTGGGAGCGTCGTGTTCTCGCCGCACAGGCGTGACGCTCACCCGGTTACCGTACAAGGAGCTTTACCCGCCAATGCGACTGATCTGGAAGTCATTCCGCTCGCTGTACTTTGCCACTCTGTTGATGCTGCTCGGTTCCGGTCTGCTCAGTACCTATCTGGCCTTGCGTCTGGCCGATACCGTGGATGGTCTGTGGGTCGGAGCACTGATGGCGGCCAACTATTTCGGCCTGGTGCTGGGTGGCAAGCTGGGGCATCGGCTGATCGGTCGGGTAGGGCACATCCGTGCCTACGTGGCCTGCGCGGGGGTGGTTACCGCAGCGGTGCTCGGCCACGGATTGGTGGAGTGGCTGCCGTTCTGGCTGTTCCTGCGCATGCTGGTGGGCCTGGGCATGATGTGCCAGTACATGGTCATCGAGAGTTGGCTCAACGAGCAGGCCGAAGCCAAGCAGCGGGGCCTGGTGTTCAGTGGCTACATGGCGGCCTCCTATCTGGGACTGATCCTTGGCCAGCTGGCTCTGGTCGTACACCCGACGCTGGGGCTGGAGCTGCTGATGCTGGTGGCGCTGTGCTTCGCGCTGTGCCTGGTGCCGGTGGCGCTGACCCGGCGCCTGCACCCGGCCCCCTTGCACCCGGCGCCGCTGGAGCTGCGTTTCTTCCTCAGTCGTGTGCCGTTGTCGCTGACCACCATCTCGGTGGCCGGTCTGCTGATCGGCTCGTTCTATGGTCTGGCGCCGCTGTACGCCACACGGATGGGCCTGTCGACCGAGCAGGTGGGCCTGTTCATGGGCAGCTGCATTCTCGCCGGCCTGCTGGTGCAGTGGCCGCTGGGCTGGCTTTCCGATCGGCATGACCGCGTGCGCCTGATTCGCGGCTGCTCGGTCTTGCTGCTGCTTGCTGCCTTGCCGCTGGCGGCACTGCCGGAGGTATTCCTCGGCTTGCTGTTCGGTGTCGGCTTTCTGGTCAGCCTGATGCAGTTCAGTCTCTATCCACTGGCGGTGGCCTTGGCCAATGACCATGTGGAGCCGGAACGCCGCGTGTCACTGACGGCCATGCTGCTGGTCACCTTCGGCGTGGGCGCCTGCATCGGCCCGCTGCTGGCCGGTGTGCTGATGCGTTTCTACGGCGCCAACATGCTCTATGTGTTCGTCAGCGTTTGCGCGTTGATTCTGGTCTGGCGCATTCGTCCTGAAGTGGTGACCCACCTGCATCAGGTCGATGATGCGCCGCTGCACCATATGGCCATGCCGGGTAACGTCACCAGCTCACCACTGGTCGCTGCGCTCGACCCGAGGGTCGATGAGCAGACGGTGCAGGAGCAGATGCAGGAGCCAGCCGCCGCTGCGGCAGCGGCGGCTGAAGAGGACCAGCAGAAAACGCAGGCGGACCAGTAAAGGCTGCGCGGGTCAGAAGGGGCCGTCGCTCTCGGTGCGACGCGCCTCGCGTTGCAGCTGATAGACGAAGCGCTCGACCTGACGTTGCTCAAGGCCGTTCAAGCGATGAAAACGAGTGCCGACGAACGTCATGTCGACCTTGTCCTCGTATTGCACGTGGCGTAACTCCACGGCGCAGGTCATGTTGCCGAAGGGCAGATAGGCGGTGAGTCGTTCGTGTACCTGGCCATTGCTCAATTGCTGACTGAGGTTGCCGGCGAAGCGCAGTTTGCAGCCGGTGGCCGAGATGTCCAGCAGATGACCTGACAGCGGCTCGCGCAGCTTGTCGCCGCTGAGTACGACCTTGATCAGATCGCTCTGCTTCAGCGGTGCACGGAAGGCGCTGCGGCGCTGGTGATAGATCACTTCGGTGGGCAACGGTGCCCAGTAGCAGGGGGCTCCCTCGAGCTCGCCAAGCCGCACGTCGTGATCACAGGTCCAGGCTACTCGCACCCCGTCGCGGAACGCCTCGACGTTGAAAGTTTCGCCTTGCTTGAGAAAACGTTCGCCATCGTTAGGGATGATCTCGTCCAGCGCTAAGCGCGCACGGTCTTTATCGATTTCTACAAGGTAACTTTGAAAACGCTGGCCACGATCCTTGAATTGGATAACCAGGGGATCATGGTTCTGTTGCAATTGACGTAGGGTGGCAATGATCTCGACGGATGTCTTGAGCACCTTGGGCGGTTGAGGACCGCTCTCGTCGTTGAACGCGCTGGACACAGTTCGGAACTCTCCGAGTCATGGACTACAACGGCACTAGCATACTGGCAGAGTGCCTGCATGTCCCTGTGCTTTTTGTTGGGGGGATGGCTCAGGCCTGGCTGAGCGGTCTTTGCTGCGCGATTCTAGCGGCACTGCCGCGGCTGTCATAGAGGCCCGGAGTCTCTCCGCCGCGCAGAATGCCGAGGACGCTGCCGACCGAGGCCTGGTTGGCGCGAATCAAGCGCCCATTGCGCAGATTGGCCTCCTGGCAACGCTGCAGCAGAGCGGACAACTCTTCACTGCGCGCCAGCAGTTGATCGCCCACGGAGGACTTGCTCGCCAGTGCGTTGAGTCCTTCGCGATCCGCACTCAGACCGGCATTTTGCAGCAGGCGGCTGCGATCGTTGCCATGCTGCTGAAGCAGGGCAAGCAGAGGTTGTTTTTCGCTGAGAAGGCTATCGAGGCGCGGCAGGTCGCGTTCGGTGAGTGCCTGGAATTCGTTATCGATCAGCTCAAGCAATTGCTCGGCAGTGCCGATATCGTTGGTGAAGAGGTCAAGCAAGGCTGTGTCATTCATGGCGGGCTCTTGGGGGTCGGGCGTCCAACACCCCCAGCGCAGCCCTGAGACTAGCGCTGGGATTCGAAGTCGAGCAGTTTCTGGGCGACGCGTTTGCTGTCGACCTGATAGCTGCCATCAGCGATGGCCTGTTTCAACTGGGCCACACGCTCCTTGTTGACGATGGGCTGATCACGCAGCTTCTCGCCGATTGCTTGCAACTGTTGTGCCTCACGGCTCAGTTGCACCGATTCGCCGCTCTTGGCGTTGGTTTGTTCATCGTTACCGGTGACAGGCGCCTGGTTCGGCTGTGCCGACTCATTGCGATTGCCAGCCTGAGTCGCGCCGGTACGTCCCGCATTGGCGGGCGTATTGGCATTGTTCAGCCGGTTGAAGTCGATGACCATGATGCAGAACCTCGGACGATATGGTGGACGCTTGCCATGCTTCTCGGCTGCTGCCGGGAAAACTTTAGGATTAATTTCATCGCGTCATTGAACAGTGTAGGGAATCGCCACGTCTTTGCGCTACAAGAAACATGCCTACATGGGTACTTCCACTTGACCAGGCCCGACAACGCGGGCTCGAACGACTCGCTGCGAACGCAGGTTACGCACGTTGATCTGTTCGCCTGGAGCGCCATCGGTCAGGGCTTCGCCGGGCATACGGACGCTCACGCTAGCGCCGCGAGCGCTGATCACCACCTGATCGCCGCGCCGAATGACCTCGGCTACTTGCAGATGAGTCGAAAGAAGAATCTGGTCACTACCGAGTTGTCGTGTCAATTTCTTGCCGATTGCCTGCGTCGGGTCGGTCAGGAAGTTCTGACCCAGTTGCCCGATATCGCGTTCCACCAGGCTCAAATCTGCGGCCTTGACTACGCTCATGCGCTTGAGCGGGCGGGTCAGTACGACGACTGGTCGATACAACCGCACTTCAGCTGGCACGAATACGGTCCAGGGGGCGCTGCCGTCGCAGCGCACGCGCGTCGTGACGCGGCCCAGTGGTTGCGCCGGGCTTTCCAGCGTGGTGGTCAGCGGCTGATCGCACAGGGGCAGGCGTAACCGCGGATCGAGACGGTTGACGCGAATCTCATGGCGGCCCTGAATTTCGCTACGCTGTAGATATTCAGTGGTCGCCTGCTCAAGAAAGGCCTCGGTGGCGCCGATAAGCTGTTCAGTGCTGGTGAAGGTGGCAGCCGCCGTAGCGCTGTAGCCGAGTGTCGGCAAAGCGAGTAAAACGGGCAAAGGGGTAAGGCACTTTGCCAGTAGCTGACGGAATGATGACGTTCTCTGCTTCATAAGCAATGCAAAGCAAGCCCCGTGCCGCCTGCTAGGCTCAATGGGGTAGGCGTTACTAGACAAGAAGGAGTCCGGGCATGGCCGGGTTGATGGATTCGGTTAACCAGCGCACTCAGCTGGTGGGACAGAACCGCTTGGAGTTGTTGCTGTTCCGCCTGGAAGGCCCACAGCTTTACGGTATCAACGTATTCAAGGTGAAAGAGGTGCTGCAGTGCCCGAATCTCACCATCATGCCCAAATCAAGTCCGGTGGTGCGGGGGGTGGCCAACATTCGTGGGGGCACCATTCCGATTCTCGATCTTTCCATCGCTACCGGCAGTACCGCTCTGGAAAATCTGAAGACCAGCTTCGTGATCATCACCGAGTACAACACCAAGGTTCAGGGTTTTCTGGTGCGCTCGGTCGAGCGTATCGTCAACATGAACTGGGAGGAGATCCATCCGCCACCCAAGGGCACCGGACGCGATCACTACCTGACAGCAGTCACGCGGCTCGACCAGCAGTTGGTCGAGATCATCGATGTCGAGAAGATTCTTGCCGAAGTTGCGCCGACCTCGGAAGTGATCTCCGCTGGCGTCATCGATGATCAGGTGCAGAGTCAGGCGGTGACCAAGCATGTGCTGATCGTCGATGACTCCTCGGTGGCGCGCAAACAGGTTTCGCGCTGCCTGCAGACCGTTGGCGTCGAGGTGACGGCGCTGAACGATGGCCGCGAGGCACTCAATTACCTCAAGAAAATGGCGGACGAGGGGCATAATCCCGACAAGGAACTGCTGATGCTGATTTCCGACATCGAGATGCCCGAGATGGACGGATATACGCTGACTACGGAGATTCGTAGCGATCCGCGCATGCAGAAGCTGCATATCCTCCTGCATACTTCGCTTTCCGGTGTGTTCAACCAGGCGATGGTGAAGAAGGTCGGCGCTGACGACTTCCTCGCCAAGTTCAAGCCAGATGATCTGGCGGCGCGGGTGGTCGATCGCATTCGTGTATCGGATGGGGGCTGAAGGGTAACCTTCGGCGAACGTTATGGTTGCAGAGGCGGCACTAGTGTCTTCAGGTAATTTGGATTTCGAGCAGTTCCGGACTTTCCTGGAAAAGGCCTGCGGTATTCTGCTTGGCAGCAACAAGCAGTACCTGGTCTCCAGCCGTCTGAACAAGCTGATGGAACAGAACGGCATCAAGACCCTGGGCGAGCTGGTGCAGCGCATGCAGAGCCAGCCGCGTAGTGGCCTGCGCGAGCAGGTGGTCGATGCCATGACCACCAACGAGACCCTGTGGTTTCGTGACACTTATCCCTTCGAGGTGCTCAAGAACCGTGTGCTGCCGGAGTTGATCAAGGCTTACCCGGCCCAGCGCCTGCGCATCTGGTCGGCGGCTTGCTCGTCCGGTCAGGAACCTTACTCGTTGTCGATGTCCATCGATGAGTTCGAGCGCACCAACCTCGGTCAGCTCAAGGCAGGTGTGCAGATCGTTGCCACCGACCTTTCGCCGTCGATGCTGACCAATTGCAAATCCGGCGAGTACGACAGCCTTGCCATGGGGCGAGGCCTTTCGCAGGAGCGTTTGCAGCGCTACTTCGACCCCAAGGGGCCGGGGCGTTGGCAGGTCAAGGCGCCGATCAAGAGTCGTGTCGAGTTTCGCCCACTGAACTTGCTGGATAGCTACGCGGCATTGGGCAAATTCGACATCGTCTTCTGCCGCAACGTGCTGATCTACTTCTCGGCAGAAGTGAAGAAGGACATCCTCACGCGCATCCACGCCACGTTGAAACCGGGCGGTTATCTGTTCCTCGGCGCCTCCGAAGCGCTCAATGGCCTGCCGGACAAGTACCAGATGGTGCAGTGCAGTCCTGGGATCATCTACAAGGCCAAATAGGCGCAAGGCATGTTTGGTATCAGCAACGGGAGGCCTTTGGCCTCCCGTTTGCGTTTCTGGACTCTGAAAACCATGGGCCCGATTGGATAGGTTTCGTCGTGTGAACCAGCGGTTTGGCGTGGTGCAGAAGAGCCGGTGCGCATCGCGCACCCTGGGGTTCGGCGGGGCGGCAATCTGTCCGGTTGGCTTTGCCGCTTGCTTGCCCGTAGGCGGTAAAGCCTTGCCGCTTTGCCGTTATTTTTCCGCTTGATTGCTATTAACGTATTGATTTTATTGAATTAAATAAATTGGCACAGCCTTTGCTGAATAGCTCACAACAGTGACCACATGGCCCAAGCGGCAAAGGTTCGGAACATGAGCATCAACTTCGGCAGAGCACTCGGTATTCACGAACAGGCCCTCGGCTTTCGCGCTCAGCGCGCCGAGGTGCTGGCCAACAATATCGCCAACGCCGATACGCCGAACTACAAGGCTCGCGATCTGGACTTCGCCAGCGTCCTGGCCGAGCAAAGCAATCGCATGCAGCGCGGTGGCGTTTCCCTGAACCGCACCGATAGCCGCCACATTCCGGCCGAAGGCGTCAGCGGCGGTGAAGCTGAACTGCCTTATCGCACGCCGTTCCACGCGTCGCTGGATCAGAACACCGTCGACCTGCAGATCGAGCAATCGAACTACGCCGAAAACTCCGTGCAGTTTCAGGCCAGCTTCACCTTTCTCAATAGCAAATTCAAAGGGCTGACCAGTGCCCTGCGCGGCGAATAAGGAGCGCGACCATGTCCCTTGCCAGTGTTTTCAACATCGCCGGAACCGGCATGAGCGCCCAGAGCACTCGCCTGAACACCATTTCCAGCAACATTGCCAACGCCGAGACCGTTTCCTCGAGCCTGGATCAGACCTACCGCGCTCGCCACCCAGTATTCGCCACCGTTTTTCAGAATGCTCAAGGCGGCGACCGCGGCTCGCTGTTCGCCGAACAGGATGAGGCCGGGCGTGGTGTGCAGGTGCTGGGCGTGATCGAGGATCAGAGCAGCCTGATGCCGCGCTATGAGCCTGATCACCCGATGGCCAACGCTGACGGCTATGTCTACTACCCGAACGTCAACGTGGTCGAGGAAATGGCCGACATGATTTCTGCCAGTCGCGCCTTCCAGACCAACGTTGAAATGATGAACACCGCCAAACAAATGCTGCAGCGCGTGCTGACCCTGGGTCAGTAAGACGAGACGAGGAAATCAGGGTATGAGCACCGTAAACGGCACTAGCTCAGTACTGGATCAGTACCAGCTCAAACAGGACGCACCGAAGAGCAATGACCTCGGCAAGAACGAGTTCCTTAACTTGCTGGTGGCCCAACTCAACAACCAGAACCCGCTGGAGCCTCAGGGTAACGGTGAGTTCATCGCCCAGTTGGCGCAATTCAGCCAGGTCGAAGGGATCGAGAAGCTCAACACCAGCATGGGCTCGATGCTTTCCAGCTTCCAGTCTTCGCAGGCGTTGCAGGCGTCTTCTCTGGTCGGCCGCAAAGTCATTATTCCGAGCGATAAGGCTGTGGTCGATACCAGCGAGAGCTTCAAAGCTAGTACCGTGCTTCCGGTTAGCAGCAGCAATGTGTATGTCAACGTCTATGACAACGCTTCCGGTGCGCTGGTGACGCGTATCAATCTTGGGCAGCAGGAAGCCGGCAATGTCAGTTTTATCTGGGATGGCAAGAATAGCGATGGTGAAGTGATGCCTCCGGGGACATACAAGTTCGAAGCGCAAGCCACCTACGGCGATGAGACCAAGGGGCTTTACACCCTGCTGCCGGCCAACGTCGACAGCGTCACCCTTGGTGGTAACGAGTTGCTATTGAATCTCGCGGGCCTTGGAAGCGTTCCGCTCTCCAGCGTTCAGGTCATCGGCCAGTAATTTCAGGTTCTGCCGGGAGCCCCGGCGAAGGAGTCTTGTATGTCTTTCAATATTGGTCTTAGCGGCTTGCGCGCTGCCACCAAGGATCTCAATGTCACCGGCAACAACATTGCCAACGCTGGTACCGCGGGCTTCAAGCAGTCGCGCGCCGAGTTCGGTGATGTCTATGCCGCCTCCATGCTGGGCGGTGGGAGCATGCCGCAGGGGAGTGGGGTGCTGCTGTCGGGGATCTCGCAGTTGTTCAACCAGGGCAACGTCAACTACACGCAGAACGTGTTGGATCTGGCGATCAACGGCAATGGCTTCTTCCAGGTCAGCAACAACGGGTCGCTGAGTTACACCCGTGCAGGCTATTTCGGTACCGATCGAGAGGGTTTCATCACCGATAACTTCGGCTACAACCTTCAGGGTTATCTGGTCGATGGTAATGGTGTGCTGCAGCCTGGCGTTGTCGGTGACCTGCGTGTCGATAGCGCCAACCAAGAGCCTCGCGCGACTTCTACTGCCGCGCAGAGCTTCAACCTGAACTCGCGCCTGAACGAGCCAATCAATACTCCATTCAGCCCGGCCGACCCGACTACCTACAACTCGTCTACGTCGTTCAACGTATACGACACGCAGGGTAACGCCCACGTATTTTCTCAGTACTTCGTCAAGACCGGGCCAAATGAATGGCGCATGGACGTACTGATCGACGGCGCGCACCCCAAGGCGGGGGATGCCAACCTGGCGGCCCGTGACGCGCTGCAGGGTGGTGGTACCCCGGCCAGTGTGCTTGCGGCGGCTCTTGGCGCGCTGGAGGATCCCTCAGACTTTCGCAGTCGTATCGATGCGCAGGTCACGCCGATGCTGTCAGCGGTTCCTGCTCCGACTTCCCAGGATATCCTGGCGGCCATCTCCCGGGTCGGTAACAGCTCGCCGATTTCGGTCGAGATGGGTTTCAACGCCGCTGGCAAATTGCAGCCTCTCGGCGCTTCGGCCAACGTTTATGACCCCAACGCAAACCCTGCGCCTCCGCTGACTGCCGACCACTTCTGGATGCTCAATGAGGATGGCACGTTGACCTTGCGCAGCAGTCAATGGACTCCATCGAACCTTTCAGGTGATCCGGCGATTCCTGTTGGCAATGGTGCGCAGGCTCATGTGGACGGTATGCGTCTGGATGTTCGCAATGCCACTCAGTATTCCAGCAGTTTTGCGGTCAACAGTGTGGTGCAGGACGGCTATACCACTGGCGAATTGGCAGGCCTGGAGATCGATGAGAATGGCATGATCTTCGGGCGCTACACCAATGGTCAGTCCAGGGTGCAGGGGCAACTGATCCTCGCTGATTTTGCCAATGTGCAGGGGCTGACTCCGGTAGGTAAGACGCAGTGGGTGCAATCGTTGGCTTCGGGTGAGCCCGTTCGTAACCCGCCGCGCTCGGGAACTCTGGGGGCAGTGCAGTCAGGTGCGATTGAAGACTCCAACGTCGAGCTGTCGGACCAATTGGTGAATCTGATCGTGGCCCAGCGCAACTACCAGGCCAACGCCAAGACCATCGAAACCGAAAGCGCCATTACCCAGACCATCATCAACCTGCGTTGATGACTCGGGGCTGAAACAAAGCGGCAAGCCTGGCTTGCCGCTTTTGCCGTTTCAGGGCCGGCAAAACCCCGCCGCCGGCGTTCCTTTGTGATCCTGGCTTATCTATAAAATCATTTTAAATCAGTATCTTACGCTTATTTTTCGAGGCTGGCACGGCGCTTGCTGTAGTCAATGCAAAGAGCCAAGGGCGTGTCGCCCACTCGGAGAATTACCATGGACAAGATGCTGTACGTCTCCATGACCGGAGCGCAGAACAACACACTGGCTCTGCGCGCCCACGCCAATAACCTGGCGAACGTTTCCACCTCGGGTTTTCGTCGCGATTTCGAGCAGGCGCGCTCCATGCCGCTGTTCGGTGAGACCCATCCGGCGCGCGTGTTCGCCATGAGCGAACGCCCGGCTACGGATTTTCGCCCCGGTTCGCTGCAGGAAACCGGTCGTGACCTTGATGTTGCCATTGGTGGCAAGGGCTGGATCGCCGTGCAAACGCCCGATGGCAGCGAGGCCTACGTACGTACTGCCAGCCTGAATATCGATGCCCTGGGCGTGCTGCGTACCGGCAATGGTTTGCCGGTCATGGGCAATGCCGGGCCGATTGCCGTGCCGCCGGAGCAGAAGGTGGAGATTGGCCAGGACGGCACCATCAGCATTCGTGCGCTTGGTGAAGATCCCAACGTATTGGCTGAAGTCGACCGTATCAAGCTGGTCAACCCTGATCCGAAAAGCATGGAGAAGGGCACCGATGGCCTGATCCGCGTCAAGGGCCAGCCCGAGATAGAGGCCGATGCGACCGTTCAGGTGACGTCGGGTTTCCTCGAGGCGAGCAACGTCAACGCCGTTGAAGAGATGACCGCCATCCTCTCCCTGTCCCGTCAGTTCGAGCTGTCGGTGAAGATGATGCGCACCGCCGAGGACAACTCGTCGGCCATGGCGCGGGTTTTGCAAATTAGCTAATTACCAGCACGCGGCGCCGTAAAACCGGCGCCCGAGGAGAATCGATATGCTTCCGGCACTGTGGGTCAGCAAGACCGGTTTGTCCGCTCAGGACATGAACCTGACCACCATTTCCAACAACCTGGCCAACGTCGCCACCACCGGCTTCAAGCGTGATCGCGCCGAGTTCGAGGATCTGCTCTATCAGATCCGTCGTCAGCCAGGTGGCCAGTCCAGCCAGGACAGCGAGTTGCCCTCAGGTTTGCAGCTCGGCACCGGTGTGCGCGTGGTGGGTACGCAGAAGATCTTCACCGCTGGCAGTCTGCAAACGACCGAGCAGCCGCTGGACATGGCGGTCAATGGCCGTGGTTTCTTCCAGATCCTGCAGCCCGACGGCACCGTTTCCTATACCCGTGACGGCAGCTTTCACCTGAATTCCGATGGGCAGATCGTCACCTCCCAGGGGTTTGCCCTGGAACCGGCGATCGTCCTGCCGAACGAAGTGCGCACCTTCACCGTCGGTGAAGATGGCACTGTCTCGGTGACCACCACCGGCAATCCGCAGCCGCAGATCATCGGCAATATCCAGCTGGCCGACTTCGTCAACCCTGCGGGCCTGGAAGCCATCGGTAACAACCTGTTCCTGGAGACCGGTTCCAGTGGCGCGCCGCAGGTGGGCAACCCGGGTCTCAATGGCCTTGGCGCCACGCTGCAGAACACCCTGGAAAACTCCAACGTCAGCGTGGTGGAGGAGTTGGTGAACATGATCACCACCCAGCGCGCTTACGAGATGAACTCCAAGGTGATTTCCACCGCTGATCAGATGCTGTCGTTCGTGACGCAGAACCTCTGATTTTTGACACTGTTTTGAACGCCGCGAGGTAGTGGTTATGAACCGGCAAATTCTCTGTTTCCCCCTGTTGGCTGGCCTGCTGCTTGGCAGCGGCTGCGTGGCGCCGACAGCCAAGCCGGATGATCCCTATTACGCGCCGGTGTTGCCGCGTACCCCGTTGCCGGCTGCACAGAACAACGGCTCGATCTATCAGGCAGGCTTCGAGAATGGCCTGTATGACGACCGCAAGGCATTTCGTGTCGGTGACATCATTACCATCACCCTGAATGAGCGTACTCAGGCCAGCAAGAACGCCAACAGCAACATCCAGAAGGACAGCAGCGCCAATATGGGCGTGACGTCGCTGTTCGGCTCCACCCCATCGGCGACCAACCCACTGACGGGCGGCAGCATGAATCTCGGCGCTCAGTTCAATGGCGAGCGTGAGGCCAGCGGCTCCGGCCAGGCCGGGCAGAGCAACAGTCTGTCGGGCTCGGTCACCGTTACCGTCGCCGAGGTTCTGCCCAATGGCATCCTGGTGGTGCGGGGCGAGAAATGGATGACCCTTAATACCGGTGATGAGCTGGTACGTATTTCCGGCCTGGTTCGTGCCGACGACATTACGACGGACAACACCGTGTCATCCACCCGCGTTGCCGATGCGCGCATTACTTATTCCGGTACTGGTGCGTTCGCCGATGCCAGTCAGCCGGGCTGGCTGAGCCGCTTCTTTGTCAGCCCGCTGTGGCCGTTCTGAGGATATGACGATGAAATGGCCCCTGACCTTGGTAGGCGTGAGTTCTATCCGCGAAGCTTTTACGGACGTGCCGGTGCGTGAGCAGAACTCGTTCCTGCCGAAGAAGGCGCGCGAGCGTTCGATGTCGTTGATCTCCTGCCGTCAGCAGTTTGCCGTGGCTCATCGCGGTTATCGTCGCCGCGCCGTCAACGACTGGTTCCTGCTGGCTGTCATGTTGTTGTGCCTGCTGATGAGCTTGCCGACCCAGGCCGAGCGTTTGAAGGATCTGGCGTCGATCCAGGGTGTGCGCAGCAACCAGTTGATCGGTTACGGCCTGGTGGTCGGCCTTAATGGCAGCGGCGACCAGACCACGCAGACCCCCTTTACCGTGCAGACCTTCAACAACATGCTGGCGCAGTTCGGCATCAAGGTGCCGCCAGGTGGCAACGTACAGTTGAAGAACGTCGCGGCCGTATCGGTGCATGCTGATCTACCGGCGTTCGCCAAGCCCGGACAGACCATCGACATCACCATTTCCTCGATTGGTAACGCCAAGAGTCTGCGTGGTGGCAGCCTGCTGATGACGCCGCTCAAGGGCATCGACGGTAACGTCTACGCCATCGCCCAGGGCAACCTGGTGGTCGGTGGTTTCGACGCCAGTGGTGCCGACGGTTCGCGCATCACCGTCAACGTGCCGTCCGCCGGGCGCATCCCTGGCGGGGCTACCGTCGAGCGTCCGGTGCCGAGTGGTTTCGATCAGGGCAATTACCTGACTTTGAACCTCAACCGCCCCGACTTCACCACGGCGAAGAATATCGTCGATCAGATCAACGACCTGCTTGGCCCTGGCGTGGCCCAGGCCATCGATGGCGGCTCGATTCGCGTCAGCGCACCGCTCGACCCGAATCAGCGCGTCGACTATCTGTCGATCCTCGAGAACCTGCAGGTCGAGGCAGGTAAAGCGGTGGCCAAGGTCATCATCAACTCGCGTACCGGCACCATCGTCATTGGCCAGGACGTCAAGGTACAGCCGGCTGCAGTGACGCACGGCAGCCTGACCGTGACCATTACCGAAGACCCCATCGTCAGCCAGCCCGAGGCATTCTCCGGCGGCCAGACCGCCGTGGTGCCGCGCTCTCGCGTGGGCGCCGAGGAAGAGGCCAAACCGATGTTCAAGTTCGGCCCTGGTACCAGCCTGGACGAGATCGTCCGTGCGGTTAACCAGGTGGGTGCAGCGCCCTCCGACCTGATGGCCATCCTGGAGGCGCTCAAGCAAGCCGGCGCCCTTCAGGCCGACCTGATCGTGATCTGAGGAGGATTGCCGATATGGATTCTCGACTCTCAGCCGGTCTGCTGGCAGGCGGTAAAAGCCCGATCGACAGTGGCGCCTTCACCGACCTGGACCGCCTCAACCAGTTCAAGGTGGGCGGTGACACCGAGCAGAACATCCGCAAGGTTGCGCAGGAGTTCGAATCGCTGTTCATGAATGAAATGCTCAAGGCCATGCGTTCGGCCAACGCCGCGTTCGGCGAGGGCAACTTCATGAACAGCAACGAGAGCAAGACCTATCAGGACATGCACGACCAGCAACTGGCGGTGACGCTCTCCAAGGAAGGGCGCGGTATCGGTCTGGCTGATGTACTGGTGCGGCAGATGTCGAAGATCAAGCAGCCGTCGAGCCGCCCAAACCCCTTCGCGCAGATCGAGCAACCGGTCGCAGCAGTGAGCAAGTCGAAGGCTGACAAGGTCGCCACTAGCGAAGGCTTCCGTGATGACGTGGCGCTGCTCAATCGCCGGCGCCTCTCCGTGCCGGGCAAACTGGCGGACCGCCTGTTGGCCGGTATCGTGCCATCGGCTGCAGTGGGCGAGGGCAAGACCCTGGCCGGCAGTGACTGGATTCCGGCGCAGGCCAGCGCCGCGCCCAAGGATCGCGGCCTCAGTCTTGGCAATAGCGATGCATTGACGGGCCGTCGTATTGCTCAACCGCCACTGGCGCCGGGCAAAGCTGCATTCAGCTCACCGCAGGAATTTGTCGCCACCATGCTGCCGATGGCGGAAGCCGCTGCCGAGAAGATCGGTGTCGACCCGCGTTACCTGGTGGCCCAGGCCGCTCTGGAAACCGGTTGGGGCAAGTCGATCATCCGCACCCGCGATGGCGAGAGCAGCCACAACCTGTTCGGCATCAAGTCCCATGGTAGCTGGGAGGGCGAATCAGCCCGCGTGCTGACCACGGAATACAAGGGTGGCAAGGCGGTGAAGGAGGCGGCCAGCTTCCGTGCCTATGACTCCTATGCGCAGAGCTTCGACGATTACGTCAGTTTCCTGCAGAACAACGGTCGCTACGAGAAGGCGCTGAACGTCACCGAGAATCCGGAGCGTTTCGTCAAGGAACTGCAGCAGGCTGGCTACGCCACTGATCCGAACTATGCGCGCAAGATTTCGCAGATCGCTCGCAAGATGCAGACCTATCAAGCAATCGCCGCTGCCGACAGTAGCACCACAAGGACTTGAGGTTGAATCATGGCTGATCTATTGAGCATCGGTTTGTCGGGGCTCTCGGCAACCAAAACCTCGCTGACGGTAACCGGTCACAACATCACCAACGTCAATACGCCTGGCTACTCTCGCCAGGACACGACGCAGGCGACCCGTACACCACAGTTCAGTGGGGCTGGTTATATCGGCTCGGGTACCTCCCTTACGGATATTCGTCGAACCTACAGTGAGTTTCTCACCTCTCAGCTCCGTAGCAGCACTGCGTTGAGTGCTGACGTGAAGTCCTATCTGAGCCAGATCAGCCAGCTTGATTCTCTGTTGGCCGGCTCCACGACGGGTGTCACGCCATCCTTGCAGAAGTTCTTCGCCGCCGCTCAAACGGCTGCTGAAGATCCTGCCAATATTCCGGCGCGGCAGCTGGTGTTATCCGAAGCCGAAGGTCTGGCGAGGCGCTTCAATACGCTTTACGACCGCTTGGCCAGCCAGAACGAATTCGCCAACAAGCAGATGCAGGTCGTCAGTGAGCAGGTCAACCGCTTGGCGGGTTCGGTAGGCCAGCTTAACCAGGCAATTGCGTTGGCGTCCTCTGCGGGAGCTCCGCCCAACGATTTGCTCGATGCGCGAGATGAGGCGGTAAGGCAGCTATCTGAATACATTGGCGTCACGGTCGTGCCGCAGGACGATAACAGCTACAACCTGTTCATTGGCAGTGGTCAGCCATTGGTGGTCGGTAACACCGCCAACCGCTTGGAAGCTGTATCGGGGCGCTCCGATCCTACGCGTTTTGACATCGACTTCGTCAGCGGTGGCTCGCGCCAGTCGATTACCACGCAGATTACCGGCGGTGAGCTGGGTGGGCTGATTCGCTATCGTGAAGAAGTGCTGGACTCGAGCTTCAACGCTCTCGGTCGGATGGCTATCGCGGTTAGCGAGGAGGTCAACAGTCAGCTCGGGCAGGGGCTGGATCTGAAGGGGAATGTGGGCGCCAGTCTGTTCAAGGATCTCAATAGCCCTGCATTGATGTCTCAGCGCGTGCGCGCCTTTTCAGACAACATTTCTCAAGTCAGCGGCGGTTTGTCGATAGACAACAGCCGTGTACTGCACGCCAGTGACTATCGCCTGGAGTTCGACGGCACCAACTATAAGGCGCGCCGGCTCAGCGACAACGCAGATATCACCGTTGATGCCAGTAACTTTCCCGAGCTTCGCTTTAGTGACAGCGCCGGTCGCGACCAAGGCTTCAGCGTTACCCTGAGTGGAACTCCATTTGCCGGCGACCGTTTACTGCTGCAGCCGACGCGTAACGGGGCATTCGATATCGGGGCGCAGCTGGATCAACCTGATCAGCTGGCTTTTGCGGCGCCACTACGCGGTGAGGCCAATCAGCAAAACCGGGGAACTGGGCAAATAGGGCAGCCTGCTATCAAGGCAGTTCTGGATCCAGCGAACCCGCCTGTCGGCTTCCCCAATGACGGCTTCGTCTCCGACCCCTTGCAGCAGGCCAACATAAGCGCTTTCGGCCAGTTGAGCATGCGTTACGACGAGACGGCCGGCGAACTGGTCTTCCAGACTCCGCTGCCGGCGGGCATGAGCATCACGACGGCACCGCCAGCTTCGGTGCCACTTACTTCGTTGCCAGTAGTACCGGGTCAGAACAACACATTGTCATTCGCCGTGCAGGTCACGGTAGGTGGGGTTACCCAGAGCTACACCGTCGAACAGAGCTTCAGTGGTCGTCCTCAGGACGGCGACAGCTTCAGTTTGGGGCTTAACGACAAAGGCGTTTCCGATAACCGCAACGCTCTGGAGCTGGCCAATCTGCAGAACCGTGCGGTGGTGGGGGTGAGCTCTGGTGCTGCAGGAAATATCGGTATGAGTTTTTCCGACTCATACGGAGAACTGGTGGAGCGAGTCGGCACCCTGACCGCCCAGGCCCGCATGGATGATGATGCGACCAGCACTATCCTCAAGCAGGCCACAGATAACCGCGACTCACTTTCAGGCGTCAACCTGGACGAGGAAGCGGCCAATCTCATCAAGTTTCAGCAGTATTACCAGGCATCGGCACAAATCATTCAAACTGCGCGCAGTCTGTTCGATACATTGATAGGTGCTTTCCGCTAATCCGGAAGGGCCTGTAGGGTGCGGGCGTCGCTCGCAACAGGTTGTTAGCAGAATCCGCTCATACAGAAGCAGGTATGGACGAGCAGTTCACAGAGGTTTCGATATGCGCATCTCCACTGTCCAGGCGTTCAACAACGGCGTAAACGGCTTGCAGCGTAACTACGCGAGTGTGATCCGTACCCAGGAACAGATCAGCACTGGCAATCGCATCCTGACCCCGGCGGACGATCCGGTGGCCTCGGTGCGCCTGTTACAGTTGGAGCAGCAGCAGGGCGTGCTCAATCAGCACAAGGAAAACCTCACTGCAGCGAATAACAGCCTGCAGCAGGAAGAAGTCACTCTTGACTCGATCAATACCGTCCTGCTGCGAGTTCGAGACCTGCTGGTGGAGGCGGGCAACGGCTCGCGCGCTCAGGTTGATCGCGGGTCCATCGCTGCTGAGCTGGCCGAGCGCGAAAAGGAACTGCTGGGCCTGATGAACACCCGCAACGCCAGGGGTGAATACATATTTTCCGGTTTCCAGGGCAAGACGCAGCCCTTCGTCGTTCAACCTGACGGCAGTTATGCCTATGCCGGCGACGACGGCCAGCGTGAATTGCAGATCGCCAGCTCCCTGCAGATCGCTATCAGCGACAGCGGGCGTTCATTGTTCGAAAGTGGGCGCAACGCCGCTCGTGTGAGCATTGCACCTGACGATGGCACGTTAAGTGGTGGGCTGGTCGACGACGAGGTTTCATTCGCCCGATTCCCTGCTGGAGGTATCCGGCTCGAGTTCAACGACCCTGCTGATCCGCTGAATTACGAGCTGATTCCGGTGGATGAGAACGGCGTTGATGGCACGGCGATTCCGGGCCGGCTCACTGAAGATGAAGACACCTTGGTGCGATATCAGGGCGTAGCTTTCCATGTGAATGGCACGCCAGCGCCGGGCGCGGTGTTCACAGTCTCCCCTCCGGATAATGATCCGGCTACCGCGCCAGTCAACAAGATAGGCATCCTCGACACCATCGCCGCCGCGCGCAAGGCGCTGGAGGAGGCGCCCGACACGTTGGAGGGTAACCGTCAGATGCGTGACGCTGTTGCCTTGGGGCTCACCAACCTCGACAACGGAATGACCGTGCTCGATCAGGGGCGCGGTCAGATTGGCGCAAGGCTCAACGTCATCGAGTCTAGCTTGACGGACAACGAAGATGTCACGCTGGTCAACAAGTCCGTCCAGGCTGAGTTGCGTGAGCTGGATTATGCTGAGGCGCTGTCGCGACTGTCGTTCCAGTCGATCATTCTGGAAGCAGCGCAGCAGAGCTATGTGAAGATTGCCGGGTTGAATCTGTTCAATCAGATGTAGGGTGATGGCTCGTCGCCTTGAAGAAATCAGGGCAGCTCCCGATGGCGATGGTCTGGCTGGTCATGCTTCTGGCTAAGTGGAAGAGGGCCTGACGTCTCTGGCAGATAGATCTGCAGTCTCCTGATGGCCTCTCTATCCTGGCCAGGATTTTGCTATCACATAACTAGTGGCGGTTTTTTGTCAGTCTGACCTGAGCGAGCGCAACTATATGAGCAAAACGGTGATTACTTATGGAACCTTCGATATGTTCCATATTGGCCATCTGCGCCTGTTCAAGCGTATGCGCACGCTGGGTGAGCGCGTCATCGTGGCTGTTTCCACAGATGAGTTCAACGCGCTGAAGGGTAAGAAGGCTTTGGTGCCCTATGAGGAGCGCCGGGAGCTCGTCGAGGCGATACAGTACGTTGATCTAGTAATCCCTGAGTGCACCTGGGAGCAGAAGGAAAGTGACATAGTTAATTACGCCGTCGACACTTTTGTAATGGGAAGTGATTGGAGCGGATATTTTGACTATTTGCTCCCGCTCTGTGATGTTTTATATCTGGAAAGGACACCTGGGGTTTCTTCCAGCCTGTTTCGTAATATGTAGCCTGTGTCAGGGCTGGTCGATAATTCTTGGAGTTTTTAGCGATCATGCAGAGCACCCTACCTCGTTGTGATGTAGAAGAGACTTCTGTCCGTGCTATTCGAGCAATGGAGTCCAGAGAGTGGCCGGAGGCGCTTGCTCACTGGAGTAGTGCTCAGGCTTCTGGTGAACTTTCCATCGAGTGCATCCATGCTTTCGCAAGAACATGTGAGGTTCTCCAAGAGTGGGAATTGCATGAGGAATTATTGAAGTATGCAGTTCTTCGATATCCACATAATTACTCGCTCAGTCTACGTGTTGAGTTCAGCGAGGCCATGTCTAGTTTCCGCATGGGGGATTGGCTAGAGGCGTTCGAACGTTTGAGTCGTTTGGCCCGGCTGGAATCAATGAAGGTTTGGCCTATCGCGCTGGGTTGGTACCGCTGGCATGCCCTAATTAATATTAAAATTATGGGTGTGGATTCTTTGTCGGAACGATTGGCTATCATTGATGACTGGAGCACATTCCGGGGGCACGGCATTCGTTCCAGCCAAATTGCAGGTCTCGAATTGGCTATAGGTTGCATGGGGCTAGAGGCCGATTTGGAGACCAAGTTTCGGAGGGCATATTTACCTATTTCTACGTTCCTGAAAAGCACGAACAGCCTTCTCTGGCGTGAGGATATGTCCTCTATCAAGCAGGATGTTGGTGGTTTGGCAGATTTTTTTCGGATGTATCCAGGTGTACTTCAGGGGCTGCCGGCTTCAATGCTCGGCTTCTTTGCAAGTTTCTTTCTGTGCTTTGGCGTGTCAGATATCTATGTTCGCTCAAGAAAATTATTCTCTGAGAAACTTGCGCTCTCGATTGATGATCAGGCGCTTGATGGGCGCTTGATTCAACAGGTTCAAAATATCTGTTTTATTAATGAGACGCTAGATGGTAAGCGTTTCTCTAAAGCAGAGTCATTTGTTAAAAGGCATTTCTTGGGCGATGCGAGAGATCATCTCCTGTATTTTTTGAAATTTTCTGAGTTGTACCATCGGCGTCCGGGTGCGATTGACTTTCGCTCGTTAGGCGAGAAAGAGGAAGATCGTTTCTTTTCGCGCTACCTGAAAGGGAAAAGTGTGGCGTTGGTAGGGCCAGTTGATGTTGGGCTCGCCAATGGCGCAGAGATAGAAAGCTTCGATGTAGTCATACGTTTCAATTGCCGCCATTCGGATGCATTTCATGAAGATGCCTTCGGGCGTAGAACGGACATTGGATACTATGTGTGTGATGATCTTCTGGTCGGGGAATCGGAGAATTTTCTGCGAGCAATGAATACGCTCGACTTTGTAGTAGTGGATCAAGTGAGCTTAAAGAAAATAGAGTGGTTGGATCAGGTGTCTCGCCCTGTTCGTGCAAGTATGGACGTGGGGGGCTATGGGGTGAATCCATATCTGTTGGGTTATGCTAACGCCATTCAGCGAGTGCTTATGGATATCGCACGTTATCCTGTAGCCAAGGTTAAGGTTTTTAATGCGAATCTCTATGTCAGCAAGGGGTACTCGGCTGGGTATGCACAAGGGCGGGTCATGGAGTATTTCAAGGCGTTCTCATTGCATGATCCTGTAAGTAGCTTTGTTTTTACAAAGCGGATGTTTGAGTTGGGCTGGATTGAGGCGGATCCAGTACTTGCTGACGTGCTCGACTTGACGACAGATGCTTATTTGGAGCGGTTGTTCTCCGTGCATTAGAATCGGTTTGTTTTAACGACGTGTTATCAAAATAGGTGCTGCGCTCGGTGGCGTTGGGGGAAGGAAGAGATGTTTTCCGATAAAGTTATTCTTGTAACAGGTGGGACGGGGTCTTTCGGTCATGTCTTCGTGGCGATGACTCTAGCCCGTTTCAATCCGAGGAAGGTAATCGTCTTCTCCCGCGACGAGATGAAGCAGTGGGAGATGGCCAAGCAGTTCGAAGGTGATTCCCGAGTTCGCTTTTTTATCGGGGATGTACGCGATAAAGAACGCTTATATAGAGCGCTGGATGGCGTTGATTATGTTGTGCATGCCGCAGCAACGAAGATTGTTCCCATTGCTGAATATAATCCATTCGAGTGCGTGAAAACTAACGTTGTCGGTGCGATGAATGTGATTGATGCCTGTATTGACAAAGGCGTCAAAGGGGTTGTTGCGCTGTCTACAGATAAAGCCAGCAGCCCAATCAACCTGTATGGCGCAACGAAACTAGCGTCGGACAAGCTATTTGTTGCGGGTAATGCGTATTCTGGGGAACATGGCACACGCTTTTCTGTCGTACGCTATGGCAATGTCATGGGTTCAAGAGGTTCGGTTATACCGTTGTTCCTCTCCCTGCGTGAAAAGAGGAGTCTGCCAATCACAGATGTGCGCATGACCCGTTTCATGATTTCCTTGGAACAAGGGGTCGAGCTTGTGTGGCACGCGCTTGCGGATATGGCGGGGGGGGAAATATATGTAAAAAGAATTCCTTCTATGAACATTGTTGATATTGCACGTGCTATTGCCCCAGAGGCTCATCTTGACGTCGTAGGTGTTCGTCCGGGGGAGAAGCTGCATGAGCAGATGGTCAGTGTGGAAGATGCCTTGAATACCTATGCTTATCCAGGATTTTACAAGATATTGCCCGCTATACACGATTGGAACCAATGCAAGTTGCGTATCAAGGATGGTCAGAAAGTACCTGAAGGCTTTGTATATTCAAGCGATACGAATGATCAGTGGATGACAGAGGATACCTTGCGGGCTTGGATCGCAAACAACATCGCAATGTTGAAGGTCTGAAATTTTCCATGGAAATGATTCCTTATGGTCGGCAACAGATCGACAGGGCTGATATCGATGCGGTAGTCGAGGTTCTGCAATCGGATTTCCTGACTCAAGGGCCACAAGTACCTCGTTTCGAGCAGGCGGTGGTGGACAAGGTTGGTGCTACATATGGCGTGGCGGTAAACAGCGCTACTTCGGCTTTGCATCTTGCTTGTCTAGCGTTGGGTTTGGGGCCAGGCGATTGGCTGTGGACGAGTCCGATCACTTTTGTCGCCTCTGCAAACTGCGGGCGTTATTGTGGTGCGTCTGTTGACTTTGTCGATATAGATCCATCTTCCTATAATATCTGCCCTAAGGCACTGGCGTATAAGCTGGAGTGTGCCGAGCGCGAAGGCCGTCTACCGAAAATTTTAGTGCCCGTTCATTTGACGGGACAGTCTTGTGATATGCGCGCCATACATGCGTTGGCGCAGCGATATGGTTTTCGGGTGATAGAAGATGCTTCGCACGCTATTGGCGGACGCTATCTGGATCAGGCGATCGGTAACTGCCGTTACAGCGATATCACGGTCTTCAGTTTCCATCCTGTCAAGATCGTAACTTCTGCCGAGGGTGGGCTTGCTGTAACCAATGATCACGGATTGGCAGAGCGGATGGGTTTGCTGCGCAGTCATGGCATTACACGGGATCCGGAACTGATGACGCAAGACAGTGAGGGTGCGTGGTATTATCAGCAGATTGAATTAGGCTTCAATTACCGCGTGACAGAATTGCAGGCTGCCTTGGGCACGTCTCAGTTGCAGCGGCTGGATCAGTTTGTCGAGCGGCGTCATGTATTGGCGCGGCAATACGACAGTATGCTGGATGAGTTACCGCTGCGCACGCCGTGGCAGCATCCCGATAGCTATTCGAGCTGGCACTTATATGTAATTCGACTGCGTTTGGGGGAAATAGGGAAGACGCATCGTGAAGTATTCGATTCGCTTCGAGAGCGAGGTGTCGGTGTGAATCTGCATTACATTCCCCTTTATAAACAACCCTATTATCAAGAGCAGGGATTTACTGTTACCGACTTTCCACACGCTCAGTCTTACTATGCGGAAGCTATCACCCTACCTCTTTTTCCTGATATGACCGAAGCCCAACAGGTGCATATCTGTAACTCATTGCGGGCTATTTTGTGAGGATTCTATGAGCGCTCCGGTTTTGCCAGCATACCTTGTCGTCGAACTGGCCAATGCGCATGGTGGAGACAGGGCTCTACTGGAAAGTACTATTTCAGCTTTTTCTGAGATCGACTATCCAAGAAAGGGGTTAAAGTTTCAAATATTCAAGCCGGACAGCATTGCGCTCTCGGATTTTTCATGGTTTCCCGTATATGAGTCACTGTTTTTACCTGAAAAGGCATGGGGTGAACTTATTTCTCTCGCGGGCTCATATGGCGATGTCTGGATCGACATATTTGACACCTACGGGGTTGAGGTGCTGGCTCAGAACTTGGAGTTTTGTTACGGCATCAAGTTGCAGGCCTCGGTGTTAGAGAACTATGAGGTTCTGCAAGCATTGGCACAGCTTGATCTGGCGGACAAACGCATCATGATCAATGTGTCAGGATTCGAACTGGGCGCGATGGAAAAAGTCATTTGCCGGCTCTCGGAACTGTCCAGTTTCCTGATTTTGCAGATCGGCTATCAGTCTTACCCTACTAGCGTCCAGCATACGGCTTTGCAGAAGATTGCGATCCTGCGTGCTACGTTTCCGCGATTTGATATTTGCATGGCGGATCATGCCGATGCCAACACGGAATTCGCCCTGCAGGCTCCCTTGCTGGCCAATGCTTTGGGTTGTCAGTGGATTGAGAAACACTTCTGTATCAACCGTAGTGCTGCCAAATATGATGGTTTCTCCGCCTTGGTACCTCATGAAATGCAACGTCTTTGTGATGCACTGCAATGTGCCCCTCTAGCGCTGCATGGCGAATTCATCTCCGCAGCAGAGAATTCATATCTTCGAAAATCCCAGCAGGTTCCGGTGCTGGCGGCCACTTGTGATATCGGTCATCTGTTTGCGGATGAGGATTTTCTTTATCGTCGCACTGCTCAGGTTGGCTTGTTGCGCTCAGAAATCCACCGTCTACAAGCTGAGAGTCGTTATGTCCTACGTGCGGCCAGGGAGCAGTACCGCACTCTTAGGCACGAGGATTTCCGGCCTGCGAACATTGGCGTAATCGTCGCGGGTCGGATGAAATCATCACGTCTGCCGCAAAAAGCGATACTGCCAATCTTTGGTGTGGCCTCGGTTGATCGTTGTCTGCAGCAGTGCAGTCAGATCGCGGGAGTAAATCAGGTTGTTCTCGCCACTTCGACGCTTGAGCAGGACGATGTTCTGGTCGAACACACCTCAGGGGGGAGCGTGGGTATATGGCGAGGTCATCCTGATGATGTAATTTCCCGTTACTTGGGGGCATGCGATCACTATGGTCTCGACGTGGTGATCCGGGTGACCGCGGATTGCCCGCTGATCCTTCCTGAGATCATGGAATTGCTACTTCAGAAGCATTTCGAGTCAGGTGCTGATTATACGGCGGCACAAGACTGTGCCGTAGGAACGGCAGGAGAGGTCATTAGTGTCGCTGCCTTGCGTCGTATCGCTGGGCATTTTGGCTTTGCCGAGTACTCGGAGTATATGACCTGGTATTTTCGCAATAATCCTGAGCACTTTCGTATCAACCTAGTGGATTTGCCTACGGAGTTACGGCGTGATTATCGCCTGACACTTGACTATGAGGAAGATCTACAGATGTTTGAATCTTTGTATTCAGCATTGTTAGGTACAGGGAAGGCGCTGACGGCGGAAGCAGTATTCGCTTTCTTGGATGAAAATCCACACGTGTCCAATATCAATGCACATTTGACTTTGAAGTATAAGACGGATCAGAGTCTTATCAATCTGCTGAACGAAAAGACACGGATACCCCTGTGAAGGTTCTGATTGCTGGTGATTCGCTTGGACTGCCTAGGCCGTATAGGATAGGTGCGTATTCTCCGCCTGAGCAGGAGCTGGCTCTTTATTACAGTGAAACCTATCCTGTTCTTGTTGAAGAGCGCCTGAGGGCAGAGGGGGCGGTGGAGGTAATTCAGGTTATAAATAAGTGTGTGCGTGCTCAGACGATAAAGGGTGTCTATGTAGAGTCATATGACTGGCTCTACTATCATCAGCCTGATGTTTTTGTTCTGCAAGTTGGTATTGTGGATCTTTGGTTTCGGAGCGAGCTGGGTGGTGGGCAAAAGGTTCCGCTGCCGGAGTATAAGAGTGTTCTCCTGAAATTGATAAAGGAGCGCCTGGTTCATAGGCCAAATTGTATTTTGTTACTGTGTGCCGTGGCCGGTGTTTCGGCTGTGGTCGAAGAGCGTTTTCCGGGGTTGGCTGCGCAGGTTGCTGCCTATAATCACGTGTTGGAGAGTGCCGCTACTGGAACTAATGTGCTGTTTTTGAACTTTGGATGTAATAAGTCGCGTGATTGGGGTGAGCGTTTATTTCTTCCAGACGGATATCATCTGAATAAAGAAGGTAGCAAGATGTTGGCTGACAGCATTGTCAATGCGATCGAGCCCGTTCTTCGGACTGGATATATTCGTGAGGCGGGCAGTGGTGCTCTCCATGGATAAGGGGACGCGGTAGTGCAGGTTGTCTTTCGTGTTGATGCTTCGCTGTCGATGGGGACTGGCCATGTCATGCGCTGCCTGACTCTTGCGAGGGCGCTACATGAGCAAGGTGGGCGTTGCTGTTTCATTTGCAGGATGCATGACGGCCACCTTGTCGAATTGATCGCCAGTCAAGGGTTCGAGGTCCTGTCTATGCCTGTGGAGACAGGAGTCATTGCTACAGGCTATCCGGTGCATGCAGCCTGGCTTGGATCGAGCCAGGTAGCGGATGCTTCTTACTGCCAGGAATTGCTGGCTGATCGTGATGTGGACTGGCTAGTGGTAGACCACTACGCACTCGAGTGGGAGTGGGAAAAGGCTATGCGCCCGTATTGTCAGCGGTTGCTGGTCATCGATGACCTTGCTGATCGTCGGCATACTTGCGACCTCCTGCTGGATCAGAATCTCGGGCGGCGGGCAGAGGATTATTCCGGCTTGCTTCCTGCGTCTTGTCGTCTTTTGCTTGGGAGTGAGTTTGCGTTGCTGCGTGGGGAGTTTGCGATGTGGCGGCCGGAAAGTCTTCGGCGCCGCCGCGGTGCAGGCTTGCAGCGTGTATTGGTCACGCTTGGGGGGGGCGACAAGGATAACTTTACGAGTGCAGTGCTGCAGTCCTTACGGCAGTGCTCTTTACCGCAAGATTGCGTAATCGATGTTGTTCTAGGGGCGCAGTCTCCTTGGCTGGAGGAGGTTTGTGCCAACGCTCGCGAATTACCCTGGACTGTTACGGTGGAGAAGGGGGTCGATGACATGGCTCGGCGTATGGCCTTGGCTGATCTGGTCATAGGTGCGGCGGGTAGTACGTCTTGGGAACGCTGCTGTCTTGGTGTTCCCACCCTTTTGCTTGTTATCGCTGAAAACCAGTATCCGGCAGCTATTGCGCTTCAAGAGGCCGGTGCCGCGTTGTTACTACCATCTGCTGAGTTGCCGCGTGCTTTACCTGAGAGTCTGGCTCTTCTCCTGCGCGAGCCGTGGCGCCTTGATTGGATGAGCCAGCAGGCTGTTGGTGTCTGTTCGGGGGCAGGGGTATCCTACTTGGTCAAAGAACTGCTTGAAGCCATCCCATGAGTATCCCCGATAGTCGATTTGTTCCTCTCAGTGCCGACATGCTGGAAACGGTTCGAGTTTGGCGTAACAGCCCGCGGATCAGGAGCAATATGCTTAATGATCAACCGATCAGTGCTGATCAGCAGCAGGCGTGGTTTGCGAGTCTACAAGGTGATTCCAGCCGACTTTACCTAGTATTTCACCAGCAGAACCGGCCGATTGGCATGCTCTATTTCAGCGACATAGGCGAGCGTCGTTGTAGTTGGGGGTGCTACATCGGTGTTGAAGCCGTCTGGCCAGGTAGTGGCTTGCTACTTGAGGTTGCTGCGCTGGACTTTGCTTTTTCGCAACTGGGGATGGATTGCCTGCATGCTGCGGTGCTGGAGTTCAACAAGGCTCCGCAACGCATGCATAAAGCCTTTGCCTACCGTCTTGTGAATCGACAGGCTGACGCGCTGTGGCGTGATGGAAAACATCATGCGCTGTTGCATTACGAATATTTACGCGATGAGTGGCGAGACAATCGAGAGAGAGTTTTGACACAACTGCCCCGTCAGATCGGCGAGGCCGTCGCACTCATGACATATAGTGATGGTTGACCTCCATGAAAGAACTGATCATTCAAACTATGCGCGATATTGCGGAGCAGACTGACTGTGAGCTAATCGCTGATCTTGAGGATGACACCATCCTGCTCGATAGTGGGTTGGACTCCATGGGCTTTGCCATTCTAGTGGCGACCTTGGAGGAGCGTCTTGGATACGATCCATTCAGCCTGATGGCGGAGCCGGTATACCCGCGCAATCTAGGGGAGTTTGTCACCATCTATCAGCGCTATATGCCCAACAATGACTGAGAGCTTTTTCTCACTCCTGCAGGCAGTGCCAGGCGACAGGCCTTGTCTGTATCAGGAAGAGGGCATGCGCAGCTATGCCGAGGTGCTCGATGAGGCTCAGGCATTACGTCGCCACCTGCGTTTGGTGCGCACTCAGTGTGTGGTATTGCAGGGGCTGTCAGCGCGCGAGTTGATACCCGCACTGTTGGCGCTAGATGGCGAGGTGGAGGCCGTGCTGTTGTTGCCTAGCTCTTTGCCAGCCGCTTGGCATGATGCCCTGGTTTTTCAGGCTGAGTGCTCTCACCGTTTTGTCGGCGGCGCTTTGGAGGCTTTGCCGTCTGCGCCGATGTCCCCCTCATTTTCAGGGCGAACTCGCTGGCTGTTGGCTACATCGGGGACGACGGGCAAACCCAAGTTGATTGAGCACGACCTTGCCAGTCTGGTTCATCGCTGTCAGCGGGATGGCGTGCGGGGGGGCGAGTTCGTCTGGGGACTGTTGTACGACCCAGTACGTTTTGCAGGTCTGCAAGTATTGCTGCAGGCATTGCTGGCTGGTTCAGCATTGGGGTTGATGGACGGCTTACCGATTGAGCGTCAGGTGACATTGTTACTTCAATATCGGGTGAATGCATTGTCGGCAACTCCATCCTTATGGCGGAGATTGCTGATGGACGAGCGCAGTGCATTGCTTCCTCTGCGCCAGGTTACTTTGGGCGGGGAGATTGCTGATGCAGCCATTTTACAGGCCCTGCGCAATCGATATCCCCAGGCTCGCCTGATCCATATCTATGCTTCTACAGAGGCCGGCATCGGTTTCACCGTGCGCGATGGGTTACCCGGTTTCCCTGCCCGTTGGTTGGGTACTGGGGAGGCAGGGGGCGATTTGCGTATCAGGGATGATGGCCACCTACTGATCAAGCCCAAGGTGGCTTCCGGAGGCAGCGAGGTATCGCAACGAGTTGACAGTGAGGGTTATCTCGATACGGGGGATCTGGTTCTTCAGCAGGGCGAGCGCGTTCTGTTTCTAGGGCGGGGCGGCGGTGTTATCAATGTTGGGGGCAACAAGGTCAGCCCTGAGCATATTGAGTCTTTTTTGCGCACGGTCGCAGGCATTATGGATGCGCGTGTATCGGGGCGGCGTAACAGCATGATGGGCCAGTTGGTGGTTGCTGAGCTTGTCGTCTCTCCGGGCAGTGAGCTCAGCTCGTTGCGCCGGGAGGTATTGCGCCAGTGCCGTGCCGGTTTGGAACGATGGCAGGTACCGGCTTTGCTGGAGTTTGTTGAGTCCTTGCCGGAGACCCCGGCGGGTAAACGGGAAAGGATTGTGGAATGAAGACGGTGGTGGTTACAGGAGCAACGCGGGGGTTGGGCCTGGCTATTGCAAAGCGTGCCGCGTTGGATGGTTACCGTGTCGTAGGTTGTGGGCGGCGCCTGAGTGACGAACTACGTGCCTTGCAGGCCGATTATCCGGAGCAGGTGTTGTTCGAGAGTCTGGAATTGAATGATCTAGGCAGTCTGCATCCATTTGCTAAGCGCATTGTTGCCACTCATGGGCGGCCCTGGGCGCTCGTGAATAATGCGGCCAAAGGTGGGGACGGTGTGTTGGCGACGTTGCATGAGCGCGATATCAGCGAACTGCTGCGTATAAATGTTGAGGCGCCAATCCTACTGACCAAGTACCTATTGCGGCCGATGTTGTTGAATCGTTGCGGACGCATCGTGAACATCACCTCGATCATCGCCTCTACAGGGTTCAGTGGTCTATCCGTGTATGCAGCCAGCAAAGCTGCGCTTGCCGGTTTTACACGCTCTCTGGCGCGTGAGGTAGGCAGGGTCGGCATCACTGTTAACAATGTGGCTCCTGGCTATATGGCGACGGAAATGACGTCTGGTCTGCAGGGGGAAAAGCTGCAAAGTATCCAGCGCCGTAGTCCGTTGGGGCGCCTGGCCACCCCGGAGGATGTGGCTGGAGCGGTTAGCTATTTGCTTGGTGAGCAGGCAGCTCAAGTGACGGGCACCACGCTGACCGTGGACGCTGGTAGTACCGCCTGAAGGACGAAACGCAATGGCAGGACTAGATACCCCGTTGTACCTGTTTGTCAGCTGCAAGGACTGGCATTCAGCTAGTTTTGATCGGTTGCGCCAGCGCTCTGGGGAACGCTGGGTGTGGGTGCGCGACCCTGCGGCGCTAGATGCCGCAGTGATTGCTATGGCGCCGCGTTACATCTTCTTTCTGCACTGGAACTGGAGGGTGACAGAGCAGACGCTGCTGCAGCATGAGTGCGTATGTTTTCACATGACCGACCTGCCTTATGGCCGTGGCGGAAGTCCGTTGCAGAATCTGATTGCCGCGGGGCATCGAGAGACATGCCTGACAGCGTTACGCATGGTCGAAGAGTTGGATGCTGGGCCGATCTACCTGAAGAAGCCGATGACCCTTGAAGGTACGGCGCAGGATATTTACATCCGGGCAGGCAAACTGGCAGAGGATATGATCGCCGAGATCATCTCCTGTCGTCCCCAGCCGACTGCGCAGCAGGGGGCTGTTGTGACTTTCCGGCGCCGCTTGCCAGCGCAGAGTCGTTTACCGGATACAGGTGGGCTAGAGGGGCTATACGACCATATCCGTATGCTTGATGCTTCGGGTTATCCTCCGGCATTTATCGAATATGGCGATTTTTGCGTGGAGTTTTCCAACGCCAAGTTGGACGGTGACCAACTTTACGCACATGTTGTGCTACGTCCGCGTGGCACGCCGGAGAGGTAATGGATTTGAACGTTTCTATCGCCGGTCGATCGATCGGTCCCGAATATGCGCCCTACATTATTGCCGAGTTGTCGGCCAATCATAACGGCCAGTTGTCCAGGGCGTTGCAAACCATTGATGCGGCCAAGCGTAGCGGTGCAGATGCGGTGAAGCTGCAGACCTACACTGCGGAGACCATGACCATTGATTGTGACCGCCCCGAGTTTTCTATTAAGGGCGGTTTGTGGGATGGATACAAACTGTTCGACCTGTATCGCTGGGCGGAAACGCCATTTGCCTGGCACCGACCAATTTTCGAGCATGCGAGCCGCTTGGGTATTACGGTCTTTTCAACGCCTTTCGATGAAAGCGCTGTCGATCTGCTGGAGGACTTGGGAGCACCAGCCTACAAGATCGCTTCCTTCGAGACGATAGACCTGCCTTTGATCCGTTATGTAGCCAGCACGGGCAAGCCCATGGTTATTTCCACGGGTATGGCCAGTGAGGAGGAGATTGCCGAGGCGGTCGCTACAGCACGTGATGCGGGGTGTCGAGAGCTGGTCTTGCTGCACTGTATTAGTAGCTATCCTGCTCCGTTGGAGCAGGCCAATCTTCGCCAGATTCCCGAGTTGGCACAGCGTTTTCAAGTACTTTCTGGATTATCGGATCACACGCTAGGTACCACCGCCTCCGTTGCAGCGGTGGCGCTTGGTGCTTGTGTGATTGAAAAGCACTTCACTCTGAGCCGTGCCGATAAGGGGCCGGATAGCGAGTTCTCCATAGAACCGCATGAATTGGAGCGGCTATGCCGTGACGCACATGATGCCTGGCTGTGCCTGGGGCGGGCTGGATATCAGCGGCAACCGGTGGAGGAGGGCAACAAGGCTTTTCGACGCTCTATCTATTTCGTCCGTGACTTGCCGGCCGGGAGCCAGGTATCTGCCGAAGATATTCGCCGTATCCGCCCAGGCTTCGGACTGGCGCCCAAGCATTTCAATGCGTTGCTTGGTCGTCGTCTGAAAGTGGCGGTGATTCGCGGTACGCCGGCCTCATGGGAACTCTTCGATGAGTGATGTGCTTGTGGTTGCGGCTCATGCCGATGACGAGGTGCTGGGCTGTGGCGGCACCCTTGCGCGTCATGTCGCCGAAGGCGATCGCGTGCACGTGATCTATCTCGCCGATGGTGTGACGTCTCGAGGGAGCGAGGATGCAGATGCGCAGCGGCGCCGTCTGCGTGCTAGCGAGCAGGCCTGTTATGCCCTCGGTGTGAGCGAGATGAGCTTTCTTGGTCTGCCTGACAATCGTCTGGACAGCCTGCCTTTGCTGGATGTGGTGCAGCCGTTGGAGGTTTTGTTGGCTCGTATCCGTCCGCAGATCGTCTACACCCATCATCAGGGTGATCTGAATGTTGATCACCAAGTAGCGCAACAGGCGGTATTGACGGCCTGTCGACCGCTACCGGGACAGTCGGTACGAGAAATTCTCGCTTTTGAGGTCGTGTCCAGCAGTGAGTGGAACAACCCCGGGCGGATGCCGTTCATGCCCAATCACTTCGTCGACATTAGTGCTTATCAGGTTACAAAGCAGGTAGCGCTGGAGTGTTATGCCGAGGAGATGCGCAGTGCGCCGCACTCACGTAGTTCGCAACATGTGGCCGCGCTGGCGTTGCACCGGGGACATTCGGTCGGCGTCGAGGCTGCCGAGGCATTTATGGTGCTGAGACAGGTGCGGTAGGGTGGTCGTCTCGGCCTGTTATAGGCAATGTCGAACCGATCTGCTCAGAAGAATGCGGGCGGTGTCGCCTGAGCGGCGTTTCTCCGAACTGGGTCGTTGGAGCGTTTATCGTTGTGCAGGACTGCATCCACGTTGTTTTGTTGGAGTGGGTCTTGCTGTGGCTTGGTCGGGCTGGCAGGAGTCTTTGCGCAAGACATTTCAGGCCTGCTGGAATCCTCTGTTAGAGCACCTGATGTGTGCTGACGGGCCTTTCTGGCGCTGGCCTAGTGAGGCTTGTCAGGCACGAGCCGAGCGCCTGGCGGATTTCGCTCGTTCACATCCCCAATGCTTGTCTGACTTGCCGTTGCCTATGGAGCTGTTCTTCGCGCGTCTGTTTCTGCTGGCCGGACAGGTAGATTTATATTGGCTCCATCGCGCAAATTTTGTCGAGCGTGCCGGCAAGCAAGATCTGGACACTCTGATTCATGCTGACGAGCTGTTGCCCGCGATGTATCGCATGAGTTGGGCCAATGAACAGGCCGATCCCGAAGCGCACGAATTCTTGATGGAGGAGCTGCGTTTGTCGCTGGCGGAGCAGCCGGATCCCCATCGTGCTTTTTTGCATCTGTCGTATTTGTACCAACAGCGTTGCCCTGACTATGAGCTAGTAGCAGATGCTCTTTCGGAAGAGGCCTCTTTTGCTCAACTCATTCGGGGTAAGAGGGTCGCGATTGTTGGTCCAGTAGATGTCGGCCTGGCGAATGGTGCAGAGATCGATAACTTTGATCTGGTCATTCGCCCGACCCATCGTGCTGGTAATGCCTTGCCTCACCTTCAATTCGGGAGTCGTACGGATGTCGCCTATTACCTTGAGGATGATTTGTCGTGCGGCTCGCCGGATGATTTCCTTACGGTGATGCGTGACCTGAGTTTCGTTGTTCTTGCCCAAAGCTGTTTGCAACGCTTCGATTGGTTGAAAGAGCTGGGCGAGCGCTTGCGGCTACGCTTCGAGATCGGGATCAGACGCAATCCCTTTTTGGTCGGATATCCGACGGCCATACCGCGTATTTTGATAGATGTGCTGCGTTTCTCGCCTGCAGAGGTCAAGGTATTCAATTGCGACCTTTACCTGAGTACGAGATATGCCGGCAAATACATGCAAGATTCTTCCTTCAGTTTCTATCCGGCGTTTACCTTGCATGACCCTATGAGCAATTTCATTTTCATGCAGAGGGCATGGCTGGGAGGATGGTTCCAGTCGGACTCGGTGCTTGATGGCATCCTGTCGCTATCTACGCAGAATTATCAGGCTGCATTTTCCCGTGTACATGCGGATGTCCGATGAAAAAACCCATCACCGTCACCAGCCCCCTGCTTCCACCTCTGGAGGAATTCGTCCCCTATCTGGAGCGAATTTGGGCCAGTCGCATGCTCACCAATGGTGGCGACATGCACCAGGCGCTGGAGAAAGCCTTGTGCGAGTACCTGGAGGTCGAGCATCTGGCGCTGTTTGCCAACGGTACTCTGGCGTTGGTTACGGCCTTGCAGGCTTTGCGGGTGACTGGTGAGGTCATCACCACGCCATATTCCTTCGTTGCTACTGCTCATTCGCTCCTGTGGAACGGAGTCAAACCGGTGTTTGTGGATATTGATCCGGTTTCCCTAAACATCGACCCACTGAAGGTTGAGGCAGCCATCACTCCTTCGACCACCGCGATCATGCCAGTGCATTGCTATGGTATGCCCTGCGATGTGGCGGCGATTCAGCGTATTGCTGATACCTACAACCTGCGGGTGATTTACGATGCGGCACACGCCTTCGGTGTCCGTGACGAGGGTGGCAGCATCCTGCGCCACGGAGACCTGAGCGTGCTCAGCTTCCATGCCACCAAAGTGTTCAATACCTTCGAGGGCGGGGCGATCATCTGCCCGGATGCGAAAACCTACCGGCGTATCGGCCATTTGAAGAACTTTGGCTTCGTCAACGAAACCACGGTGGTCGCTCCCGGCATCAACGGCAAGATGAGCGAGATCAATGCCGCCTTCGGTCTGCTGCAGTTGCAATACATCGATCAGGCGCTGGCGAGACGTAAGCAGATAGACCGCCTTTACCGCGAGCGGCTCGCAGGGTTGGATGGAATACGCTGCCTCAGCGGCTTGATCGACAACAGTAATCACGCTTATTTTCCGATTCTGGTCGAGGTGGAGTTCCGGCTGTCGAGAGATGAGCTCTATCAACATTTGCGGGATAACGAGATTCTGGCTCGACGCTATTTTTACCCGCTGATCAGCGATTTCCCTATGTACCGTGGCCTGCCCTCGGCAGAGCCGGCCAACCTGCCGGTGGCCCGGAGTATTGCTAGCAAAGTGATCTGCTTGCCTATTCATCCTGATCTGACGGATGACGATGTGGAGTTGGTCTGTCAACTGATCAACGAGGCCGGAGGCTCGTGATTCTCGGGGTGATGCAGCCTTACCTGTTTCCGTACCTGGGCTATTTTCAGTTGGCTGCTAGTGTCGAACACTTCGTTTTTCTCGATGATGTCAGCTATATCAAAAAGGGCTTCATCAACCGCAACCGTATCCTGTTGGACGGGCGGCCTTACACTTTCAGCATCGCCGTGGCGCGTGCTAGCCAGAATCGTCGGATCGACGAGCACCATTTCACCGGTGCGTTTGACACTTTTCTGCTGCAGTTGCGCCACGCTTATCACCGGGCGCCCTTCTTTAATGAGGTATTCGCCCTGGTCGAGTCGATCTGTCGGATGCCAGAGTCAAATGTGGCAATTAAAAATGCCGCTTCGGTACGCTCGGTGTTCGAGTATCTGGCGCTGCCATTTTCCCACCAGGCAGCCTCAACCTTGCCTTGCACGATGGCTCGCGGTGAGCAGCGCATCCTGAACTTATGTCGTCATTTTGAAGCCAGCACCTACCACAATGCGGCAGGTGGGCGGGAACTGTATGACGGCCAGTCTTTCGCCGCGCAGGGCGTGCGTTTGCGGTTTTTGCGCAATCGTTTCGCGGAGTACGAGCAGGGTGCAGACGCATTCGTTCCGGGGCTCTCGATCATCGACGTATTGATGCACAACGAACCTGAGCGGGTGCGTGAGATGTTGCGGGACTTCGATCTGCTGGAGGCTGCATGAGGCGCATCAAGGTACTGGTGCTGCCGTGTGGCAGTGAGGTGGGATTGGAGATCGGCCAGGCGTTAGGGCGATCACTGCATGTCGAGTTACATGGTGCGTCTAGCCGCGACGATCATGGTCGTATGACTTTTGCGCGCTACGCAGAATTACCGAATATCACCGATGCGCAGTTCGATGCTCGTTTCACTGAACTGCTGGCGCACTGGGAAATAGATCTGGTCTTCGCTACCCATGACAGTGTGATGGCTTATCTGGCGCCGCGCATGTCAGCTTGGGCTGTGTACTTGGTCAACGGCGACCCACAAAGTGCGCAAACCACCCGCAGCAAGATGGCGACCTATGCGCAGCTGGCCGGCGAGCCTTGGTTGCCCAAGTGGTTCGGCAGCCTGGATGAAGTCGAGACATGGCCGGTGCTACTCAAGCCTGACCAGGGCCAGGGTGGGCAGGGAGTGACGCTGGCGTCTGATCGCGAGGCCGCCGAGGTGGCTCTGGCGGTTCTCGATCGGCCTCTGATCTGCGAATACCTGCCAGGTGAGGAACTGACCGTGGACTGCTTCAGCGACTGGCGTGGGCACCTGCTTTATGTTGGCCCGCGCAGTCGCGAGCGGGTCATGGGCGGTATTGCCACGCGTTCACGACGCTTGCTGGTTAGCGATGAGGTGGGGCAGATCGCAGCGACCATTCACCAGCGCCTGAAGCTGCGTGGGCCCTGGTTCTTCCAGCTCAAGCGTGACGCTGCTGGACAGTTCAAGTTGCTGGAGGTCAGTTGCCGATTATCCAGCGGCTCAGTCGTGCAGCGTGCGGCAGGAGTGAATCTGCCGCTGATGTCTGTGCAGGACTACATGCAGCGCGATCTTGCGGTACTGGATGAGCCCCGCATTACTGTGGTCGAGCGTAGGCTTGCCACCCATGCAGAGCTGACCCATGACTTCGATACCGCCTATTTGGATTTCGACGATACCCTGGTCTGTGGCGGGCGTGCTAATCCGCAGGCCATGCGTTTCGCCTATCGTCTTCTGGAAATGGGCAAGCGCCTGATTCTGCTCACTCGTCACGAAGGGGATCTGCGTGCTGCTCTGGCTGGGGCGCGAATCGCCGAATCGCTGTTTGATCAGATCATTCATTTGCAGGCTGGTGAGGCGAAGTCCTCAGTGATCGAGGGTGCCGCTATTTTTGTCGACAACCATTTTCCCGAGCGTATGGACGTGGCACGCAATTGTGGCATTCCCGTGTTTGACGTTGATGCGCTGGAGTTGTTGTTTCCATGAGCCGCTGGGCCGCACCAATTCGGCATAAACGACTGGCTGTCTGGCTGATTCTGCCGCTGTGGTGGCTATACGATCGGTTGACGGCCAAGCGCGCCAATCACTGGGCGTTTTTCGTCCATCCGCTCAAGCCTAGTCAGTTTGTAGAAAACTCGCGGGCAATGTTTGAAGCGGTGAAGGGCGATCCACGCATCTATAAACGGGTTTTCACGCGTGATTTAGCGGCGGACTTGCGTCTGGACGATGCCTGCAATACCGAGGTGATTGATGTACAGAGTCTGCGCGGCCTATATGAGCTGGCTCGCTGTGGCGTGTACCTGCTGACCAATGCGGTGGCGCTGGACATGTCCTGGCGTTGGGCTGATGGCAGTTTCAGCGTCGTCAGGCCGAGTTTGACTCGACGCGTTGTGGTCAACCTCTGGCATGGCATCCCGCTTAAGCGGTTGTTCGCTTTGGCGAATTCAGAGCAGCGTCAGCGCGCCGATCGGGTTGCTTTCCGACGTCGAGAGCGGCGCCACTACGCGGGTCTTATCGCCTCATCTGATGTCGATAGCTACGCTATGACGGCTACTTTTCACCCGTTGCCGCCGGAGCGGGTCTGGATCACTGGTTTGCCGCGCAACGACTTCCTGCGTATGGATGACGAAGCTCTGCCGCGTTTTCTGCACGATGAAGTTGAGTTGATCCGCAGCCTCAAGGGTGCGCGCCGTTTGCTGGTGTATGCACCGACCTTCCGGGAGGACGCTTTCGCAGGGGCAGAGTGCTATCAGTTCAGCGACAAGCAGGTGATTCGCCTCAAGGCTTTGCTGCGCCAGCACAATGCGGTGCTTGGCTTTCGCATGCACTACTTTCGCAAGGGAGAGCGGCTGTTCAATCTCGAGCAGCATCTGGACGGCGAAACCCTTATTGATTTGGGACATGTAGTCATCAGCGAGATCGCCGCGGTGTTGCGTGAGGCAGACTTGCTGCTGACCGACTATTCGTCCGTGTATATCGACGCGTTGTATCTGAACAAGCCGGTGGTCAGCTTCGCTTATGATCTTGAGCACTACTGCAGCCGGCAAAACGGCCTGCTCTATGACATGGATATGGCGTTCCCCGGCCCAGTGGTGACTGATTTCGACAATCTGCTACAAGCACTCGATCAAGAACTGGCTGATGGTGGTCAGGTCGCTAACGAGCGCTACCACTTGTGCAGGAAACTTTTTTTCAACCATCTGGACGATGGGAATGCTCAGCGCGTGCTCGACAAGCTGCGTGAGCTGGGGGCATACGAGGAATGATGGTGACGCAAGAGAATGAAATTCGGCCTTTGGTCAGTGTAGTGATGCCGGCCTACAAGGCTACCTATCTTGAAGCAGCGCTGGAAAGCATCCTGGCGCAGAGCTACCGCCCGCTTGAGCTTGTGGTATGTGACGATTGCCGGGGCGACGATGTGCGCCTGGTAGTCGAGGCGTTCAGTGCACGAGCGGATTTCCCTGTGCGCTATCAGCACAACCCGCAGCGTTTGAACGAAACGTATAACTTGGCGCGCTGCATCGAGTTGGCTGAGGGCGAGTACATCAAACCGCTGTATGACGATGATCTACTGCAGCCTAGCTGCGTGGAGCAGTTGCTGGCAGTGATGCAGATCAACCCTGATGTGGTACTGGCCAGCTCGAGACGCAGGCGGATTGACGAGCAGGGGCAGCCACTCGTTGATATTCACGCAACTGCGTTTCCGTTCACGGGTGACGTGTTGGTCGAGGGTGAGGATCTGGTCTCCTTTTTGGCTGATTACACTATCAACCTTATTGGTGAGCCCAGTACAGTCATGTGCCGTCGTTCGGACTTGCTTGCCATGGGCAAGAACTTGGCAGTGCTGAACGATACGCGAATCCATTGGGTTGGCGACCTGGCAATTTATGCGAAGTTGTTGCGCAATGGCCGTTTGGCAATGTTGTCGCGACCACTGTCGGATTTCCGAGTATCTCAGGAGCAATTCAGTCAGATTGGCCGCGATAAGCCCGGGATTGGTGAGAAGCATCATGCCAATTTCCGCCAGGCAATTCGTGATCTGGGGTGGTGTCGCGAGTCTGGAGACAACTGCCAGGTTCGAGTAGCGCCGATTACTCAACTCAAGACGCGAGTGCTCAAACCTTTCAAATCCATCAACTTGCTCTCGGCAATTCAGCGAGCTTGCGGCTTGGGTACGGTTTCGCTGTTCAACTGGCTGGCCGCGCGCGTTCCCAGAGAGGCGCAACAAAAGCTGATTGACGAACATCTGCAATCCAATGGCGGTGGGCCTCGCATTAGCGTGATGCTGCTCGACCGTCAGGGGGATTTGGCAGCAGTCGAACGGACGTTGCTTAGCCTCGAGGGCAGCAATCGCTATCACAATCTGGATGTTCGGGTCTTTTCGCCGGCTGCACTGCCGGGGTTGTCTGGGCGGGCCGAACTGCTGCCGCTAGCAGCCGGTGGCGAGGTGACTGCGCTCAATGCTGCCGCCGGTTCAAGCGAGGCTGACTGGTTCCTGGTGGCGGAGGCCGGTAGCGAGTTTACCGTCAGTGGCCTACTGATCGTTGCGCTGGACTTGCTCGCTGCACCACAGAGCTGCCAGGCAGTGTACGCCGATGAGTTGATACGCGTAGGCGACGGTGAATATGGGCCGGTACTGCGTCCAGATCTTAATCTGGACCTGCTGCTCAGCTTCCCGGCGGGAACTTCACGGCATTGGTTACTGCGCCGTGAAGCTTTTGTGCAGCTGGGCGGCTTTGCCGAGCAATATGATCGAGCATTCGAACTGGACTACCAACTGCGCCTGATCGAAAGCCAAGGACTGGGTTGCATCGGTCATATCAGCGAGCCCTTGCTGGCCAGCGAAGCTGTGCCGCTAAGGGATGATCCGCAGGAGCGTGCGGTGATCGAGCGACACCTGCGGGCTCGGGGGTATGAGCAGGCGGGTGTAGGCAGCAGTCTGCCGGGGCGCTACGAGCTGGATTATGGTCATCCGCAACTTGGGACGGTGAGTATCCTCATCGTGGTCAAGGATCGTCTGTCACAGATTCAGCGATGCATGGAAACGCTGCTGGAAAACACCGATTACCCGAATTATGAGGTGCTGTTGCTCGATCACGGCAATCAGGCTGCGGATGTATGCGACTGGTTGGCGGGTGTGGCGTCCATGGGTGTTGATCAGTTACGGGTTATGCGCTTCGATGCTGGTTTGTCGCATGCGGTGGTGTGCAATCAGGCTGCGCAGCAGGCGAGGGGGGATTTCCTGCTGTGGCTGGGTGATGGCGCAGGAATCATGGCCAAGGGCTGGTTGCAGCAATTGCTTAATCACGGACAGCGCCCAGAGGTTGGCGCTGTGGGGGGCAAGTTGCTCTCGGCGGATGGTCGGGTACGCCACGGTGGCATGTTGCTTGGGCTCTGTGGCCCGGCGGGGCGTGCCTTCGAGGGGGCGTCGCTCGAGGACGCCGGCTATATGCAGCGTTTGCAGGTCGAGCAGAATTATTCGGCCATCAGTGGCGAATGCTTGATGGTGCACCGCGAGCTGTTCCAGCAACTTGACGGTTTTGACGAGACGCCATTGCTGGCGCCCTGGATGGATGTCGATTTCTGCCTGAGGTTGCAACAGGCTGGCTACCTGAATGTCTGGACGCCGCGCGTGCAGCTACTGATGGATGCGCCAGAGGATCTTCCGGCAACAGTAGCCGAAGAGGATGCGATGTATGAGCGCTGGCTGCCCGTCCTGGCCCGAGATCCGGCCTATAACCCCGGCTTGGGTTTGCAGGAAGAGCGCGGTTTCAAGCTGGCAGATCCGCGGTTGTCCTGGAATCCCTTGCAGGCATGGCGGCCTGTTCCTGTGGTGCTGGGGCACTTCGCGGATAGTGAAGGCTGTGGGCATTATCGTGTTATCCAGCCCTTCAAGGCTATGCGTGATAGCGGCTTGATCGAGGGCGTGTTACCGACAAATGTCTTGTCGCCAACCGAATGGGCCCGTTATGCGCCAGATGTGGTGGTATTGCAGCGTCAGCTGACTAATGAACAGTTGGAAAGCATGCAGCGTATGAAGGCGTTTTCGTCGGCCTTCAAAGTTTTCGAGCTGGATGACTATTTGCCGAATCTGCCGATCAAGAGCATCTATCGCCAGTACATGCCCAAGGACGTTGTTCGTACCTTGCGTCGTGGATTGGGCCTGGTTGACCGGTTCGTGGTTTCTACCGCGCCTTTGGCGGAGGCCTTCTCAGGGTTTCATGGTGATATCCGGGTGATTGAGAACCGTCTGCCTGTCGACTGGTGGCAGGGGCTGAAAAGCCAGCGGCGCATAGGCGCCAAGCCGCGTGTCGGTTGGGCCGGCGGTGCAGGCCACACGGGGGATCTGGCGCTAATTGTAGATGTGGTCAAGGAGTTGGCCAGCGAGGTCGACTGGGTGTTCTTCGGTATGTGCCCAGATAACGTCCGGCCGTACATTCACGAGTTCCACCCGGGCGTGAGTATCGAGCACTACCCAGCTGCTTTAGCCCAGTTGAACCTCGATTTGGCACTGGCGCCGGTTGAGCAGAACCTGTTCAACGAATGCAAGAGTAATCTGCGTCTGCTGGAATATGGTGCTTGTGGTTTTCCGGTTATCTGTAGCGATGTGCGCTGCTACCAGGCTGACGACTTACCCGTAACGAGAGTGAAGAATCGCTTCAAGGACTGGGTCGATGCCATCCGCATGCACGTGAGTGATCTGGACTCCGCCGCCCGTCTAGGGGATGAATTGCAGGCACGGGTGCACCGTGATTGGATGTTGGCAGGCAAGAATCTGGAGCTATGGCGCAAAGCCTGGACGCCAGATTGAGCCGCGAGCAATTGTCTCTGTGAGTTCAGGAGCGGCTTGTGCCCCCACTTAATGGTGGGGCGCAAGCCGACGGCTACCTGCTAGTGGCAATCTCGGTACAGAACCGTGTGGCCCGGATCAGCTGAAAAATTACCCACCTGCACCCATGCTGCGATTTTGAATACTGCAGCTTGGCAGGGCACCAGTCCTGTCGAAAGAGAAATTCCTTCCTGCTTGCAGCGTGTTCTCTCTATTCGCCGCTGAGGCGCTTATCTGAATGGAGCGCTCCGCTTGGCCTGTGGGCGGATGCAACCATTAAGAAGCCTGTCATGGCTTACGCACCGACTTCGCAGAGCTCAAGAAATGGCGCTCACGGCCGAAACAAGCTAGTCAGTGGTTGGCGAGATTGCTTACTGCATGTGCCGGAAGCATGGCGCTGCAGTTTTTGTTGCATGTAAGTATTTGTTTCTATTCAAAAAATAGAAACGCAAGAAAAATATGCAAAAAAACCTAAAGCTCTCCCAGCAAGCGCCGATACAAGAGATGAATGCGAACTTTATGGGTGCCTGGGTGATGCCCCTCCCAAGGTCGCACACTCAGGCAAACAAGCTCGGTCCGATGGAGGACACACATCATGGCTTTGACCGTCAACACAAACATTGCGTCTCTGAATACTCAGCGCAACCTGAACAGCTCGTCCAAGGCTCTGGATACCTCCCTGCAGCGCCTGTCGACTGGTTCGCGCATCAACAGCGCCAAGGACGACGCCGCCGGTCTGCAGATCGCCAACCGTCTGACCAGCCAGATCAACGGCCTGAACGTGGCAGTGAAGAACTCCAACGACGGCATCTCGATGGCACAAACTGCTGAAGGTGCGCTGGAGCAATCCACCAACATCCTGCAGCGTATGCGTGACCTGTCTCTGCAGTCGGCAAACGGTTCGAACAGCGACGAAGAGCGCAAGGCGCTCAACTCGGAAGTGACCGAGCTGAAGAAAGAACTGAACCGTATCTCCAACACCACCACCTTTGGTGGCAAGAAGCTGCTTGATGGTTCCTTCGAGACCACCACCTTCCAGGTGGGTAGTGCGGCCAACGAAACCATCAGCGTCAAGATCGGCGAGATGAGCACTGATTCGCTCAAGGGCGAGTTCTTCGAGTCCACGGTGGCCGGTGCAACTGGTGCTCCTGCTGCAGGCCTGGCTTCTGGCGCTACTATCTCGGTCAGCATCAACGTCGGCGGTGCAGCGAAAACTCTGGAAACGACTGTAAAAGCAGGCGCTACCAACGCTGATATCGACCAGGCTGTCGCGACAGCGATCAACGATGCCAACCTGGGCGTGGGTGCCTTTACCGCATCGGGCGGTGGCCTCTCCCTGATGTCCAAGGTTGCTGCAACGGGTGGCGGTAATGCCATCGCTTCGATGAGCTACACCGTGGCTCCAAAAGCGACTGGTGAAACTGTAACTGCTGGCGCTTGGGCGGATAGCACTACCGGTTCAACCGATCTCTCGATCGCTGGGGTGGACATCACTACAGTAGAAGGCTCACAGCAAGCGATATTTGCCATCGATCAGGCGATCCAGTCCATTGACGCTCAGCGCGCCGACTTGGGTGCGGTACAGAACCGTTTTGGTAACACGATCTCTAACCTGCAGAACATCTCGGAGAACGTAGCGGCAGCCCGCGGACGGATTCAGGATACTGATTTCGCCGCAGAAACCGCCAATCTGACCAAGAACCAGATCCTGCAACAGGCAGGTACTGCGATCCTGGCTCAGGCCAACCAGTTGCCGCAGGCTGTCCTCAGCCTCCTGGGCTAAGGTAGATAGGCGACACCGATGGGGGGAAGGGGTAACCTTTCTCCCCATTACCTCATGGCGAGGAAAAAGTTATGGATATCGGTTCGATAAATGACTGGCTGAACACCAAGGCAAGCCCCGCCAAGCCGCACGCAGGCACTACCGCCAAGGTTGATGAGTCCAGAGAACGGCTCGATGCATCCAGGAGTGCGGATAAAGCGGAGGAGGCCACGGCCAGCCCTGAGCGCATTCAGGAGGCTGTCAGCAGCATCCAGGAGTTCGTCCAGTCTGTCAGGCGGGATATCAATTTCTCCCTGGACGACAGCTCTGGCCGGGTTGTTGTAAAAGTGACTGACACGAAGTCCGGTGACGTGATACGCCAGATTCCCTCCGAAGAGGCGTTGAAGTTGGCGGAGAGCCTTTCCGAAGCGCGCAGTTTGCTATTCACTGCTCAGGTGTGAGTGTGCTGTGATGCTTATGAATGAAAGCGGGTTCTACTCGCGAAGTACGAAATGCTTCGCGAGTAGAGCCCGTTTGTTTTTCTGAATGGCACATTTCTTGATTGTCATCCGGAAATGACTATCGCAAGGTCGGCATTGCCGGTTTTCTGACGAGGCAAAAGATATGGCGGGCATTACAGGTATAGGATCAGGGATCAATATCGAATCGATCGTTAAGGCAACGGTCGCGGCGGAGCGAGCCCCCAAAGACGCGCAACTGAACCGGATAGGTGGCAAGGCTGAGGCCCAAATCACCGCTCTGGGGACTTTGCGCAATGCGTTGAGTGAGTTTCAGACAACGCTCAAGGGGCTCAACGATCCAGCTTTGTACAATGCCCGTACGGCCTCTTCTTCAGATTCGGCGCGTTTTACGGCAACGGCGAACAAGGGGGCCCAAGCTGGTAAATACAGCATCGAGGTCTTGAGTCTGGCGACTGCCAGCAAATTGTCGAGTGGCGCGATCACGGGGGGGGCGGATGCCGCCTTTGCTCAGGGCGGCACCCTGACTATTGGTCGAGACGGCGAGAGCTTCAATATCGACGTTGAGGCCGGCGCGAGCCTTCGCGATGTGCGCAATAGCATCAACGAGCAGCTCAAGGGCAAGGGGATCACTGCCAATGTCGTCAGTGATCCCGTCGCAGGTACGTCCAGGCTGGTGCTCGCGTCTGACAAGACCGGGGCTGGTCAGGATCTCTCCGTTAGTGCTGCGACTCAGGACAATGGCGCTACAGGCAACAGTCTCGATAGCTTGGTCGCGGGCGCCAGTAGCCTGACTCAGGCGACCAATGCCCGTATCAAGGTTGATGGCTTGGAAGTCGAGAGCGCCAGCAACAAGATCAGTGATGTGATTGATGGTGTGACGCTCAATCTGTTGCAGGCCAACCCCCTCAGTACAACTGATCCGACGCAGACTGATCCCAAGGTCATGACGTTGACCGTCGCTGACAACAAGGCTGCGATCAAGAGCAATCTGCAGAAATTCGTTGATTCCTACAACAAACTGATTTCAACGACGACCTCACTGACCAAGATGATCCCGGTCAGTGGTGGCGAGCCAGTTGTGGGCGAGTTGCTGGGAGACTCCAGTGTTCGCAACCTGGTCAATGGCCTGCGCCGTGAAATGAGTACGGTTACCGGAGGCAGTGATCTGAAGCTCCTGTCGGAGCTGGGTATCAACAGTGATAAAGACGGCAAGCTCAGTATCAATAGCAAGAAGCTCGATAGCTCGCTGGCGGAAAACTACGATGCGGTAGAGGGCTTTCTTACCGGCGAAAACGGTCTTATGGGGCGCATGACTTCGCGCGTGGTCGGCTATACCGAGACCGGTGGGGTGTTGGATGAGCGCGTCAAGGGATTGCAGCAGACTCGTGAGGGCGTCAAGGAGCAGCGTGCGGCACTGGATTTGCGTATAGAAGCCGTTCAGAAGCGCCTTTACGCACAGTACAACGCGATGGATAGTTTGATTGGCCAGTTGTCGCGCACTAGCGATTGGATGAGTAGTGCACTTTCCAGCCTTCCCGGCGTAGTAAGACAGGATAAGTAAGGCATGAGCAGACCAATCGATACCTACAAGCAGGTCAACACCAGCCAGGAAGTCTCACAGTACCGTGCGGTGCAAATGCTGCTTGATGGCGCCCTGGAGCGCGTGCGTCTGGCGCGTTTGGCGCAGACTGAGGGTAACAACGATGTCCGCGGTGTGGCGGTGGGCAGCACGTTGACCATTCTCGGTGTGCTGCAAGCCTGCCTGGACAAAACGTCTGGGGGGGAAATTGCCGAGAATTTGGATGCGCTTTATGACTACATGACTCGCCGCCTGGCGGGTGTAGCGGTCGAGCGCGAGGCACACAGCCTGGATGAGGTCGAAGGGTTGCTGGCGCAGATCAAGGATGCCTGGGACGCCATAGGCTCCGAGGTAGAACCGTCGCGCTCGGCTGGATAACTTGACTCGCCTTGCGTCGATGGCAGGTGGATCAGCCTTCTGGTGATCTGGCCTTGTTCGCGGCTGAAGTTGTTTCTACGTCAAGAGAGTTCAAGCTACAGAGTGTCGTGAGCTTTCATCATTTGATCGCTAAAGCTTTGCCGGGTTAGGCCGATACCCAAGTATCAGCCAATCAGCATAGCGAGATCGACCATGTATGCATCGTCGGCCCTTAAGCAGTATCAAAGCGTCAACACTCAAGCCCGAGTAGTCGATGCCAGTCCTCACCGTCTGATTCAAATGTTGATGGAAGGCGGGCTGACACGCATCGCGCAGGCGCGTGGCGCCATGGAACGCGGGCAGACGGCATTGAAGGGCGAGTTGATCGGTAAGAGCATCGCAATTGTCGCGGGGCTTCGTGACAGCCTGGATCATCAGCAAGGCGGTGAATTAGCTGGTAATCTCGATGGCCTGTACGAATATATGATTACCCGCCTGACTGAGGCGAATATCAGCAACGAGCCTGCTCTCCTCGAAGAAGTCGCTGGTTTGTTGCGGGATATCAAGGCGGGCTGGGATGCTATCGCCGAATAAGGTGGGCATCGGAGGATAAGCGAATGAGTTCATCTGTCCAGCGTTTGGAGGCTACTGGTTCGGCCTTGTGCGATGCTTTGGCCAAGCAGGACTGGGCCGCTATTGGTGAGCTGGATTTGCAGTGTCGTATTGCAGTGGATGCTGCGATGGTCGACAGTCGTGATGAAGAGGAGCTGCGCGGCAGCATGGAAGCCTTGCTTGCCCTCTATCGCGAGCTGGTCACAGTTTGTCAGGCTGAGCAGCAACGTTTGGCAAGCGAGCTGGTGCAGCTCAATCAATCCAGTCAGGGTGCCAAGGTCTATCAGCTGTTCGACTGATACCAATGGATTGCCGAACCTGGCGTGCAGGTTCGGTCTTTTCTCTCTCTTCTTCTACTACCCTATTTCCTCTCTTTTCTCGGTTCCCACATACCGGCTACGCACGTATTTGCGTCGCCATTTCCCTAAGTGGGCAAAAAACTACGCCATAAAATTGACTGGCTTCAATTTTTTGACTTTACTAGTGGCTAATTGCTGGTGCGTGTCGAAGATCTGGCGCGCAATTTCCCTCACTTCTCGGGTCAGACAAGCACAAGATGTGGCGTGAAACTAAAATCCTGTTGATCGATGACAATGCTGCGCGCCGCCACGAGTTGGCGATCATTCTGAGTTTTCTCGGGGAAGAGCATCTGGCCTGTACCAGCCAGGATTGGCGCAATGCTGTGGCCGAGCTCGCTTCCAGTCGCGAAGTGCTCAGCGTCTTGCTGGGCGATGTCGAGGCCAAGGGGGGGGCGCTCGAGCTGACCAAGCAGATTGCTGGCTGGGATGAGTTCCTGCCGCTATTGACGGTTGGCGACTCCAGCATCGTCGAGTGGCCGGAAGATTTGCGCAGGCGTGTGCTGGCCAGCCTGGAAACTCCACTTAGCTATAACAAGCTGCTCGATTCGCTGCACCGTGCCCAGGTCTATCGCGAGATGTACGACCAGGCCCGTGATCGTGGTCGGCAGCGCGAGCCCAATCTGTTCCGTAGCCTGGTCGGTACCAGTCGCGCCATTCAGCAGGTGCGGCAGATGATGCAGCAGGTCGCCGATACCGAGGCCAGCGTGTTGATCCTCGGTGAGTCCGGAACTGGCAAGGAGGTGGTGGCGCGTAACCTGCACTATCACTCCAAGCGTCGTGACGCGCCTTTCGTGCCGGTCAACTGTGGTGCCATTCCTGCCGAGTTGCTGGAGAGCGAGCTGTTCGGGCATGAGAAGGGCGCCTTCACTGGTGCTATCACCAGTCGGGCAGGGCGTTTCGAGTTGGCCAACGGTGGCACGCTGTTTCTCGATGAAATCGGCGACATGCCGCTGCCGATGCAGGTCAAGTTGCTGCGCGTGCTGCAGGAACGGACCTTCGAGCGGGTCGGCAGCAACAAGACGCAGACCGCCGATGTGCGCATCATCGCTGCCACGCACAAGAACCTGGAGAAGATGATCGAGGACGGCAGTTTCCGCGAGGATCTGTATTACCGCCTCAACGTCTTCCCGATCGAGATGGCGCCGCTGCGCGAGCGTATCGAAGATATCCCGCTGCTGATGAACGAGCTGATTTCGCGCATGGAGCACGAGAAGCGTGGCTCCATTCGCTTCAACTCGGCCGCCATCATGTCGCTGTGCCGTCATGACTGGGCAGGTAACGTGCGCGAGCTGGCCAACCTGGTGGAGCGCATGGCGATCATGCATCCCTACGGTGTGATCGGGGTGGGCGAATTGCCGAAGAAATTCCGTCATGTCGATGACGAGGATGAGCAACTCGCGGCCAGCCTTCGTGATGAAATGGAAGAGCGCGCTGCGATCATGGCCGGTTTACCGGGCCTCGATACACCAGCCATGCTGCCGCCGGAGGGGCTGGACCTGAAGGACTACCTGGGCAACCTCGAGCAGGGCCTGATCCAGCAGGCGCTGGACGATGCCGGTGGCGTGGTGGCGCGTGCGGCTGAGCGCCTGCGTATTCGCCGTACCACGCTGGTCGAGAAGATGCGCAAGTACGGCATGAGCCGCCGCGAAGAGGATGGTCAGGACGAGGATTGACTCCGCCGTTCGTAGGGCGGATCGGGGCGCCGACCGCTCGTAGCGAAGCGAACAGCCCGCTATTTTGGGGCGCCGCACCAGCCCAGTGGCGTACTGCTTCGCGAGTACGCCCTACGCCCTACGCGTTGATGCGCGTGATGCTCCCTGCGGGGGAGTTACTGATCCAAAAGCCGGAGCTTTGACGCAAGCTCCGGCTTTGTTTTTTCAAGTATTTGAAAAATAAGAATAAAAAAGTAGGCACGGGGATTGCTAAAGATCTTGTATCCGACCGTCTTCTGACGGTGCGTCATGCGAGAGAAGCAGATGGCAGCCAACCTTCGTCCCACTGAGTCAGCCGAGCCAGGTGTTCCGGCGCCGCTCGAACAAGCCAGTCGTGCAGGGCTGGAGCAGGCCTTTGCCCTGTTCAATCAGATGTCCAATCAGCTCAGCGAGTCCTACAGCCTGCTCGAAGCGCGGGTCAATGAGCTGAAGGGGCAACTGGCTCTGGTCAGCGCTCAGCGTATGCAGGAACTGGCGGAGAAGGAGCGTCTGGCTCATCGCCTGCAAAGCCTGCTGGATCTGCTGCCTGGTGGTGTGATCGTCATCGACGGGCAGGGCGTCGTGCGCGAGGCCAACCCAGTCGCGCGTGCGCTGCTCGGGCAGCCACTGGTGGGTATGCTCTGGCGCCAGGTGATCGCGCGCAACTTCGCGCCGCGCGAAGACGATGGTCACGAAATCTCCATGCGCGACGGCCGCCGCCTGTCCATTGCCACCCGTTCTCTGCATGGGGAGCCGGGGCAGCTTGTGCTGCTGACCGACCTGACAGAAACCCGTCGCCTGCAGGATCAGCTTTCTCGCCATGAGCGTCTATCGGCGCTGGGGCGCATGGTCGCCTCTCTTGCGCATCAGATCCGTACGCCACTCTCCGCTGCGCTGCTTTATGCAAGCCACCTGAACGAGCAGGTGCTGCCGGCCGAACAGCAGCAGCGTTTCGCCGGGCGCTTGAAGGAGCGGCTGCACGAGTTGGAAAACCAGGTGCGCGACATGCTGATCTTCGCCCGGGGCGAGCTGCCGTTGCCGGATCGCCTGTCGCCGTCAGTCCTGTTCGATGCGCTGCGTGCGGCTGCCGATGCGCATGTGGGCGATATGGCCGTGCGCTGGCAGTGCGATGTACGCGACGGCGAGCTGCAGTGCAATCGCGACACGCTGGTTGGCACCGTCCTCAATCTGATCGACAACGCCATTCAGGCTGCCGGGCGTGATGCGCGTCTGAAGATTCATCTATATCGCCGCGACGGCCAACTGCGCCTGTGCGTCAGCGATAACGGGCCAGGCATGAGTCGGGAAACCCTGGCGCGCCTGGGCGAGCCCTTCTTCACCACCAAGACTACCGGAACCGGCCTCGGCCTGGCGGTGGTCAAGGCAGTGGCCCGTGCTCATCAGGGCCAACTGCTGCTGCAATCGTGTGCGGGTCGTGGTACCTGCGCCATCGTTTCTCTGCCGCTGCAAGGTGCAGCGCCTCACTCGAATCAGGAGTAACCCATGGCTGCCAAAGTCCTGCTGGTTGAAGACGATCGCGCGCTGCGCGAAGCCCTGGCCGATACCCTGTGCCTGGGCGGGCATGATTATCGGGCCGTCGATTGCGCCGAGGCGGCGTTGGTCGCGTTGACCGAGGAACCGTTCGGGCTGGTGGTCAGTGACGTCAACATGCCGGGCATGGATGGTCATCAGCTGCTGGCGCAGATTCGTAGTCGTTATCCGCAACTGCCGGTATTGCTGATGACGGCCTTCGGCGCGGTGGAGCGGGCGGTGGATGCCATCCGCCAGGGCGCCGCTGATTATCTGGTCAAGCCGTTCGAGCCGCGCACGTTGCTGGAGTTGGTGGCCAGGCATGCACTCGGAAAATTGACGGCAGGAGATCGTGACGGTCCGGTGGCGCTCGAGCCGGCCAGCGTGCAGCTGCTGGAACTGGCGTCCCGAGTGGCGCAGAGTGATTCGACGGTGATGATCACCGGCGAGTCCGGCACCGGTAAGGAAGTGCTGGCGCGTTATATCCATCAGCAGTCGCCGCGCGCCTCCGGGCCTTTCATCGCCATCAACTGTGCGGCGATTCCCGACAACATGCTCGAGGCCACCTTGTTCGGGCATGAGAAGGGCGCATTCACCGGTGCGGTCAACGCGCAGCCAGGCAAGTTCGAGCTGGCTGACGGCGGCACCATTCTGCTCGACGAGATTTCCGAAATGCCGCTGGGGCTGCAGGCCAAATTGTTGCGTGTGCTGCAGGAGCGTGAGGTAGAGCGGGTCGGGGCGCGCAAACCGATCAACCTGGATATTCGCGTGCTGGCCACCAGCAACCGTGATTTGGCCAGTGAGGTGGCGGCGGGGCGCTTCCGTGAGGACCTCTATTATCGTCTGTCGGTATTTCCCCTGGCCTGGCGACCACTGCGTGAGCGGCCTGCCGACATTCTGCCGCTAGCCGAACGACTGCTGGCCAAGCACGTCAAAAAAATGAATCAGGTGCCGGTGCGCCTGTCCGAGTCGGCCGCGCAGAGCCTGGTACAGCATCAGTGGCCGGGCAATGTGCGCGAACTGGACAACGCCATTCAACGCGCATTGATCCTGCAGCAGGGGGGGGTGATTCAGGCGCAGGATCTGTGCCTGCATGCGCCCATCGGCCAATCGGTGCAGGGTGCGGTGCCGCGCCTGGCCGTGGTGCCGAGCGTTGCGCCGCCAATGGCGCAACCGGTTGAGTCGCCGAGTGCGGTCGATGCCGGCGCGCTGGGCGAGGATCTTCGCCGTCGCGAGTTTCAGGTCATCATCGATACCCTGCGTGCCGAACGCGGTCGTCGCAAGGAAGCCGCCGAGCGCCTGGGTATCAGCCCGCGTACCCTGCGCTACAAGCTGGCGCAGATGCGTGATGCCGGCATGGATGTCGAGGCGTATCTGTACGCCAGCTGATCTGGCTCTGCCAGAGTCCTACCTTCTTGGGCAAGCCGGGCCACTTCTGTGCGCCTGGTTTGCTGTCTCCGCTTCACCCTTCGAGAGGTCCGTTTTCGGGCTGCTTCTGCTTGCCGCCTGAAGCTTGTAGCCTGTGGCTGCTCTTTTGGCACCCTTGTTGCAAATACCCCTGCATAGCGCCGCTAGTGTCAAAAAGCGGGCAGTGGAGGAAGTCATGAGCCAAGGTGTCGAATTCAATCGCTTGATGCTGGAAATGCGTTCCATGCAGGCTGAGGCCATGGCGCGTCAGAAACCTGCTGTGAGCGAGCCAGTGCAAGGGGCGCCGAGTTTCTCGGAAATGCTCGGCCAGGCGGTGAACAAGGTCAACGAGACCCAGCAGGCTTCCAATAAACTGGCGACCGCTTTCGAGATGGGGCAGAGCGGGGTCGACCTGACCGACGTGATGATCGCCTCGCAGAAAGCCAGCGTATCCTTCCAGGCCATGACCCAGGTGCGTAACAAGCTGGTCCAGGCGTATCAAGACATCATGCAGATGCCGGTCTGAGGGTTGATTCATGGCTGAAGCAGCAGTAGCAAACGTACCGGCCAAGGCCGAGCCAGGTGAGCCGAAGAAGCCCCTGCTGGGCCTTAGCTTCCTGGAAAACCTCGCGGAGATGTCGGTGCTGCGTCAGCTCGGCCTGTTGGTCGGTCTGGCTGCCAGCGTGGCGATCGGTTTTGCCGTGGTGCTCTGGTCGCAGCAACCGGACTACCGTCCGCTGTACGGTAGCCTCAACGGTATGGATGCCTCTCAGGTGGTCGATACCCTGACCACTTCCGGCATCGATTACACCATCGAACCCAACTCCGGCGCGCTACTGGTCAAAGCTGACGATCTGGCGCGTGCGCGCATGCGCCTCGCTGCTGCTGGCGTGGCGCCCACCGACAACAGCGTCGGTTTCGAAATTCTCGACCGTGAGCAGGGCCTGGGCACCAGCCAGTTCATGGAGGCGACCCGCTATCGCCGCGGTCTCGAGGGCGAACTGGCACGTACGGTGTCCAGCCTCAACAACGTCAAGGCGGCACGTGTGCACCTGGCCATGCCCAAAGCGTCGGTGTTCGTGCGTGACGAACGCAAGCCGTCTGCCTCGGTTCTGGTCGAACTCTACCCAGGGCGCGCATTGGAGCCCAGCCAGGTCATGGCCATCGTCAACCTGGTGGCGACCAGCGTGCCTGAGTTGGACAAGGGCCAGGTCACGGTGGTCGACCAGAAGGGCAATCTGCTCTCCGACCAGCAGGAGCTGTCCGAGCTGACCATGGCTGGCAAGCAGTTCGACTACACCCGTCGCATGGAAACGCTGTTCACCCAGCGCGTGCACAATATTCTGCAGCCGGTGCTAGGCACTGGTCGCTACAAGGCGGAAGTCTCGGCTGACGTGGATTTCAGCTCGGTTGAGTCCACTTCCGAAATGTTCAATCCGGATCAGCCCGCGCTGCGCAGCGAGCAACAGGTCAACGAACAGCGTCAGAGCAGCCTGCCGCCACAGGGCGTGCCGGGCGCGCTGTCCAACCAGCCACCTGGTCCGGCTGCCGCGCCAGAGCAGGCCGCAGGTGCTGCCGCCCCGGCCGGCCCGGTTGCCGCGGGGCAGCCGCTGGTCGATGCCAATGGCCAGCAGATCATGGATCCGGTAACCGGCCAGCCGATGCTGGCACCGTACCCGGCAGACAAGCGTGAGCAGTCGACTCGCAACTTCGAGCTGGACCGCTCCATCAGCTACACCCGTCAGCAGCAGGGGCGCCTGCGTCGCCTGTCGGTAGCGGTGGTGGTGGATGACCAGGTACGTGTCGATCCGGCCACTGGCGAGAGCAGCCGAGTGCCGTGGACGACCGATGACCTGGCGCGCTTTACCCGCCTGGTCCAGGATTCGGTGGGCTTCGATGCCAGTCGCGGCGACAGCGTCAGCGTGATCAATACGGCCTTTACCGCTTCGCTGGGTGAAGAGATCCCCGATATTCCGTTCTACACCCAGCCCTGGTTCTGGGACATCGTCAAGCAGGTGCTCGGCGTGCTGTTCATCCTGGTGCTGGTGTTCGGTGTGCTGCGCCCGGTGCTCAACAACATCACCGGCGGCGGCAGGGGCAAGGAGCTGGCAGGTTCCGGCGATGTGGAACTTGGCGAAATGGGCGGTCTGGACGGCGAGCTGTCCAACGATCGCGTCAGCCTCGGCGGGCCGCAGAGCATCATGTTGCCGAGCCCCAGCGAGGGGTATGATGCACAGCTGAACGCTATCAAGAGTCTGGTAGCGGAAGATCCTGGCCGCGTCGCCCAGGTCGTCAAAGAGTGGATCAACGCCGATGAGTGACAATCGTACCGCTACCAAGCTGAACAAGGTCGACAAGGCTGCGATTCTGCTGCTTTCGCTGGGTGAGACCGATGCTGCACAGGTGTTGCGTCACCTCGGGCCGAAGGAAGTGCAGCGCGTCGGCGTGGCCATGGCCGGCATGCGCAATATCCATCGCGAGCAGGTCGAGCAGGTGATGGCCGAGTTCGTCGACATCGTCGGCGACCAGACCAGCCTCGGTGTGGGTTCCGATGCCTACATCCGCAAGATGCTCACCTCTGCGTTGGGTGAGGACAAGGCCGGTAATCTGATCGACCGCATCCTGCTGGGCGGCAGCACCAGTGGCCTGGACAGCCTGAAATGGATGGAGCCGCGTGCCGTTGCCGATGTGATCCGCTACGAGCACCCGCAAATCCAGGCCATCGTCGTCGCCTATCTCGATCCGGACCAGGCCGGCGAAGTGCTCAGCCATTTCGACCACAAGGTGCGCCTGGACATCATCCTGCGTGTGTCCTCGCTCAATACCGTGCAACCGTCCGCGCTCAAGGAACTCAACCAGATCCTGGAGAAGCAGTTCTCCGGTAGCGCCAACACCACGCGCGCCACCATGGGCGGCGTCAAGCGTGCGGCGGACATCATGAACTTCCTCGACAGCTCGGTGGAAGGTCAGCTGATGGACTCCATCCGCGAAGTGGACGAAGACCTGTCGACACAGATCGAAGACCTCATGTTCGTCTTCGACAACCTGGCCGATGTCGACGACCGTGGCATCCAGGCGCTGATGCGCGAAGTCTCGTCCGAGGTGCTGGTACTGGCGCTCAAGGGGGCCGACGAGGCGATCAAGGACAAGGTCTTCAAGAACATGTCCAAACGTGCAGCTGAGCTGCTGCGCGACGACCTGGAGGCCAAGGGGCCGGTGCGCGTCAGCGACGTCGAAGGGGCGCAGAAGGAAATTCTCACCATCGCCCGGCGCATGGCCGAAGCCGGAGAGATCGTGCTTGGCGGCAAGGGTGGCGAGGAGATGGTTTAAGCCATGGCTGCCAAGGAGCCTGAGAGCGAGCTGATTCGCGCCAAGGATCTCGGCACGTTCGACCGCTGGGCGTTGCCCAGCTTCGATGCGCCGGGTGAAGAACCGGAAGAAGCCGAAGCTGCAGTTGATCAACAGGTGCAGCCTTCCGCTGAGATCGAGGCGCAGGACACAGCGCAGGTCGGAGAGGTCGCACTCGAAGATGTCAAACCGCTGACGCTCGATGAACTCGAAGCCATCCGCCAGGATGCCTACAACGAAGGCTTCGCCACGGGCGAGAAGGACGGCTTTCATGCCGGCCAGATCAAGGCCAAGCAGGAGGCCGACGCGGCCCTGGCGCTGAAGGTCGGCAGCCTGGAAAAGCTCATGACGCAGTTGCTCGATCCGATTGCCGAGCAGGACCAGCAGATGGAAGTGGCCATGGTGCGTCTGGTCAGTCATATGGTGCGCGAGGTGATTCAGCGCGAACTGAGCACCGACTCCAGTCAGATTCGCCAGGTGTTGCGCGAAGCGCTCAAGCTGCTGCCGATGGGGGCGGGCAACGTGCGCATTCAGGTCAACCCCCAGGACTTCGAGGCGATCAAGGCATTGCGCGAGCGTCATGAGGAAAACTGGCGCATCCTCGAGGACGACAGCCTGCTGCCAGGTGGGTGCCGCATCGAGTCGGAGCATAGCCAGATCGACGCCAGCGTCGAGACGCGTATGGCGCAGGCACTCAAGCAATTGTTCGAGCAGCAGCGCGCGCAGAGCACTCAGCCGCCGGAAGCGGACATCAATCTGGATCTGGACCGCGACGATGCGCGTTGATCGCGTGAGCTTCGCCCGGCGTCTGGAGGGCTACAGCGATGCGATCAGCCTGCCCAGCCAGCCCATACTCGAAGGCCGCCTGCTGCGTATGGTCGGCCTCACCCTGGAGGCCGAAGGGCTGCGCGCGGCGATAGGCAGCCGCTGCCTGGTCATCAACGAAGACAGCTACCATCCGGTTCAGGTCGAGGCCGAGGTGATGGGCTTCTCCGGGGGCAAGATCTATCTGATGCCGGCGGGCAGTCTGGCGGGTATTGCGCCTGGCGCGCGCGTGGTGCCGTTGCCCGATGCCGGGCGCTTGCCCATGGGCATGTCCATGCTTGGCCGAGTGCTCGACGGCACCGGTCGCGCCCTGGATGGCAAGGGCGGGATGAAGGCCGAGGACTGGGTGCCGGTGGATGGGCCGACCATCAACCCGCTCAACCGCGACCCCATCAGCCAGCCATTGGACGTCGGCATTCGCTCGATCAACGGTTTGCTCACCGTCGGACGCGGTCAGCGTCTGGGCTTGTTCGCCGGTACCGGCGTGGGCAAGTCGGTGCTGCTGGGCATGATGACGCGTTTTACCGAGGCCGAGATCATCGTGGTCGGGTTGATCGGCGAGCGCGGGCGTGAGGTCAAGGAGTTCATCGACGAGATTCTCGGCGAAGAAGGTCTCAAGCGTTCCGTGGTCGTGGCTTCGCCGGCCGATGAAGCGCCGCTGATGCGTTTGCGTGCGGCGCAGTACTGCACGCGTATCGCCGAGTACTTCCGTGACAAGGGCAAGAACGTTCTGCTGCTGATGGATTCGCTGACACGCTATGCCCAGGCCCAGCGTGAAATCGCTTTGGCTATCGGTGAGCCGCCAGCGACCAAGGGCTACCCGCCATCGGTGTTCGCCAAGTTGCCCAAGCTAGTCGAGCGTGCCGGCAATGCCGAAGCCGGCGGCGGTTCGATCACCGCGTTCTACACCGTGCTCAGTGAGGGCGATGACCAGCAGGACCCCATCGCCGATGCCGCGCGTGGTGTGCTTGACGGGCACTTTGTCCTGTCACGCCGTCTGGCCGAGGAGGGGCACTATCCCGCGATCGATATCGAATCCTCGATCAGTCGGGTCATGCCGCAAGTGGTGCCGCCCGAGCAGCTCAAGCAGGCGCAGCGATTCAAACAGTTGTGGTCGCGCTATCAACAGAGTCGCGATCTGATCAGTGTCGGTGCCTATGTTCCGGGCGGCGACGCGGATACCGATCAGGCCATCGCCCGCCAGCCGGTCATGGCTCAGTACCTGCGTCAGGGATTGGATGAAAGTGTGGGCATGCCGCAGAGCCGCGAGCAGTTGGCTGCCGTGCTGGGGCAATGATGGCGTTGATCAGGGTATTTTTCGTCATCGCTGAGGTCGTGCATCGATGAGTCTCAGTCGCGCAAAGCGTCTGCAGCCGGTCGTCGAGATGGCAGAAAAGGCCGAGCGCGAGGCCGCGCGCCAGCTCGGGCATTGCCAGGGACTGGTCGGCCAGGCCGAAGCCAAGCTGGGTGAGCTGGAGCGTTTCCGTGGCGACTACCAGCAGCAGTGGATCAGCGAGGGCAGCAAGGGCGTTTCCGGCCAGTGGCTGATGAACTACCAGCGCTTTCTGTCGCAGCTGGAGACGGCGGTCGGCCAACAGCAGCAAAGCCTGGAGTGGCATCGCGCCAATCTGGAAAAAGTACGGGCCGTTTGGCAGCAACGCTATGCGCGTCTCGAGGGGCTGCGCAAACTGGTCCAGCGCTACATTGACGAAGCCCGATTGGCCGAGGACAAGCGCGAACAGAAACTGCTCGACGAGCTGGCGCAACGCCTGATCGACCGTGGTGAACCCTGAATAGAGGTTGTTTCGTCGCCGACCAGGTGCTACACCTTCAAACGTGAATTGCCCTATCTGGCAAAGTCTCGACAAAGGAGTAGACATGGCCATTACCTCGCAGCCCTCGGCCGACGGGCAAGAGCTGACCATTGTGATTCGAGGACGCTTCGACTTCGCCTCCCACCAGGAATTTCGTGACGCCTACGAGCGCGTCAACCTGACGCCCAAGCGTTATCAGGTCGACCTGCGCGACACCAGTTATCTGGACAGTTCGGCACTGGGCATGCTGCTGCTGTTGCGTGACCATGCTGGCGGCGATTCGGCGCAGATCAGCCTGCTCAACTGCAGCAGTGACGTGCGCAAGATCCTCGCCATCTCCAACTTCGAGCAGTTGTTCAAGATCAGCTGAGCATGTCTGAGCGACTTGCCATTCTGATCGCCGAGGACAACGCGGCCGACCGCATGCTGTTGTCCACCATCGTCAGTCGTCAGGGCCACCGCGTATTGACCGCCAGCAATGGCCTGGAGGCGGTCGCCCTGTTCGAGCAGGAGCGTCCGCACCTGGTGCTGATGGATGCGCTGATGCCGGTGATGGATGGCTTCGAGGCGGCGCGGCGGATCAAGGATCAGGCCGGCGAGGCGCTGGTGCCGATCATCTTCCTCACGTCGTTGACCGAGGGCGAAGCGCTGGTGCGTTGTCTTGAGGCCGGCGGCGACGACTTTCTCGCCAAGCCCTACAACCAGGTGATACTCGAGGCCAAGATCGGGGCGATGGATCGTCTGCGCCGTCTGCACGACACGGTATTGCAACAGCGCGACCTGATCGCCCAGCACAACGAGCATCTGCTGCACGAGCAACGTGTGGCCAAGGCAGTATTCGACAAGGTGGCGCATTCCGGCTGTCTGGATGCGTCGAACATCCGTTACATGCAGTCGCCTTACGCGCTGTTCAACGGTGATTTGCTGCTGGCGGCGTACAAACCGTCTGGCGGCATGCACGTGATGCTGGGCGATTTCACCGGTCATGGTTTGCCGGCGGCTATTGGCGCGATGCCGCTGGCCGAGGTGTTCTACGGCATGACGGCCAAAGGTCATGCCCTTGCCGAGATCCTTCGCGAGATCAATGCCAAGCTCAAGCGCATCCTTCCGGTGGGTGTTTTCTGCTGCGCCACCGTGCTCAATATCAGCAGCAAGCGAGGCTTGCTCGAGGTGTGGAGTGGTGGGTTGCCAGATGGCTACCTGCTACATGGCGATGGTCGCCCGCGTCAGTCATTGGTGTCACGCCATCTGCCCCTGGGAATCCTTGAACCAGCGGCGTTCAGTGATCGCTGTGAGGTCTATCCGCTGGCGCCGGGAGATCGTATTTTTCTGCTCAGTGATGGCGTGCTCGAGGCCAGTGACCAGCAAGGGCAGCTATTCGGCGAGGCGCGCCTGCTCGAGCTTCTGGACGCCAATCGTCAACCGCAGGCATTGTTCGAGGAAATCCAGCTGGCGCTGGCGGCGTTCCGTGGCGAGCAACAGGATGACGTCAGCATGGTTCAGGTCGGCTTGGCCGAAGACGACGAGCATCCTCGCCCATTGGCCTTTGCCGACAGCGGTCAGGGCAGCGTGATGGACTGGTCGGCCAGTTTCGAGTTTCGAGCGCTGAGCCTGCGTCACTTCAACCCTCTGCCATTTTTGCTGCAGCTGCTGCTGGACGTGCGGGCGTTGCGGCCGCGTGGTGGCGAGCTGTATACCGTGCTCGCCGAGCTCTATTCGAATGCCCTGGAGCATGGGGTAATGGGGCTGGACTCCTCGCTCAAACAGGATGCCAGCGGCTTTGCCGAGTATTATCGGGAGCGACGTCTGCGTCTGGCGTCCTTGCAGGATGGCTATGTGCGCTTTTACCTGCAGATGCTCCCTGAGGGAAATGGCGGCCGCCTTATCGTCGGGATAGAGGACAGCGGGCCAGGTTTCGATCCAGACAATGTCGTGACAATGCGAGATGACGCGCTTTGCGGGCGCGGTCTGGCGCTGGTCCGTGAGCTGAGCGACGGTTTTGGTTGCGGCCCCGACGGACGAGGCGTCAGCGTGGAGTTTTGTTGGTCCGCTGAGGCATAATCCGGGCCTTGATGTTCAGGGAGTGACCCGGTGTCCGATATCCATCTCGACGATGCCGTCCTGGCGGCGTTGCAGGACGTCATGGAAGACGAGTACCCGATTTTGCTCGATACCTTCGTTGCCGATTCCGAAGAGCGTTTGCGCCTGCTGCATCAGGCGCAGGCCGAGGATGATGCGCAGGGGCTGCGACTGGCTGCGCACAGCTTCAAGGGCAGTTGCAGCAACATGGGTGCGGTACTGTTGGCCAGCTTGTGCAAGGAACTTGAGGACGCCGGTCGGCGCGAGGCACTGGACCTGGCCCCGGCGCTGATCGAGCAGGTCGAGCGTGAGTTCGCCATCGTGCGCATCCTGTTCAAATCCGAGCGTCAGCGCTATCGCGTCTGACGCCGTTTCACGAGTTGGCCCGCCCTTTGCTCTGGTCCTGTCACGACCCATCAGACGGAGAGCGTCCATGTCCGCGTTGCCCGACCTACGCCTGCAGGCTACGCCTGAGGTGAAGAGCAAAGCGAAGCAGCCGGCCAAAGCGCTGGAACCCAGCAAGAACGGTGCTTCCAGCTTTGCCGAGGTATATGCCAAGGAGCGTCAGGCCAAGCCTGGCGAGCGCGCTGGCAGTACCGACAAAACCAGCCAGGAACAGAAGTCTGCGCCATCAGCAGGGGAGCCCGATGCCGCTTCAACTGCCGCCGAGCAGCCTGCGGTTGCCGCCCCCGGCAATTCCTTGCCGACGCAGGAGAACGCTGCAGAAGAGCTCGATCCGTTGCTGGCAATGGCGCTGGGCGGTATCCAGGCTCAGGTAGACGATGCACCGCTAACCGAGGAGTCGTCGGCGCTGCCGGCGCTGGTGATTACCGGTGCCAGCAGCGATGCCGCTGAGAATACCGAGCCGGTACTGGAGGAGGCGCTCGACCCGTTGGCGCTGCTCAAGCAGCCGGCCGAAGAAGCAATCAAGGCCCAGGCCCCGCAGGATGCCGCGATCAAGAGCGCGCGTGTGGCGACCAGCACGGACTTCGCCGCGGCCATGGCAGCCATGGGCAAAGGCGAGGAGTCAGGCGAGAGCACTGAAGAACCGACCCTGGACCTGCCACTTGAGAGTCTGCCCAGGGACGCCCTGGAGAGTCTCAAGGACAGCGTTCAGCCCACTCGCCCCGATCAGTTCGTCAGCAAGCTCAATGCGCTGGCGCAGGCGCTCAATCATCAGGCTGGCGCCGCGCAACGCCTGCCACTGGTACCCGGTCAGCCGGTCGCCATGCAACAGGGCGGCTGGAGTGAGGCGGTGGTGGATCGTGTCATGTGGCTTTCCAGCCAGAACCTCAAGTCGGCCGAAATTCAGCTGGACCCTGCAGATCTTGGGCGTCTCGAAGTGCGCGTGAACCTGTCCCAGGATCAGGCGCAGGTGACCTTCGCCAGCCCCAATGCCGGGGTGCGTGAAGCGCTGGAGGGGCAGATGCATCGTCTGCGTGAGCTGTTCGCGCAGCAAGGCATGAACCTGGCGGATGCTAACGTCTCCGATCAGTCGCTTAACCGTGGCTGGCAGGGGCAGGGCGAGGGCGGGCGCGGTGGTTCCGGCTCGCGGGATGATCTGCTGGCCAGTGACGAGTTGCAGCCTGGTGTCCATCAGGACGTGCGCAGCGAGCGCTTGACCGCTGGCCGTGGGCTGGTCGACTACTACGCATGAGTGGTGGTTAAGCCTGTATTGACACTGGGCAATGGCCGACTATTGGTGTTCCTCCGCTAGACTTGCATTCGCCCGGGTTGCCGAAAGGTGCTCGGGCGAATGTATTTTGGGTGACAGCAGGCAGCTGGAGCGGTTAAAACCGCAGCCCGGAGTTAGACAAGCCTGCTCATATGCTGGCATAACACTTGCTCTTAACCCTTTGAATGCGGAAAGAACGTAGGTACTGACGGATTATTGGCATGGCTAAGAAAGAAGCGGCACCGACTGCCGACGGACAACCCACCGGCAAGAGCAAGCTCAAACTCATCATTCTGATCGTGGTGGGCCTGCTGCTGGCCGTTGGCCTTTCCGTGGGCAGTACCTGGTTCATTCTCAGCAAGGGCTACAAGAGCGAGGAGGCCAAGTCGGCAGAGGCCGCGGCAGCGGCGGCGCCTGTGCGCCAGCCGGCCATCTACCAGGATCTGATGCCGGCCTTCGTGGTCAATTTCAATCACCAGAATCGTACCCGCTACCTGCAGGTCAGCATGGCCTTGATGAGCCGCGATACCGCCGGCATGGAAAAGCTCAAGGTGCATATGCCGGTATTGCGCAACCGTCTGGTGATGCTGCTGTCCGGTCAGGATTTTGCCGCGCTGCAAACGCCGCTGGGCAAGGAGATGCTCCTGCAGCAGGCGCTGGCCAGCGTGCAGGAGCTGGCGCAGAAAGAAACCGGCAGCACTGTGGTCGAGCAGGTGCTGTTCACCAATTTCGTGTTGCAGTAGCGGGAGCCGAAGATGGCCGTGCAAGACCTGCTTTCCCAGGACGAGATCGATGCGCTGTTGCATGGCGTCGATGACGGCCTGGTCGAGACCGAGGACGCCGCGGAGCCCGGGAGCGTCAAGCAATATGACCTGACCAGTCAGGATCGTATCGTCCGTGGGCGCATGCCGACGCTGGAGATGATCAACGAGCGCTTCGCCCGCTACACCCGTATCAGTATGTTCAACCTGTTGCGCCGCTCGGCTGACGTTGCCGTCGGTGGCGTGCAGGTGATGAAATTCGGCGAATACGTGCATTCGCTGTACGTGCCGACCAGTCTCAACCTGGTGAAGATGAAGCCGCTGCGCGGCACCGGTCTGTTCATCCTCGACGCCAAGCTGGTGTTCAAGCTGGTGGACAACTTCTTCGGTGGCGATGGGCGCCATGCCAAGATCGAAGGCCGTGAATTCACTCCCACCGAACTGCGCGTGGTGCGCATGGTGCTCGACCAGGCCTTCGTTGACCTGCGCGAAGCCTGGCACGCGGTGATGGACATCAACTTCGAATACGTCAACTCCGAGGTCAACCCGGCGCTGGCCAATATCGTCAGCCCGAGCGAGGTGGTGGTCGTGTCCACCTTCCATATCGAACTGGACGGCGGCGGCGGCGACCTGCACATCACCATGCCGTATTCGATGATCGAGCCGATCCGCGAGATGCTCGATGCTGGCTTTCAGTCCGATGTCGACGACCAGGACGAACGCTGGATCAAGGCCCTGCGCGAGGACATCCTCGACGTCAGCGTGCCGCTGGCCGCCACCGTGGCCCGTCGCCAACTGAAGCTGCGCGACATCCTGCATATGCAGCCGGGTGATGTGATCCCCGTGGAATTGCCGGACAACGTGGTCATGCGCGCCAACGGCGTGCCGACCTTCAAGGTCAAACTCGGTGCGCACAAGGGCAATCTGGCCCTGCAGGTACTGGAACCAATCGAACGCCAACGCTGAGGCGCTGGCAACTCCATAGGGCCGCTAGGCCCGAAGCGAACGAATAGCAGAAGCCAGGCGAGGAACGACGATGGCAGACGAAGAGAACACCTCCCCCGAGGAGCAGGCACTGGCCGATGAATGGGCCGCGGCGCTGGCCGAGGCAGGTGATGCAGATCAGGACGACATCGATGCCATGCTGGCCGGTTCCGCTCAGGCGGCACAACCTGCAGCGCCGCGTGCACCGATGGAAGAGTTCGGCAGCGCGCCGTCTCCCAGCAATCTGCCGGTCACTCTGGATGGGCCCAATCTGGACGTGATTCTGGATATTCCAGTGTCCATCTCCATGGAAGTGGGCAACACCGATATCACTATCCGCAACCTGCTGCAGCTCAATCAGGGCTCGGTGATCGAACTGGATCGTCTGGCCGGTGAGCCGCTCGACGTGCTGGTCAACGGCACGTTGATCGCCCATGGCGAAGTGGTGGTGGTCAACGAGAAGTTTGGCATTCGCCTGACCGACGTGATTAGCCCCAGCGAACGTATCAAGAAGCTGCGCTGATCATGGTGCGATTTCTTGCATTGCTGTTGGCGCTGCCGGGCGTGACATTGGCGGACGAACCTGCCGGCAAGGTGGCGACACCGATGGCGGGTGGCGATATCGCCAGTCAGCTTGGTCAGTTGCTGCTCGGTCTGCTGCTGGTAATCGGTCTGATCTTCCTGCTGGCCTGGCTGCTGCGCCGTGTGCAGCAACTGAAGCCGAGGGGCGGGCAGGTGATCAAGCTGTTGTCGAGCCAGGCGCTGGGTCCGCGTGATCGCCTGGTGCTGGTACAGGTAGGCAACGAGCAGATTCTGCTTGGGCTGTCGGCTGGGCGCATCACGCCACTGCATGTACTCAAGGAACCGGTGCACCTGGTCGATGCCGAACCGGCCACTCCGGAATTCGCCCAGCGCCTGATGGAGTTGCTGGGCAAGGATCAGAAGGACAAATCCTGATGCTGCGTTTGTTGCTGGTGCTGGTGCTAAGTCTGGCCGCCTCGCTGGCTTTTGCCGAGGATCCGCCGGCAGGCAGCTCGCTGATTCAGCAGGGCAGCAGCCCGCTGTCGATTCCGGCCATCACTCTGTCCACTGATGCCGAGGGCCAGCAGGAGTATTCGGTCAGCCTGCAGATTCTGCTGATCATGACTGCGCTGGGCTTTATTCCGGCGTTCGTCATGTTGATGACCAGCTTTACCCGGATCATCATCGTCTTTTCGATTTTGCGTCAGGCGCTGGGCCTGCAGCAGACGCCGTCGAACCAGATTCTGGTCGGCCTGGCGCTGTTTCTGACCATGTTCATCATGGCGCCGATCTTCGACCGGATTAATACCGATGCCTTGCAGCCGTACCTCAACGAGGAGATCGTCGCGCAGGAGGCGCTGAGTCGTGCAGAGGTGCCGATTCGCGACTTCATGCTGGCGCAGACCCGTGAGAGTGATCTGGCGTTGTTCGTGCGTCTGTCCAAACGTACCGACCTGGCTGGCGTCGAAGACGTACCGCTGACCATTCTGGTGCCGGCTTTCGTCACTTCCGAGCTGAAGACCGCCTTCCAGATCGGCTTCATGATCTTCATCCCGTTCCTGATCATCGACATGGTGGTCGCCAGTATCCTCATGGCAATGGGCATGATGATGCTCTCGCCACTGATCATCTCCTTGCCGTTCAAGATCATGCTGTTCGTGCTGATTGATGGCTGGGCATTGATCATGGGCACCCTGGCCGCCAGTTTCGGCACGTTATAGCGAGGGCCGGATATGACTCCCGAAGTTGCGGTTGACCTGTTTCGCGAAGCGCTGTGGCTGATCGTACTGATCGTCGGCCTGGCGGTGGTGCCGAGTTTGCTGGTGGGCCTGGTGGTCGCTGTGTTCCAGGCTGCCACGCAGATCAACGAACAAACCTTGAGCTTTCTGCCGCGCCTGATGGTGATGTTGCTCACGCTGATCTGGGCCGGTCCCTGGCTGGTGAGTCAGTTGATGGAGTACACCCAGACGCTGATCCAGAACATTCCGTACCTCATAGGTTGAGGGGCTGCGCGCGATGCTGGAATTGAGCAACGAGCAGATCAGCGGCTGGGTCGGCCAGTTCCTGCTGCCGTTGTTTCGTATCGCCGCGATGCTGATGGTGATGCCGATCATCGGCACCCAATTGGTACCAACGCGTGTGCGACTGTATCTGGCGCTGGCCATCAGTGTGGTGCTGGTGCCGACGCTACCGCCAATGCCACAGGTGGACGCACTGAACCTGCGCAGTTTGCTGCTGATCCTCGAACAGGTGCTGATCGGCGCCATGTTCGGCTTCATTCTGCAGTTGTTCTTCCATTTGTTCGCTGTGGCAGGGCAGATCATCGCCATGCAGGCGGGGCTGGGTTTCGCCTCCATGGTCGACCCAACCAATGGCGTCTCCGTACCGGTGCTCGGCCAGTTCATGCTGATGCTGGTGACCTTGCTGTTTCTGGCGATCAACGGCCATCTGGTGGCGCTGGAAATTCTTGCCGAGAGTTTCGTCACCTTGCCGTCAGGGCAGGGACTGATGGTCGGGCACTACTGGGAGCTCGCGGGCAAGTTGAGCTGGGTGATCGGCGCAGGTTTGTTGCTGACCTTGCCAATGGTTACCGCTCTTTTGGTGATCAACCTGGCTTTTGGCGTGATGACCCGTGCTGCGCCGCAGCTCAATATCTTTTCCATCGGCTTCCCGCTGACGCTGTTCTTTGGTCTGGTGATCTTCTGGGTGGGGATATCCGATTTCGGCAACCTGTTTCAGGGGTTGGCCAGTGAAGCCTTACAGCAACTGGGCGAATTCGCCCGGACGAGGTAGCCATGGCTGAGAGCGAGAGCGGCGCCGACAAGAGCGAGGAACCCACTGGTAAGCGACTTCAACAGTCGCGGAGAAAAGGCCAGATCGCTCGTTCCAAGGAGCTCAATACCCTGGCGGTGACCTTGACCGGCACCATCGCCCTGATGGTCTTCGGCGCGCAAATGGGCAGTGCCCTGCTTGATCTGATGCGCAGCAGTTTCAGCATGCCGCGTGAGCTGTTGATGAACGAGGGCAGCATGGCGCTGCACCTGCTTGCCGCTGGCAAGCACGCGTTGCAGGCGATGCTGCCTTTCCTCATCGCCCTGCTGATTGCTTGTATTGTCGGCCCTATCTCTATTGGTGGCTGGTTGTTCTCCCTTGAGGCCCTGCAGCCCAAGGGCAGTCGCATGAATCCGCTGTCCGGGCTCAAGCGGATGTTCTCGGTGCAGGCATTGGTGGAGCTGGTCAAGGCACTGGCCAAGTTCCTGGTCATTCTCGCCGTGGCTCTGTTGGTGTTGTCCATCGATCAGGACGACCTGCTCGCGATTGCCAATGAGCCGGTTGAAAGTGCCATTGCGCATAGCCTGCACGTGGTGGGATGGAGTGCATTGTGGCTGTCTTGTGGGCTGATTCTGATTGCGATAGTGGATGTGCCGTTCCAGATGTGGAGCCACAAGAGCAAGCTCAAGATGACCAAGCAGGAAGTGCGTGACGAGCACAAGGACAGCGAGGGCAAGCCCGAGGTCAAAGGGCGTATTCGCCAGATGCAATACGAGATTGCCCAGCGTCGCATGATGCAGGCTGTGCCTCAGGCTGACGTGATCATCACCAACCCGACACACTTCGCAGTGGCGCTCAAGTACGATCCGGTGAGTGGTAGTGCGCCGGTGCTGCTGGCCAAAGGTGGCGATTTCATGGCGCTGAAGATCCGCGAGATCGCGCAGGAGCATCAGGTCATGGTGCTGGAGTCACCGGCACTGGCTCGTGCGGTGTACTACTCCACGGAACTCGATGAGGAAATTCCGGCCGGTCTCTATCTTGCTGTGGCGCAGGTTCTGGCCTACGTCTACCAGTTGCGGCAGTTCCGCGCTGGCAAGGGCAAGCGGCCAGGCCCGCTGCCTGATCTACCCATCCCGTCCGATCTGCGTCGCGACCAATAGCCCAGGCGGATGCAATTCAGGCCACGGAGCCTGGCATTTTTGCTGGTCGTTCAAGTCTTGTAGCCTGCCGCCGCTTTTCTGGAACGCTTCTTGCCATAACCCCTGTAAGGCGCATGTCAGCGTCAAAAGATTGAATTGGCTGGGGTAGTCACGTGGCATTCAACATCAACCGCTCGCAAATCATCGGCGACGCTCGTGGCAACCTTGCCGGGTTGCGCCAGGGCAGCCTGGGTATCCCGCTGCTGTTGTTGGCGCTGCTGGGGATGGTCACGCTGCCGGTGCCGCCGCTGCTGCTCGACACCCTGTTCACCTTCAACATCGCCCTGTCCATCGTCGTGCTGCTGGTTGCCGTCTACGCGCTCCGGCCGCTGGACTTTGCCGTATTCCCCACCATCCTGCTGGTCGCCACCTTGCTGCGGCTGGCGCTCAACGTAGCCTCCACACGTGTCGTGCTGTTGCACGGCCAGGAGGGGCCGCATGCTGCGGGTAAGGTGATCCAGGCCTTCGGTGAGGTGGTTATCGGCGGTAACTACGTCGTCGGCGTGGTGGTGTTCGCCATCCTGGTGATCATCAACTTCGTGGTGGTCACCAAAGGTGCCGGGCGTATTTCCGAGGTGAGCGCACGCTTCACCCTCGACGCCATGCCCGGTAAACAGATGGCCATCGACGCCGACCTCAACTCTGGCTTGATCGATCAGGCCGAAGCCAAGGTGCGACGCTCCGAGGTCGCTCAGGAAGCTGATTTCTACGGTTCCATGGACGGTGCCAGCAAGTTCGTTCGCGGCGACGCCATCGCCGGTCTGCTGATCATGTTCGTCACTCTTATCGGCGGTATGGCCATCGGCATGCTGCAGCACGGCCTGAGCTTTGCCGACGCGAGCAAGATCTATGCACTGCTGGTCATCGGTGACGGCCTGGTAGCGCAGATTCCTTCGCTGCTGCTGTCGACCGCAGCTGCGATCATGGTGACTCGCGTATCCAGTTCCGAAGACATGGGACAGCAGGTCAACCGGCAGATGTTCGCTTCGCCGCGTGCCCTGGCCGTGGCGGCGATCATCCTCATCATCATGGGCCTGGTGCCTGGCATGCCGCACGTGTCCTTCATTGGTCTGGGTCTGGTCGCGGCCGGTGGCGCCTACTGGATCGCCAACAAGAAGCGCAGGGCGCAGGAAGCCGAGCAGCAGGAAGTGCAGCGCCAACAGGAGCTGCTGCCGGCGCAGAAGGCCCAGGAGGTCAAGGAACTGGGCTGGGACGACGTCACCCCGGTGGACATGGTCGGCCTGGAGGTTGGCTACCGGCTGATTCCGCTGGTCGATCGCAACCAGGGGGGGCAGCTGCTGGCGCGGATCAAGGGTGTGCGCAAGAAGCTGTCGCAGGAAATGGGCTTTCTCATGCCCTCGGTGCATATTCGCGACAACCTCGATTTGGCGCCCAACGCCTACCGCTTGACGCTCATGGGCGTCAGCGTGGCCGAGGCCGAGGTGTATCCGGATCGCGAACTGGCGATCAACCCCGGTCAGGTGTTCGGCCCGCTCAATGGCATTGCCGCCAAGGATCCGGCGTTCGGTCTGGAGGCCGTGTGGATCGACCCCACTCAGCGCGATCAGGCGCAGTCACTGGGCTATACCGTGGTCGATGCCAGTACCGTGGTCGCCACTCACCTCAATCAGATCCTGCACAAGCATGCCCACGAGCTGCTGGGGCACGAGGAAGTGCAGCAGTTGATGCAGTTGCTGGCCAAGAGCTCGCCGAAGCTGGCCGAAGAGTTGGTGCCGGGTCTGGTATCGCTGTCGACCCTGCTCAAGGTGCTGCAGGCGCTGCTGCAGGAGCAGGTGCCGGTGCGCGACATCCGCACCATCGCCGAGGCCATCGCCAACGTCGCGCCAAAGAGTCAAGATCCCGCCGCGATGGTCGCTGCGGTACGCGTGTCGCTGGCCCGCGCCATCGTGCAAAGCATCGTGGGACTAGAGCCGGAGCTGCCTGTGATAACCCTCGAGCCAAGGTTGGAACAGATCTTGCTCAACAGTCTGCAGAAGGCCGGTCAGGGCAGCGAGGATGGCATCCTCCTCGAACCGGGCATGGCCGAGAAGCTGCAGCGTTCCCTGGTGGAAGCGGCGCAGCGCCAGGAAATGCTCGGCAAGCCGGTGATTCTGCTGGTGGCCGGACCGGTCCGGGCGATGTTGTCGCGCTTCGCGCGGCTGGCGGTACCCAGCATGCACGTGTTGGCCTACCAGGAAATTCCGGACAACAAGCAGGTCACCATAGTCGCTACGGTTGGCCAGAACTGAGGTAAAGGGTCATGCAGGTCAAACGCTTCTTCGCCGCCGATATGCGGACCGCCATGAAACTGGTGCGTGATGAATTGGGCGCCGATGCCTCGATCATCGGCAATCGCCGGGTTGCCGGTGGTGTCGAGCTGACCGCTGCGCTGGATTATCAGGCGCCGGCGCCGGTGCGCCCTAACCCGGCGCTGGAAGCCGAGCTGCGCAAGACCCAGGCGCGCATCGCCAGCGCCCAGGCGGAGCTGACCACGCGTGCCGAGCAGGATGCCGGCAAGGACCGTCAATTGTTCGCCAATGAATCGCTGCTGGCACCCGAGCTACCAGCGACCCTGGTCAAGCCGCAGCGCCCGGTCGAGGCCCCTGTACCTGCTACGCCTACGGTCGACCCGCGCGCACTGGAAGCCATGCGCTTCGAGCTGCACGGCTTGCGTGAGCTGATCGAAGTACAACTGGGTTCCATCGCCTGGGGGCAACTGCAGAACCGTCGCCCGCAGCAGGCCAATCTGTGGCGCCGCCTGCAGCGCATGGGGCTGTCTGCCGAGCTATCGCAGGCGCTGCTGAGCAAGGTGGCCGGTGTGGCCGAGCCGCGTCAGGCCTGGCGTATGTTGCTGGCGCATCTGGCTCACGCGATCACTACGCCCAAGGTCGAGCCGCTGGAAGAGGGTGGTGTGATCGCGCTGGTTGGCCCGGCCGGCATGGGCAAGACCACTACCCTGGCCAAGCTGGCTGCGCGTTATGTGCTTAAGTACGGCTCGCAACAGGTCGCTCTGGTGAGCATGGACAGCTTCCGTATTGGCGCGCAGGAACAGCTCAAGACCCTGGGGCGCATCCTCGGTGTGTCGGTGACTCAGATCGACCCCGGTCAGTCTCTGCTGCAGACTCTGGCGCCGCTGGCCAAGAAACGCGTGGTGCTGGTCGATACCGCTGGCCTGCCAGGCAACGATCCGGCGCTGCGTCTGCAGTTGGAGAGCCTGGCCTCGGCACGCATCAAGGCCAAGAATTATCTGGTACTGGCCGCAACAAGTCAGAGCCAAGTGCTCAAGGCGGCCTACCATAGTTACAAGCGTTGTGGCCTTTCTGGCTGCATACTGACGAAACTGGACGAAGCCGCGAGTCTGGGTGAGGTTTTAGGTCTGGCTATAGGCCAGCAACTGCCGGTAGCCTATGTGACGGACGGGCCGCGGATTCCGGATGATCTGCACGTGCCGCGTAGCCATCAGCTGGTCAGCCGTGCCGTGGGGCTGCAGGCTGCCGAGGAGCCGAGTGAGGACGCCATGGCGCAGATGTTCGCCGGCCTCTATCACAATCCGGCCAAGCGAGCCGGTTGAAGCAGCGAGAATGTTGCACCCTCTCGCCATGTGGTGCGGGAGTGAACGGCCTCAACAGGTGCTTTCAACGACCTGTAGGGCCAAGTCGAAGTTAGACAAGGTGTAGAAAGAACATGGGTATGCATCCCGTACAGGTGATTGCGGTGACTGGCGGCAAGGGTGGCGTCGGCAAGACCAATGTGTCGGTCAATCTGTCCATGGCCCTGGCCGATCTCGGCCGTCGGGTGATGCTGATGGACGCCGACCTTGGCTTGGCCAACGTCGACGTTCTGTTGGGCCTGACGCCCAAGCGCACCCTGGCCGATGTCATCGCGGGTGAATGCGATCTGCGTGACGTCCTGCTGCAGGGGCCGGGCGGCGTGCGCATCGTGCCGGCCGCATCCGGTACGCAGAGCATGGTCAGCCTCACGCCGATGCAGCACGCCGGGTTGATCCAGGCGTTCAGTGACATCAGCGAAAATCTTGACGTGCTGGTGATCGACACCGCGGCCGGTATTGGCGATGCGGTGGTCAGCTTCGTGCGTGCTGCGCAGGAGATCCTTGTGGTGGTCTGCGACGAGCCGACCTCGATCACCGACGCCTACGCGCTGATCAAACTGCTCAATCGCGACCATGGCATCAGCCGCTTCCGCGTACTGGCCAATATGGCCCACAGCCCGCAGGAAGGGCGCAATCTCTTTGCTAAGCTGACCAAGGTGACGGATCGTTTCCTCGATGTCGCCCTGCAGTATGTCGGTGCCGTGCCCTACGATGAGTGCGTGCGCAAGGCCGTGCAGAAACAGCGCGCCGTCTATGAAGCCTTCCCTCGATCCAAGTGCGCCCTGGCGTTCAAGGCGATAGCTCAGAAGGTCGACACCTGGCCGTTGCCGGCCAATCCCCGTGGTCATCTGGAGTTTTTCGTCGAGCGTCTGGTGCAACAACCGACCGCAGACTCGGCCATATGACAGCAGCCTCTGGACTTCGTATGTACAACAAGGCTCAGGCGCAGGACTCCCAGCACCAGCTGATCGAGCGCTATGCGCCGCTGGTCAAGCGCATCGCCTACCACCTGCTGGCTCGTCTGCCGGCCAGCGTGCAGGTCGATGATCTTATCCAGGCCGGCATGATCGGCCTGCTCGAAGCCTCACGCAAATACGACTCCAGCAAGGGTGCCAGTTTCGAGACCTTCGCCGGTATCCGTATTCGCGGCTCCATGCTCGACGAGGTGCGCAAGGGTGATTGGGCGCCGCGTTCGGTGCACCGCAACAGCCGTATGGTCAGCGATGCCATTCGTGTCGTTGAGGCAAGAACCGGGCGGGACGCTAAAGATCACGAGGTTGCGGCCGAACTCCAATTGAGTCTGGAGGATTACTACGGCATTCTTGGCGACACTTTGGGCAGCCGCCTGTTCAGTTTCGACGACCTGTTGCAGGACGGTGAGCATGGTGGGTTGCACGAAGACGCCGGACACACTCACCTCGAACCTTCGCGGGACCTCGAAGACGAACGCTTCCAGGCGGCCTTGGCCGACGCCATCGCCGGTTTGCCGGAGCGCGAACGTCTGGTGCTGGCGCTGTATTACGATGAAGAACTGAACTTGAAGGAAATCGGTGAAGTGCTGGGGGTTAGCGAGTCACGCGTGAGCCAGTTGCACAGCCAGTGCGCGGCGCGTTTGCGCTCGCGGCTGAGTGAATGGCGCGCTGGCTGAACGCGGCGTACTCGCAGGCGCAAAACGGTTTCACGATTAAAGGACGTAGTTGCAAGCGCAATACGTTTGGGACTGTACGGAGGTCGACTTGGACAAGAACATGAAAATCCTCATCGTTGACGATTTCTCGACGATGCGACGGATCATCAAGAACCTCTTGCGGGACTTGGGTTTCACCAACACCGCGGAAGCCGATGACGGCACCTCGGCGCTGCCGATGCTGCAAAGCGGCAGCTTCGACTTTCTGGTGACCGACTGGAACATGCCCGGCATGACTGGCATCGACCTGCTGCGCGCCGTACGTGCCGACGAGCGCCTCAAGCACCTGCCGGTGCTGATGGTGACCGCTGAAGCCAAGCGCGATCAGATCATCGAGGCGGCCCAGGCCGGTGTGAATGGCTACGTGGTCAAACCCTTCACCGCTCAGGTGTTGAAGGAAAAGATCGAGAAGATCTTCGAGCGGGTCAACGGCTGATGTCAGCCGCGAGGGTGCTATGGAACATGATGACTCCACGCTGGGTGACCTCGAGTCGACCCTGAAAAACAATGCCCGCGATCTGGTCGATAGCCTTGAGCAAGGTAATTTCGGCGCCGCGGTGCAACTGATCAACGAGCTGAACAAGGTCCGCGATCGCGGGCTGTATCACGAGGTCGGCAAACTGACCCGTGAACTGCACAACGCCATTGTCAATTTTCAGCTCGATCCGCGTATGCCGCATGCCCAGGAGCTGTCGCAGATCGCCGATGCGACCGAGCGCCTGAACTACGTCGTGACCATGACCGAGAAGGCCGCCAACCGGACCATGGATCTGGTCGAGCAGAGCGCGCCGCTGGTCAACGACCTCAGTGACGAAGCGCAGAGCCTCAGTGCCGAGTGGGGCCGCTTTATGCGCCGTGAGATCGGTGCCGACGGCTTCCGCGAGCTGGCCAAGCGTGTCGAGTTGTTCCTTGCCCGCAGTGAACGAGATGGCGCCAAGCTCTCCGGCCACCTCAACGACATTCTGTTGGCTCAGGACTATCAGGACCTTACCGGTCAGGTGATCAAGCGTGTCACCCAGTTGGTGACCGAAGTGGAAAGCAACCTGCTCAAGCTGATGCTCATGGCCAGTCAGGTCGACCGTTTTGCCGGTATTCAGCACGACCACGAAGCGCTGCGTACCGAACAGGAAAAATCAAAAGAGCCATCGCGGGGTGAAGGTCCGCAGATTCATGCCGATAAGCGTGATGACGTCGCCTCCAACCAAGACGATGTCGACGACCTGCTGTCCAGCCTAGGGTTCTAAGGAGCACACAATATGAGCTTCGGCGCCGATGAAGAGATCCTCCAGGATTTCCTGGTAGAGGCCGGCGAGATTCTCGAACAGTTGTCCGAACAGTTAGTCGAGCTGGAAAGCCGACCGGACGACATGAACCTGCTCAACGCCATCTTTCGCGGTTTTCATACCGTCAAGGGCGGAGCGGGTTTCCTCCAGCTCAACGAGTTGGTGGAGTGCTGCCATATCGCCGAAAACGTCTTCGACATCCTGCGCAAGGGTGAGCGTCGCGTCGATTCGGAACTGATGGATGTGGTGCTCGAGGCTCTTGATGCAGTAAATGGCATGTTCGGCGAGGTGCGTGAGCGCCGCGAGCCGACGCCTGCGTCGCCTGAACTTCTGGCGGCATTGGCACGGCTGGCCGAACCGGGCGGCGCCGAAGCGGCTCCTACGCCGGTGCAGCAAGCCGAGCCGGAACCCGTGTCGGTGTCTCAGCCAGCTACGCCGTCCGCTGCCGCGGGCGACATCACCGACAGCGAATTCGAGCAACTGCTCGATGCGCTGGGTGACGCGCAGGCTGCCGCCCCGAGTGCGCAGACCAGTGCCAGCGATGAGATCACCGATGACGAGTTCGAGTCGCTGCTCGATCAGTTGCACGGCAAAGGGCAGTTCGCCGGCACGGTCGAAACGCCTGCCGCTGCGGTAGTCGCTTCTGCGCCTGCTGGCGTAGCGGCAGGCGATGAGATCACCGACGACGAATTCGAAGCGCTGCTCGATCAACTGCATGGCAAAGGCCAGTTCGCGGCCACCGCCGAAGCTGCTGCTCCGGTTGCAGCCGTTGCTGCAGCACTCGCTCCGGCGGGTGATGAGATCACCGACGACGAATTCGAGTCGCTGCTCGATCAATTGCACGGCAAGGGCAAGTTCGTGCCGCCCGCTGAGCCGGCGCCCGCGCCTGCCGCCGCGGCCAAACCTGCAGCAGCGCCCAAGGCCACCGCACCTGCCAAGCCCGCAGCAGCCAAGGCTGAGCCTGCTGCCGCTCGTGCTTCTGCCGCGCCTGCGCCGGCTGCCGACAAGGCGCCGGCCGCGAGCGAAGCGGAAACCACTGTACGGGTCGACACTGCGCGCCTCGACGAGATCATGAACATGGTCGGCGAACTGGTGCTGGTGCGTAACCGTCTGGTGCGCCTGGGGCTCAACAGCGGCGACGAGGCGATGTCCAAGGCGGTGTCGAACCTCGACGTGGTCACCGCGGATCTGCAGACCTCGGTGATGAAGACCCGCATGCAGCCGATCAAGAAGGTCTTTGGCCGCTTCCCGCGTCTGGTCCGCGATCTGGCACGCAACCTGAAGAAGGAAATCAACCTTGAGCTGGTGGGCGAGGAAACCGACCTCGACAAGAACCTGGTCGAGGCGCTGGCCGACCCGCTGGTGCACTTGGTGCGCAACGCTGTCGACCACGGCGTGGAAACCCCGGAAGAACGCGAGAAGAGTGGCAAGGCTCGTGCTGGGCGCGTAGTGCTGTCCGCCGAGCAGGAAGGCGATCACATCCTGTTGTCGATCACCGATGACGGCAAGGGTATGGACGCCGACGTGCTGCGAGCGAAGGCTGTGGAGAAGGGCCTGCTGGACAAGGACGCGGCCGATCGCCTCAACGAGTTCGAGTGCTACAACCTGATCTTCGCCCCGGGCTTCTCGACCAAGACCGAGATTTCCGACGTGTCCGGCCGTGGTGTCGGCATGGACGTGGTGAAGACCAAGATTTCCCAGCTCAATGGCACGGTCAACGTGTTCTCGCAGAAGGGGCAGGGCTCGAAGATCATCATCAAGGTGCCGCTGACCCTGGCGATCATGCCGACCCTGATGGTGATGCTGGAAAATCAGGCCTTCGCCTTCCCGCTGGTCAACGTCAACGAGATCTTCCATCTCGATCTGTCACGCACCAACGTGGTCGACGGTCAGGAAGTGGTGATCGTGCGCGACAAGGCGCTGCCACTGTTCTATCTCAAGCGCTGGCTGGTACCACAGGCCTACCATGAAGGTCAGCGCGAAGGCCATGTGGTGATTCTCACCGTTGGCAGTCAGCGCATCGGCTTTGTCGTCGATCAACTGGTCGGCCAGGAAGAAGTGGTAATCAAGCCACTGGGCAAGATGCTGCAAGGCACGCCCGGGATGTCCGGCGCCACGATCACGGGTGACGGACGCATCGCGTTGATTCTCGACGTACCGAGCATGCTCAAGCGCTACGCTCGACGTTTCTGATGTTTCGCGGCGTGGACCCGAGGTCCACGCCGTCTAGGAGTGTGTATGGTAGTCAAGGTCTTGGTGGTAGACGACTCCGGTTTCTTCCGTCGGCGCGTGTCGGAAATTCTGTCTGCTGACCCCAGTATTCAGGTCGTGGGCACGGCCACCAATGGGCGGGAAGCCATCGATCAGGCGTTGGCGCTCAAGCCCGACGTGATCACCATGGATTACGAGATGCCGATGATGGATGGCATCACTGCGGTTCGAAACATCATGCAGCGCTGTCCGACGCCGGTGCTGATGTTCTCCTCGCTGACTCATGAAGGCGCCCGCGTCACGCTCGATGCGCTGGATGCGGGGGCAGTGGATTTCCTGCCGAAGAACTTCGAAGACATCTCGCGAAACCCCGAAAAGGTCAAGCAGATGCTGTGCGAGAAGGTGCACAGCATCGCGCGCAGCAACCGCCGTTTCAGTGCGGCCGCGGTGGCTCCGGCGCCGACTGCGGCTAGTCCGAGCGCGGCGCCGACCAGTCGTCCTGCTGTCTCGACGCGACCTGCTGCACCGGCTCCCGCTGTTGCTGCGCGTCCGGCAGCAGCGGCCGGTGGCGCAGCTCCTACGTCATCAGCGCCCAAGCGCAAGGCCTACAAGCTGGTGGCCATCGGCACCTCGACCGGTGGCCCGGTGGCGCTGCAGCGCGTGCTGACCCAGCTTCCGGCCAATTTTCCGGCGCCGCTGGTTCTGATCCAGCACATGCCGGCGGCCTTCACCAAGGCTTTCGCCGAGCGCCTGGACAAGCTCTGCCGCATTCAGGTCAAGGAAGCTGAGGATGGCGATATCCTGCGCCCAGGCCTGGCGCTGCTGGCGCCTGGTGGCAAGCAGATGATGGTCGATGCACGTGGCGCGATAAAAATCCTGCCAGGTGACGAACGCCTCAATTACAAACCCTGTGTCGATATCACTTTCGGCTCTGCCGCCAAGTCCTACGGTGACAAGGTGCTGGCCGTGGTACTCACCGGTATGGGCGCCGATGGCCGTGAGGGGGCACGCCTGCTCAAGCAGGGCGGTAGCCAGGTGTGGGCGCAGGACGAGGCCAGTTGCGTGATCTATGGCATGCCCATGGCCGTGGTCAAAGCCAATCTGGCAGATGCGGTCTACGGCCTGGATGACATCGGCCGGCACCTGACCGAGGCCTGCCAGTGACGAACGCTAAGTCGGAAACATGCGCATGGATGTACTGAGCCTGATTGGCGTCATCCTGGCGTTCGTTGCCATTCTGGGCGGCAATTATCTCGAAGGCGGGCACGCTGGTGCCTTGCTCAACGGCCCGGCGGCACTGATCGTCATCGGCGGCACGCTGGGCGCGGCTTTTCTGCAGGCGCCGGTGCAGGTGTTCAAGCGTGCCATGAGCATCATGCGCTGGATCTTCTTCCCACCGCGTATCGATCTGGTCGGCGGTATCAACCGTGTGACCGGTTGGAGCATGGTGGCGCGCAAGGAAGGCCTGCTCGGCCTGGAAGCAGTGGCCGATGCCGAACCTGACCCCTATGCGCGCAAAGGTCTGCAGTTGCTGGTCGACGGCGCCGAGCCGGAATCCATTCGCAGCATTCTGGAGGTCGATCTCTATACCCAGGAGGCGCGCGATATCCAGGCCGCCAAGGTGTTCGAGAGCATGGGTGGTTATGCACCAACCATCGGTATTATCGGTGCAGTGATGGGCCTGATCCACGTGATGGGCAACCTGGCTGATCCGAGCATGCTCGGCAGCGGCATTGCCGTGGCGTTCGTTGCCACCATCTACGGCGTCGGTTTCGCCAACCTGCTGCTGCTACCGATGGGCAACAAGCTCAAGTCCATCGCGCTGCGCCAGTCGCGTTACCGCGAGATGCTGCTGGAGGGCATCCTGTCCATCGCCGAGGGTGAGAACCCGCGCTCCATCGAACTGAAGCTGCAAGGCTTCATGGACTGATGGAGGCATGGCATGGCACGCAGGCGGCATCATGAAGAGCACGAGAATCACGAGCGTTGGCTGGTCTCCTATGCCGACTTCATCACCTTGCTATTCGCCTTTTTCGTGGTGATGTACTCGATTTCCTCGATCAACGAAGGCAAGTACAAGATCCTCTCGGAGTCGCTGACGGGCGTGTTCAATCAGCCCGATCGCTCGATCAAGCCGATTCCGGTCGGTGAGGAACGGCCGCGCACCAGTGAGCCTGATAACACCTCGATGGACGACCCCAGTTCGGATTCGACCCTGCAAAGCATCGCCTCCAGCGTGCGCGAGGTATTTGGCGAGCTGATCAAGAGTGATCAGCTGACCGTGCGCGGCAACGAGATGTGGATCGAGATCGAGCTCAGCTCCAGTCTGTTGTTTCCCAGTGGTGATGCCATTCCGAACAATCAGGCGTTCGACATCATCGAGAAGGTCGCCAAGATTCTGGCGCCTTATCAGAATCCGGTTAAGGTGGAGGGATTCACCGACAACCTGCCGATCCAGACCGCTCAATACCCAACCAACTGGGAGTTGTCTTCGGCGCGCGCGGCGAGCATCGTGCGTATGCTGGCCATGGATGGTGTCGACCCTTCACGTCTGGCTGCCGTAGGTTACGGCGAGTTCCAGCCGGTGGCGGACAATGCCACTGCCGAGGGCAGGGGGCGTAATCGCCGGGTCGTGCTGGTGATTTCGCGCAACCTCGACACGCGACGTGGCGCTGGCAGTGCCGCGACCCAGCAGTCAGAGGCTGGCACGCAACCTGCACCAGCGCCTACGTCGGGGGTTCCACAGTCGTGAGCCGTCAAATCCCAGTCGCCTGCTGCGTGCGTGCGACAGCCATTCTCGGCCTGAGCGCCTCTTGCCGGGAGGATGAGAGAAAATGAAAGTCTGGGCAGTAGCCAATCAGAAGGGTGGGGTCGGCAAGACCACCACCTCCATCGCCCTGGCAGGCCTGTTGGCCGATGCCGGCAAGCGTGTGGTCGTGGTCGATCTCGATCCACATGGGTCAATGACCAGTTATTTCGGTCATGACCCCGATGCGCTGGAGCACAGTTGCTTCGATCTGTTCCTGCATCAGGGCAATGTGCCGCAAGGCCTGCCCAAGCAACTGCTGCACAGCACCAGTCACGAGAATATCTCCCTGTTGCCGTCGAGTACCGCGCTGGCCACGCTCGAGCGCCAGTCGCCGGGGCAGAGTGGCCTGGGTCTGGTGATCGCCAAGAGCCTGGCGCAGCTGTGGGAAGATTTCGATCATGCCGTTATCGACAGCCCGCCACTGCTCGGCGTACTGATGGTCAATGCCCTGGCAGCCAGCCAGCAACTGGTGATTCCGGTGCAGACCGAGTTCCTCGCAGTGAAAGGCCTGGAGCGCATGATCACCACGCTGGCGATGATCAACCGTTCGCGCAAGCAGGCCTTGCCCTACACCATCGTGCCGACACTGTTCGACCGTCGTACCCAGGCGTCCATGAGTACGCTGCGGGTGCTGCGCAATACCTATCCCGAGCACCTGTGGCCGGCCTATATCCCGGTCGATACGCGCTTGCGTGATGCCAGCCGGGCAGGGCGCACGCCCTCGCAGTTCGATGCGGGCAGCCGTGGGGTGATCGCCTATCGTGCGTTGCTCAAGCATCTTCTGAGTCATCAGGCGGCGGCGCAGGTGGCTTGAAATGAGCGTCTGTGTTGAACTGCGACACTCAAGTCGGAGCATGCAGCGGCCGATAGGCTGTCAAGATCTTATTCCGGGTTCCAGTCATGAGTCGTAACCTCGCCACCGCCACGCGTTCCCAGTTGGCCCTGCAGTCCTACCTTGACGGGCTGCTACAGGAGGCCGCCGCCGAACTGGAGATGTCCGTCAGCCTCGACGAGTTCGAGGCCGCAGTGCTCGAGGAGCAGGTGCGCGATGCGCGGCTGGTCGAGCCGGTTGTGCTCGCTAGCGTGGTTGAACCGCAGGTACAGGTGGACGTCGCGCCGGTTGAATTACTCGCGCCGACACAGGCTCCGCTCATCGACGAGGCGCCGCCGGCGCTTGCTCCCGCTGCCGAGCTGGCGCCGCAGCCGGCTGCGCTGCTGGCCGATGGTCGCCCTGCGTGGGCCGAGGAGCCGTTCGAATGCCTGCTGTTCGACGTTGCCGGGTTGACCCTGGCCGTGCCATTGATCTGCTTGGGGTCGATTTACCCACTGGAAGGTCAGGAGCTGACACCGCTGTTCGGTCAGCCGGATTGGTTCCTCGGTATCCTGCCGAGCCAGGCCGGTAACCTGAAGGTGCTGGACACTGCGCGCTGGGTGATGCCGGACCGTTACCGAGATGACTTCCGCGAAGGCCTGCAGTACGTGATTTCAGTGCAGGGTTACGAGTGGGGGCTGTCGGTGCATCAGGTCAGCCGTTCGATTCGCCTGGACCCGAGCGAGGTCAAGTGGCGCAGTCAGCGTACCCAGCGTCCCTGGTTGGCCGGCACGGTGATCGAGCACATGTGCGCGCTGCTCGACGTGGCGGCACTGGCCGAGCTGATCGCCAGCGGCGGGGCGAAACGCCTGAATGGCGGCAAACTGCATTGAGAATTGGTGAGCCTGTGCCAACGGGCTCTATAGTTGATGACAAGCGGGTCGACCCGCGCATACCGCACTGAGCGGTTTTTGATGAGGCTAGGGACATGAAGAAAAGTTCTGCACAAGGTGCCGAAGATCCGATTCTGCAGTGGGTGACCTTTCGCCTGGACAACGAGACCTACGGCATCAACGTGATGCAGGTGCAGGAAGTCCTGCGTTACACCGAGATCGCCCCGGTACCGGGTGCTCCGAGCTATGTGCTGGGCATCATCAACCTGCGTGGCAACGTGGTTACCGTGATCGATACCCGCCAGCGTTTCGGCCTGGGTTCGGCGCCGGTCACCGACAACACCCGTATCGTCATCATCGAAGCGGACAAGCAAGTGGTCGGCATCCTGGTCGATAGCGTGGCCGAAGTGGTCTACCTGCGTCAGTCCGAGATCGAGACTGCACCGAACGTCGGCAACGACGAGTCGGCCAAGTTCATCCAGGGCGTGTGCAACAAGAACGGCGAGCTGCTTATCCTGGTCGAACTGGACAAGATGATGTCCGAGGAAGAGTGGTCGGAGCTGGAGAGCATCTGAGCCATGTCCGAGTTCGCCATGCTTGCCGCGGCCCTGGCCTTCGTGGCGCTGCTATGCGTGGCATTGGGCATCGTCTGCAAAGGCCTGTACCGCAACCAGCAGCGCCTGCTGGCCGAGCAGGCCAAGCGTGACGCTGTGCGCGATGCGCGGATCAGGGAGCTGAGCAAGCGTCTCGACGCCTACCTGACCGGCAGCATTCGCATGGGCGAAGAGCTGCATGAGCTGCGCCGAGTAGTGGCGCCGCTGCCGGACAAGCTCAGCCAGATCGAACAGCGTGACCCCAGCAGCCTGTCGTTCACTCAGGCTGCTCGCCTGGTGGGCATGGGCGCCAGCGTCGATGACCTGACCCAGTCCTGTGGCCTGAGCAAGGCCGAGGCCGAGCTGATCAGCCGCCTGCACACACCCAAGGCAGGCCAGTCGCAATAGCCTTCCTCACGCCTTGACGCATAGTCGAGCGCGTTCTTAGCAGGCCTCGCCGCCTGCGCAATCAATCCTAGCGTCCCTGTGCGCCCATCTACGCTGATAGAAGGCAGTGGTTCGTCCGGCTGTGGTCGTCACGGGGGATTGGTCATGCATCGTCTGGTTGTGTTTCTCGTTGGCTGGCTGCTCTGCCAGCCCCTGGTTGCCCAGGAGGCGCCGCTGCAGGTAGCGGGTGCGACCACGGTCAACGTGATGCAGGCCAAGCACCTGCACGACCATGGCGCACTGTTCATCGATGTGCGGCCGGCTCGCGAGTGGGGCTGGGGGCATGTCGAGGGTGCCATTCATCTGGATCTGCGCTGGCACTTTGCATCTCTGGCGCAGGTGCCGTGGCCGCGCGAGGTGCCCCTGGTCATCTATTGCGACAGTGAGGTGTGCGCGCAGAGTGCCGTCGCGGTCGAGCAGGCAGTTGGCTGGGGTTTTACCCGAGTGTTCTATTTTCGTGGCGGTTACTTCGCCTGGCAGCTGTTCGATATGCCAAGCAGCAAGGGCAGCGCCAACGAGCGGCTGGCGCTCAGCGCACCGGCCCCTTGAGCAAGGGCAGCGGCGGGGTGACGTCGCGTTCGGCATCGGCCTCGAAACCCGGAGGGGCCTTGCCCTGCAGGTGCCAGGCGAAGGCGATGATCTCGGCAATGCAGCGATACAGCGCTTCCGGAATGGCGTCGCCCAGTTCCAGACGCGCCAGCAGACGCACCAACTCGGCATTTTCGTAAATCGGCACTTCGTATTCGCGAGCGATGGCGAGGATGGCTTCGGCCAGTTCGTCATCACCCTTGGCGCTGAGTATTGGCGCGGTTTGCCCGTCATAGTTGAGGGCGATGGCCTGACGCGCTTCGGACTGCGGCTTGCGGCTCATGCGGTTTCGTCCACCCAGCGTTGTTCCAGCGAGGTCTTCGGCCCTTGCGGCGGCATGCCCTGGCTGCAGGCCAGTTCGCCGACTTCCAGGCCCGCGGCTTGCAGGCGCTCACGCAGGTTGCCCAGTTCGGCGTTGATCAGCGATGCGGTATCGGCGCGTTCGGCCCATAACTGGCTGGAGAGGCTGCCGCGAAGCAACTGAGCACGAACCTGCAGTGGGCCAAGGTTGTCGAGATCGAAGGCCAGTTCCACTCGCCAGAGCGTTTCCTTCTGTTCCGCTTTTTCCGCCTTGCCGCTGTCTTCGCGCTGCAGTTTGACCTGCAGCGGAATCACCTCCTGCTGATGGCGCATGGGCAGCTCCAGCTGCCAGGTGGTCAGCAGGTTGCCGTTGGCGTCGACTTGGGTTTGCGCCAGGCTCGATAGTTGGTGGGTCTGCAGTCGTGAGACGGCCGCTGCGGCGAGCTTCAGCAGGGTTTCCAGGTCGGCTTCGCCATCCATGTTCTGCAGCAAGCGTGAGGGCAGGGGAAAGGTCAGCGCCTGTTGGCGTGCCGAGCCGGCAGCGCCTGCGCCGAGCAGTTGCCGGGCCAGGTTGGGCAGGTTCTGGCTGAGGGCGTTCTGCAGGCCGGCAAGGGGGCCGGAAACCCCTGGCAGTTGCGGCATCAGCTGGGCGATCAGGCGCAGCAGGTTGGCCTTCAGGTCCTGCGGTAATGTACCGGTCTGGCCCTGCAGCAGTTTGGCTTCGAGCAGCACACCGCTGCCCTCGAGTGCCTGCGCCAGGCCTTTGGCGGTGCTCAGCTGGGCGCTGTCGGGGAGGGCGCCAAGCAGCTTGTCGATACTGCCGCGCAGCGCTTCATCGCCGCCGCTCAGCTTCTGCAGGCCCTTGAACAGACCCTCCAGCGACGCCTGGCGATTCTGCTGGGCGGCCAGTTGCTGGCCCAGCACCAATTGATCGAGACGGCCACTGAGCGGCAGGAAGGCGAGGCTCTGGCTGCCCTGCACCTGCGCGCTGAGCAGGCTGCCGAGCGGCAGTGCCTGCGGGCTGTCGAGCGCCAGCTGGCTGCCGGCGAGCGGGGTATTGAGCAGGTTCACCACCAGGCGATAGATCGTCTGCGCATTCTGTGTCGGCAGCGGGGTGCTGCTGACGACCTTGCCCTGCACCAGCGTGCCGGGCGGTAGTTGTTGCAGGTCAAGGCTGGTCAGCGGCTTGTCACCGCCAGCCTGCAAGGCCAGCGCCAGGCGAGTGTCCGACAGTGCAGTGACCACCAGTGCGCTGCCCTGGGCCAGCGGCCTGGGGCTTTCGGCTTGCAGAGTCGCCTGCTTGCCACCGGCGAGGGTCAGTTTGAGCAGCAGTTGGAAGCTTTGCGCCTGCTCGCGAATCGCCACGACTTCGGCCTTGGCGCTTTCGCCGGCCGCCAGCATGCCTTCCAGCGGCTGCAACAGGCGCACGGCCATGTCTGCGGCGGTCGCAGTGTTGCGAATCACCGGCACGGCAGGGGGAAGCGGGCGTGGGCTGCTGATTTCGCTCATGGGCTCTCACGTATCTGATGGTGTACTGCTTCGCGAGTACAGCCTACGGCCGATTTGCCTGCGACAGATTAACACCCTGTCGAAAATGCTGACTGCGGGGACAGTGACGCGACATGTATAATGCCGGCCCGTTGCGCAGCGCACTTCCGGCACGCGTCAGTATAGCGGCCGGAGCACCGTCGACTTTAACCCTGCCAGGTATCGATGACCCGTCCCGTTCCCCTTCTCGAAGCCGTGGCGCTCAGCTGTGAGCGGGACTGGCGCATGCTCTTCGAGCAACTGCACTTCGCCCTGCAGCCAGGCGACATGTTGCAGATCAGCGGCCCCAACGGCAGCGGCAAGACCAGCCTGTTACGGCTGATCGCTGGCCTGCGTCAGCCGACCTCCGGCGACATCCTTTTGCAGGGCCAGGCCCTCGCCGAGCAGCGCAGCGAGCTGGCGCGCAACCTGTTGTGGATCGGCCATGCCGCCGGCATCAAGGGCCTGCTGACTGCCGAAGAGAACCTGGCCTGGCTCTGCGCGCTGCATCGCCCGGCCAATCGCGAGGCGATCTGGCTGGCGCTGGAGGCGGTCGGCCTGCGCGGTTTCGAGGATGTTCCCTGCCATACCCTGTCGGCCGGCCAGCAGCGCCGTGTCGCCCTGGCACGCCTTTATCTGGCCGATACGCCGCCGCTGTGGGTGCTCGATGAGCCTTTCACTGCGCTGGACAAGAGCGGTGTGACGCAACTCGAAGGGCACCTGGCCGACCATTGCGAGCGTGGTGGCGTCGTGGTGCTGACTACTCACCACAGCCTGCAGTGCACACCGGCGACCTATCGCGATCTGGATCTGGGGCAGTACGCGGCATGAGCAACGTTTTCACTCAACTGCTGTCGCGCGAAATGCGCTTGCTCGCTCGTCGTCCGTCCGACCTGGCCAATCCGCTGGTGTTCTTCGCCATCGTCATTGCGCTGTTCCCGCTGGCGGTGGGGCCAGAGACGCAATTGTTGCAAACCCTTTCTCCGGGCCTGGTCTGGGTCGCAGCCCTTTTGGCCGTGCTGCTCTCGCTGGACGGGCTTTTCCGCAGTGATTTCGAGGATGGCTCGCTCGAACAGTGGGTCCTTTCGTCGCACCCCCTGCCTCTTCTGGTGTTGGCCAAGGTGCTGGCACACTGGCTTTTCAGTGGTCTGGCGCTGGTTTTGCTGGCACCCGTGCTGGCGCTGATGCTCGGTCTGCCTGGGCGTTGCCTGCCGGTACTGCTGATTTCCCTGCTGCTCGGCACCCCGGTGCTGAGCCTGCTCGGCGCGGTGGGCGCGGCGCTCACCGTTGGTCTCAAGCGCGGCGGCCTGCTGCTGGCGCTGCTGATCCTGCCGCTGTACATCCCGGTGCTGATTCTTGGCAGCGGGGCGCTGCAGGCGGCCTTGCAAGGACTGCCGGCTAGCGGTCACCTGTTGTGGCTGGCCAGCCTCACCGCCCTGGCGGTGACCCTGACACCTTTTGCGATTGCCGCCGGTCTGACCATCAGTGTCGGCGAATAAGAACGAACCGTGATGTAGCCCGGATGCGATCCGGGAGCTCTCGACAGCCTCCCCGGATTGCATCCGGGCTACGTGTAGATGATGAGTCGACTGAATGAACTGGACGTGGTTTCACAAGTGGGGTTCGCCCAAGTGGTTCTATGAGATGAGCGGCCGCTGGCTGCCTTGGCTCAGTATCGCTGCTGTGTTGCTGATCGCCGCTGGCCTGATCTGGGGCCTGGCGTTCGCGCCGCCGGACTACCAGCAGGGCAACAGCTTTCGCATCATCTACATCCACGTTCCGGCAGCCTTCCTCGCCCAGTCCATCTACGTGACCCTGGCCGTTGCCGGCCTGGTAGGCCTGGTATGGAAGATGAAACTGGCCGACGTTGCCCTGCAGCAGGCCGCCCCCATCGGTGCCTGGATGACTGCCATCGCACTGCTTACCGGCGCCATCTGGGGCAAACCGACCTGGGGCACCTACTGGGTATGGGACGCGCGCCTGACCTCGATGCTGATCCTCCTGTTCCTGTATTTCGGCGTCATCGCCCTGGGCAATGCGATCAGCAACCGCGACAGCGCTGCCAAGGCCTGTGCCGTGCTCGCGATCGTCGGTGTGGTCAACATTCCGATCATCAAGTACTCGGTGGAATGGTGGAACTCACTGCACCAGACCGCCACCTTCAAGATCACCGAAAAACCGGCCATGCCGATGGAGATGTGGCTGCCGCTGCTGCTGGCGGTGCTGGGGTTCTACTGCTTCTTCGGCGCCGTGCTGCTCTATCGCATGCGTCTTGAAGTGCTCAAGCGTGAAGCGCGCAGCAGTTGGGTGAAAGCCGAAGTGCAGACATTGGTGGAGGGCAAGGCATGAGTTTCGCGTCGTTCTCCGAGTTTCTCGCCATGGGCACTCATGGTGTATTCGTCTGGAGTGCCTACGGCGTCAGCCTGGCGATCCTGGCGTTGAATGTGGTGCTGCCAATCCTGGCGCGCCGCCGTTACCTGCAAGACGAGGCGCGTCGTTTGCGCCGGGAGAAGTCGAAGTGAATCCGGTTCGCAAGAAACGCCTGTACATTGTTCTGGCCATCCTCTGTGGCGTCAGCATCGCCGTGGCGCTGGCGCTGACCGCGCTGCAGGAGAACATCAACCTGTTCTACACCCCGAGTCAGATCGCCAATGGCGAAGCCCCGGAGGGTACGCGCATTCGTGCCGGTGGCCTGGTCGAGGAAGGCTCGGTCAAGCGTTCCGCCGACACTCTGGAAGTCGACTTCGTCGTCACCGACGGCGCCCACGGCGTGACCATTCGCTACCACGGCATCCTCCCGGACCTGTTCCGTGAAGGGCAGGGCATCGTCGCCCTGGGCCGGGTCAATGCAGAGGGCGTGCTGGTGGCCGACGAGGTACTGGCCAAGCACGATGAGAACTACATGCCGCCTGAAGTCATGCAGGCGCTGGAAAAGAGCGGAATGATGCAGAAGCACAATGAGGCCAAAGCCGCCAAACAAGGCTATCAGCAGGAGAGCGCACAATGATCCCCGAGCTCGGCCATCTGGCGATGATTCTGGCGCTGTGCCTGTGCCTGGTACAGGCGACGCTGCCGCTGATCGGTGCCTGGCGCGGTGACCACCAATGGATGAGCCTGGCGCAGCCGGCCGCCTGGGGTCAGTTCGCCTTTCTGTTGTTTTCCTTCATCTGTCTGACCTATGCCTTCATGGTCGACGATTTCTCCGTCGCCTACGTGGCCAACAACTCCAACAGCGCGCTGCCCTGGTACTACAAGTTCAGCGCGGTGTGGGGCGCACACGAAGGCTCCCTGCTGCTGTGGGCATTGATTCTGGCGGGCTGGACCTTCGCCGTGGCGATCTTCTCGCGCCACCTGCCGGAAGAGATGCTCGCTCGCGTGCTGGCGGTGATGGGCATGATCAGCATCGGTTTTCTGCTGTTTCTGATCGTCACCTCCAACCCCTTCGAGCGTCTGCTGCCGAACTCGCCGGCTGATGGCCGCGACCTCAATCCCTTGTTGCAGGACTTCGGCCTGATCGTGCATCCGCCGATGCTGTACATGGGCTATGTCGGCTTCTCGGTGGCCTTCGCCTTCGCCATCGCTGCGCTGCTCGGCGGCAAGCTGGACGCCGCCTGGGCGCGCTGGTCGCGGCCATGGACCATCGTCGCCTGGGCCTTCCTCGGCATCGGTATTGCCCTGGGCTCCTGGTGGGCCTACTACGAGCTCGGCTGGGGCGGCTGGTGGTTCTGGGACCCGGTAGAAAACGCGTCCTTCATGCCCTGGCTGGTGGGCACGGCGCTGATCCACTCATTGGCCGTGACCGAAAAGCGCGGCGTGTTCAAGAGCTGGACCGTGCTGCTGGCCATCGCCGCCTTCTCCCTGAGCCTGCTGGGTACCTTCCTGGTCCGCTCTGGTGTGCTGACCTCGGTGCATGCTTTTGCCACCGACCCGGAGCGCGGCGTGTTCATCCTCGCCTTCCTGCTGGTGGTGGTCGGTGGTTCGCTGGCGCTGTTCGCCGTGCGTGCGCCGGTGGTCAAGAGCCAGGTCGGCTTTGGCTTGTGGTCGCGTGAGACGCTGCTGCTGGTCAACAACATCGTGCTTATCGTGGCTGCCGCGATGATCCTGCTCGGCACGCTCTATCCGCTGGTGCTCGATGCGCTGACCGGCGCCAAGCTGTCGGTCGGCCCGCCTTATTTCAACGCGCTGTTCCTGCCGTTGATGGCGCTGCTGATGGCGGTTATCAGCGTCGGCGTGCTGGTGCGCTGGAAGGATACCCCGCTGAAATGGCTGGGCAGCATGCTGGCACCGGTGCTGGTTGCCAGCGTGGTGCTGGCGGTAGTTGCCACCTTCCTGCACGGCGATTTCAACTGGGCCGTTCTGGCCGTTTGCCTGCTGGCCTTCTGGGTGATCCTGGCAGGCGTGCGCGACATTCTCGACAAGACGCGCCACAAGGGCCTGATCAAGGGCCTGCCGAGCCTGAGCCGCAGCTACTGGGGCATGCAGATGGCGCACTTCGGTTTCGCCGTGTGCGCGCTGGGTGTGGTGCTGACCAGCCTCGGCAGCTACGAGCGCGATCTGCGTATGGCGCCGGGTGACTCGGTGGAATTGGGCGGCTATCGCTTCCAGTTTGAGGGCGCAGTGCATCATGAAGGCCCCAACTTCATCTCCGACAAGGGCACGGTGCGCGTGTTCGACGGCGAGCGGCAGATCAAGGTGCTGCACCCGGAGAAGCGTCTGTACACCGTGCAGCAGGCGACCATGACCGAGGCGGGCATCGATGCCGGCTTCACTCGCGACCTGTTCGTCGCCCTCGGCGAGCCGCTGGAGCAGGGCGCCTGGGCCGTACGCATTCACATCAAACCGTTCGTTCGCTGGATCTGGCTGGGCGCGTTGCTGATGGGCCTCGGCGGCTTCCTCGCCGCGGCCGACAAGCGCTACCGCATCAAGGTCAGAACCCGCGTGCGCGAAGCCTTGGGCATGCAGGAGGCCAGCGCATGAGACGCCTGCTCCTGCTGTTGCCGCTGCTGGCCTTTCTGGCGATCGCCGTATTCCTCTATCGCGGCCTGTTCCTCGACCCGTCCGAGTTGCCCTCGGCGTTGATCGGCAAGCCGTTCCCGGCTTTCAGCCTGCCGTCGCTGGACGATCCCGAGCGCACCCTCAGCGAGGCCGACATCAAGGGCCGGCCTGCGCTGGTCAACGTCTGGGCCACCTGGTGCCCGGCCTGCCGTCACGAGCATCCGGTGCTGAACAAGCTGGCCGAGGCCGGGGTGGTGATCCATGGGGTCAACTACAAGGATCAGCGCGAACCGGCGCAGAGATGGCTGCGCGACCTGCACAATCCGTATCAGCTCAACATCGAGGACGCCAAGGGCAGCCTCGGTCTGGACCTGGGTGTGTACGGCGCGCCGGAAACCTTCTTCGTCGATGCCAAGGGCATCATCCGTCACAAGTTCGTCGGCACCATCGACGAGCGCGTCTGGCGCGAGAAGCTGGCGCCGATCTATCGAGAACTGGTCGACGAGGCACAGGCACCATGAAAACTACTGCGCTCGATCATGCTGCGTTGAAAACAGGCTCAGAATGCTCATTTACAACTTGTAAACTCCGCTTCTTCGCCTGCTTTCGCCTTGCCTGCTCTTCGCTCGCGACGTTTTCATGGCGCCTGCCTAAACGTCTGCTGATTTCTGCCGGTCTGGCACTGGGGCTGTTGGCCAGCGCCCATGCCGCCATCGATACCTTCGAGTTCGCCAACGAGGCCGAGCGTCAGCGCTATCGCAATCTGATCGAAGAGCTGCGTTGCCCGAAGTGCCAGAACCAGAACATCGCCGACTCCGATGCGCCGATCGCCATGGACCTGCGCAATGAGATCTTCCGCATGCTCGAAGAGGGCAAGAGCAACGAGGAAATCATTGATTTCCTGGTCTCGCGCTATGGCGACTTCGTGCTCTACAAGCCGCCGCTGACCAGCCGTACGCTGCTGCTCTGGTACGGCCCGGCCGGCCTGCTGCTGATAGGTTTCGGTGTGCTCGGGGTGATCGTTCTGCGCCGCCGTGGCCAGAACAAGGACCGCTCTGCTGCTGGCCTCTCCGTCGATGAGCAGGCGCGCCTCGCCGCGTTGCTCGAGCAAAACTCTCAGGACAAGAAAGACCGATGATCGATTTCTGGTTGCCCGCCGGGCTGTTGTTGCTGACTGCCCTGGCGTTTCTGCTGATTCCGGTACTGCGCATTCGCAAGCTGCAGGCCGAAGAAGACCGTACCGCACTCAACGTCACCCTCTATCAGGAGCGCCTGCAGGAGCTGGAAAACCAACTCCAGGCTGGCGTGCTCGATGAAGCGCAGATGGAGGCCGGTCGCGCCGAGGCAGCGCGCGAGCTGCTGGATGACACCGAAGGCGTGCAGCGCCGCAGCAGCGTGCTCGGCGGCAAGATTCCGCTGGTGTCGGCGCTGCTGGTGCCGGTGCTGGGTGTGGCCCTTTATCTGCACTGGGGCGCTGTCGATGAGGTCGTACAGACTCGCCAACTGGCCGCTGCGCAGCCGCAAAGCATCGAGGAGATGACCGCGCGCCTGGAGCAGACCGTGCAGCAACAGCCGGAGTCTGCCGAGGCCTGGTACTTCCTCGGTCGTACCTATATGGCGCAGGAGCGTGCCGGCGATGCCGCCAAGGCGTTCGAGCGTGCCGTGGAGATCGCCGGGCGTGCCCCGGAACTGCTCGGCCAATGGGCGCAGGCGCTGTACTTCGCCGAAGGCAAGCAGTGGAGCGAGCAGATGCAGACGCTCACTGACGAAGCGTTGAAGGCCGATCCAGAAGAGGTCACCAGCCTCGGCCTGCTTGGCATCGCCGCCTATGAAAGCCAGCGCTATGCTGATGCGGTGCGCTACTGGGAACGCCTGGTCGCCGTGCTGCCGGAGCAGGACCCGTCGCGTGCGGCCATCGCCGGCGGTATCGAACGCGCTCGTCAGCAGATGGGCGAGGGCGAGCAGCCCAGCGCTGCCGCCGAGCCGGGCGCCAAGGTGCATGCGCTGGAGGTCAGCGTATCGCTGTCGCCTGAAGTGCAGCAGAACGTGCAACCGGACGATGCCGTATTCGTCTTCGCCCGCGCGCTCAGTGGCCCGCCGATGCCGTTGGCGGTCAAACGCCTGAAGGTTTCCGACCTGCCGGTGCAGATCAGCCTTTCCGATGTGGATGCGATGATGCCTGAACTGAAGATTTCCCGATTCGACCAGGTGCAACTGGTGGCGCGTGTATCCCGTGCGGGTAACGCCACCCAGGGCGAATGGACCGGCCAGACCGGCCCGGTTGCCAACACCGCCCGTGACGTTCAGGCGCTGCTGATCAATAGCCGCGACGGGCAACCACAGTGAAGCGTTTGGTGCTGGCCTGCGCACTCGGGCTTGGCCTGAGCGGCTGCGTACTGCAGCAACCAAGTGTACCGGTTGGCCAGTTGCCGCCGGTGCAGCAGCCGTCGCACCCGCGCTACGCGCCGCCGCCTGGGGTGAAGAGCCACTGGAACCCGGGGCTGGGCGTCTATGTAGTCGAAGGTGCGCGTGATCTGTACTACCGCGAGCGCATCTTCTACCGCTGGGAGGGCGGCTGGAGCTGGTCGTCGCAAGCAGGCGGGCCGTGGAAGGAAACCGACAGCTCGGGTATCCCGCCGGGGTTGTTTCGCCAGTACCAGAACCGCTGATCGCGTAGGGCGGGTGAAACCTGGCAGGTTGTACTCACCCTACAACCGCATATGAAAACGGCGCCCGAAGGCGCCGTTCTTGTTGGTGCGATCCAGGCTCAATGCGCCCAGATCATGCCCACCAGCAGGTAGCAGATCAGCGTCACCAGCACCACGCCGAACAGGTTGAGGGCGAAGCCCGCCTTGATCATCGACTGTATCTTCATATGCCCGGTGCCGAACACGATGGCATTGGGCGGCGTTGCCACCGGCATCATGAAGGCGCAACTGGCAGCGATGGCGGCAGGAATCGCGAGCAGCTCGGGCGGCATGCCCTGCGACACGGCCAGCGCACCCAGCAGCGGCAGGAAGGCCGCGGCGGTCGCTGTGTTGGAAGTGATCTCGGTGAGGAAGATGATCACCAACACCACCACGCCGACCATCGCGATCACTGGCAGGGCGCCCAGTGCGCCGAGGCTTTGCGCGATCCACTCGGCCAGGCCGGTGCTGCGGATTACACCGGCCAGCGACAGGCCGCCGCCGAACAGCAGCAAAACGCCCCAGGGCAGCTTGCTGGCACTTTCCCAGTTCATCAGGAACACGCGCTGTTTGGCATCCACCGGGATGATGAACAGCGCCAGTGCCGCTGCGATGGCAATGCTGGTGTCGTTGACGCCCGAGATCCAGTCGGCGATCAGCGGCTGGAATATCCAGGCCAGTGCCGTGACCACGAACACCAGCGCCACCAGCTTCTCGCCACGGCTCAGCGGGCCGAGTTCGGCCAGCTCGCTGCGGATCAGCTGCGTGCTGTCGTGCCCGGCCAGGTTGAAGCCACCTCGCGTCAGCCACCACCAGGTAAAGGCCAGCATCATCACCGCCACCGGTACGCCCAGCAGCATCCACTGGCCAAAGCCGATCTGTACGTCGTAGTTGTCGGCGAGGAAGGCAGCCAGCAAGGCGTTCGGCGGTGTACCGATCAGCGTTGCGATACCGCCGATGCTGGCGGCGTAGGCGATGGCCAGCAGCAGCGCGGTGGCGAAACGCTCACGATCGGCTTCGCCGGTACTCTTCTCGCTGGTGAGCATGCCGATTACCGAAAGGCCGATGGGCAGCATCATGATGGTGGTGGCGGTGTTGCTCACCCACATGCTGAGGAAGGCCGTGGCCATCATGAAACCGGCGATTTGCCTGCTGGGCTTGCTGCCCATGGCCAGCAGTGTCATCAGCGCGATGCGCTTGTGCAGGTTCCAGCGCTCCATGGCCAGGCCCAAAACAAAACCACCGAGGAACAGGTAGATGGTCGGGTTGGCGTAGGGCGCGGTGGCTGCATTGAGACTGTCGATGCCCAGCGCCGGGATCAACAGGATCGGCAGCAACGAAGTGGCCGGGATCGGAATCGCTTCGGTCGACCACCAGGTGGCCATCAGCAGGGCCAGGCCGATGGTAGCCCAGGCTGTGCTGGAGAGGCCGGCTGGCGGCTCGGTGACCAGGCAGGCGAGCAGTAGCAAGGGGCCCAGGATCAGGCCAATCCAGGCGGCCTTGGCAGGTGCCGTGGATTCATTGGTGGTAACGGCCATGGCGCGCTTCCTTCAGCTAAAAAAGGCGGGCTTTATAGCCCATAGGGCGACTTTATGACCACGCGGTGGTTGATCGGTTTTGCTTCAGTCTGTTTCAGGCCTGCTTGGCGCCGCCGATGACGGCTCGGCCTGTCTGCTGAACAGTGGTCCACCGCAGCGACTACAGAACGCCGCGCTATATTCGTGGCGGTTCTTCCGGCAATGCGGGCAGTCGTGCTCCATCAGCCCGTCCTGGCGCATGGCGTTGGCCAGTTCGGCGGTGAAAATGCCGGTGGGCACGGCGATGATCGAGTAGCCGGTGATCATCACCAGCGTGGCGAGCATCTGGCCTACGGGTGTTTGCGGGGTGATGTCACCGAAGCCCACAGTGGTCAGCGTCACCACCGCCCAGTAGATACCGGTGGGAATGCTGGTGAAGCCGTTGGCCGGGCCTTCGATCACGTACATCAGCGCGCCATACACCGTGACCAGGGTCGAGACGCACACCAGAAACACCACGATCTTCTGCTTGCTGCCGCGCAGCGCTACCAGCAGGAAGTTGGCCTGGGTCAGGTACTGGCGCAGCTTGAGCACACGGAAGATACGGATCATGCGGATGACGCGGACGATCATCAGGTACTGCGCATCGGCGAACATCAACGCCAGGATCGCAGGCAGCACTGCGAGCAGATCCACCAGGCCGAAGAAACTGAAGGCATAGCGCATCGGCTTGGGCGAGCTGTACAGGCGCAAGGCGTACTCGATGGCGAACAGCGCGGTGAAAAACCACTCCAGCGCGCCGAACACAACAGCGTGCTGGTTGTGGAAGTGCTCGATGCTGTCGAGCATCACCACCACCAGGCTGGCAAGGATGGTCACCAGCAGCCAGTTGTCGAAGCGCTGCGCCGCCGGTGTGCTGGTTTCGAAAATGATGACGTAAAGGCGTTGACGCCAGCTCTGCCGGTTTTCCATGGCAAGGTCCAAATTAAGCGAAAGGGCATAGCCTAGGCAGGAAGGTGAAGTGAGGGCGAGGTCGAGGTCGTGGTTGTGCTTGCTGCTCTGTTCTCAATCCCCTTCCTGCGAAGATTCCTCACGCGGATCACCGAGCACGAAGGTTTCACCGGTGACCGCTGTAATCCGTGCGGTGCCCAGATTGAGTAGCTGCCACTGCCATTCACCGTAACGGGTGCTCAAGGTGCCATGGGCCTGGCAGGGGCCGTGGAGGTACCAGTCGTGCTCCTGGCGGTGGGTGATGAGGAGGGCGTGACGCAGGAAATCGGCGACCATTGCTTCGCTGACCTTGAAGCTCTGGCAGTTGTCTTGCTCCGGGCCGAGTCCATCTGCGATCACCACGATATCGCTGACCGGGCCGATCAGGCTCGGGTTTGACTCTGCGCAGGTCGTAGCGGTTGCCAGTAGCAAGCTGAGGCCGAGAATTCGTCTGTCCATGTTCCGCGCATGTTCCGCGCGCTCCCTTTGCGGTCGGTTGCGCGATTCTAGAACGTCGGGGTGCTGTCCTTGACTGCCTTTTGCCAACTTTGTGCACCGGCCCTGATCAGCCAGCAGGCGAGGATGAAGGGCATGGTCAGGGCAGGTAGGCCCAGGGCGCTGAAACCGGGTTGCAGCAACAGGGCGAGCAGAATGCCGAGGGCCGGTACCAGTGGGCTACGGTGTACCTGGGCCAGGGCGATGGCGGCGAGGGTGGCGTTATAGCCGTACAGACCGGCGAGGGCACCATCGCTGGGCCAGCCATGGGAAATCGCCAGGGCGAAGCCGCCGCTGGAACCCAGCAGCGCCCACAGTGCCATGCGGCCATCGGCCAGTCGCAAGCCGAGTAGCAGGCACAGGCCGGCCAGTGGCGAGTCGAGGAAGATGACCTGGCCCAGGCCGCGCAGCACGGCGAGCATCAGTTGCAGGAAGTTCAGTTCCGGTGCGCTGGGCGCGCTGGCTGGCGGTGCAGCTGGCAGCTCCAGCTGAGCGAGCAGTGCCAGCAGCAGCCAACCCAGCAGCACGAAGGGAAAGGTGAAGGCAGGCAGCCAGCCATGTTTGCGCATGCGCCGCATCCAGGGTGCCAGCAGCAGGCTGGACAGAGCGGCGCTGGCGATGATCAGCCCGGGCAGCAGCGGTGTCCATGGCAGTTTCAGGCAGAGCAGCAGACCGAGCAGGATGCCGTTGTAGCCGTACAGACCAATGGCGATGTCCGCTTCCGGGTAGCCGCGGCGCTGCGCCACCCACGTCGAGGTCAGGCCGCCGAGCAGGGCGCCGGGCAGCAGGTCAGGGGCGCCGATGAGGATGGCGAGTGCCACCAGCAGGCCGCAGCCGGGGTGCTGTTGCAGGAAGATCTGGGCGAAGCCGCAGAGCAGGGCGCGCAGGCTGTGCAGGGCAGGGTGTGAGGTTGGTGGTGGAGGCATGATGTATGCGCCAAGAGAGCCCTCTCCCCCAGCCCCTCTCCCGCAAGCGGGAGAGGGGAGCTGTCCGTGTCGCTTGGAGGAGTCGTGTAGGGTGCGCTTTGCGCACCGCCAACTGGTCGCAAGGTGCGCACGGCCTAGGCGGCCCCGCGGCACCCTACGAATCAATACAGCGCGTAGCCCGGATGAAATCCGGGAATCAGGAGTTGAGCATTCCCCGGATTTCATCCGGGCTACGGTTCTTTATTGCGTTGAGAATCGTGGGCTCAATGCAGCGTTTCGATCCTCAGGCTATTGGTGCTGCCGGGCTGGCCGAAGGGTTCGCCGGCGGTGATCACCACGGTTTCGCCGCGCTTGGCCATGCCCTGGGCCTGGGCGATCTCCAACGCGGTGCTGGTGACTTCCTCGACCTTGCGCAGGCGTTCGTTGACCACCGAGTAGATGCCCCAGGCCACGGTCAGGCGGCGGGCGGTGGTCAGGCTCGGCGTGAGGCTCAAGATTGGCGCCTTGGGCCGCTCGCGCGAGGCGCGCAGGCTGCTGGCACCGGATTCGGTGTAGTTGACCAGGGCCGCAACCGGCAGGATCGAGCTGATGCGGCGTATGGCGCAACTGATGGCGTCGCTGGCGGTGGCTTCTGCCTGCGGGCGGCCGACGTCGAGCTGGCTCTGGTAGTCCGGGCCGTTCTCCACCTGGCGGATGATCTTGCTCATCATCTGCACGGTTTCCAGCGGGTAGTCGCCGGAGGCGGTTTCTGCCGACAGCATCACCGCGTCGGCACCCTCGGCCACGGCGTTGGCCACGTCGGTGACTTCGGCACGGGTCGGCGCCGGCGAGAAGCGCATGGATTCGAGCATCTGCGTGGCGACGACCACCGGGCGGCCGAGCTGGCGGCAGGTGCGCACGATGTCCTTCTGAATGCGCGGCACGTTCTCGGCCGGCACTTCCACGCCCAGATCGCCGCGCGCCACCATGATCGCGTCGCACAGCTTGGCGATTTCTTCGAGATGCTGCACCGCCGAGGGCTTCTCGATCTTGGCCATCAGGAAGGCCTTGCCCTGGATCAGCTCGCGGGCTTCGACGATGTCTTCCGGTCGCTGCACAAACGACAGCGCGACCCAGTCCACGCCCAGCTCCAGGCCGAAGGCCAGGTCGCGGCGATCCTTCTTGGTCAGCGGTGACAGTTGCAGCACGGCCTCGGGCACGTTGACGCCCTTGCGGTCGGACAGCTCGCCACCGGCGATCACCTCGGTGATCACGGCGTCATTCTGCTTGGCGGTCACTTTCAGGCGCAGGCGGCCGTCGTCCAGCAGCAGGCTCATACCCGGCTGCAGGGCTTCGATGATTTCCGGGTGGGGCAGGTTGACCCGGCTGGCGTCGCCGGGCGTGGCGTCCAGGTCCAGGCGCAGGCTCTGGCCGTTGACCAGCTGCACCTTGCCTTCGGCGAAACGGCCCACGCGCAGCTTCGGCCCCTGCAGGTCCATGAGGATGCCGATCGGCTGGTTCAGCTCGCGCTCCACCTCACGTACCCACTGGTAGCGCTGGGCGTGGTCGGCGTGTTCGCCATGGCTGAAGTTGAGGCGGAACAGGTTGACCCCGGCTTCCACCAGCTGGCGGATATGCGCGGCGTCGCGGATGGCCGGCCCGAGGGTGGCGAGGATCTTCACTTTCTTGTCGGCGTTCATTGGTCGTTCTCGAGAATCAGAATGGCGCGGAAATCGTTGACGTTGGTACGGGTCGGGCCGGTGACGATCAGCTCGTCGAGGGCGGCGAAGTAGCCATAGCCGTTGTTGTTGTCCAGTTCGTCGCGGGCGGACAGGCCCTTGATGCCGGCGCGGGCGTAGCTGTAGGGCGTCATGATGGCGCCGGCGTTGTCTTCGGAGCCGTCGATGCCGTCGGTGTCGCCGGCCAGCGCGTAGACGCCGGGCAGGCCCTTGAGGCTGTCGGTGAGGCTGAGGAGGAATTCGGCGTTGCGCCCGCCGCGGCCGTTGCCGCGCACGGTGACGGTGGTTTCGCCGCCAGAGAGGATCACGCACGGCGGCTTGATCGGTTGACCATGCAGCTGCACCTGGCGGGCGATGCCGGCATGCACCTTGGCCACGTCGCGCGACTCGCCTTCCAGGTCGCCGAGAATCAGCACCGGCAGGCCGGCGGCTTCGGCCTTGGCGGCGGCGGCGTCGAGCGACTGCTGCGGGGTGGCGATCAGCTGGAAGTGGCTGCGGGCGAGAACCGGGTCGCCGGGCTTGACCGTTTCCGAGCGTGGGTCCTGCAGCCAGGCGCGCACGTTGGTCGGGATGTCGATGGCGTAGCGGGCCAGAATCGCCAGGGCTTCGGCCGAGGTGGTCGGGTCGCCCACCGTGGGGCCGGAGGCGATCACCGTGGCCTCGTCGCCGGGCACGTCGGAGATGGCGTAGGTGTATACCGTGGCCGGCCAGCAGGCCTTGGCCAGACGACCGCCCTTGATCGCCGAGAGGTGCTTGCGCACGCAGTTCATCTCGCCGATGGTGGCGCCGGATTTGAGCAGCGCCTTGTTGATCGCCTGCTTGTCCTGGAGGCTGATGCCCTCGGCCGGCAGCGCCAGCAGTGAGGAGCCGCCGCCGGAGAGGAGGAAGATCACCCGGTCGTCTTCGGCCAGGTTCGACACCAGCTCCAGCACGCGGCGGGCGACACGCTCGCCGGCGTCGTCCGGTACCGGGTGAGCGGCTTCCACCACTTCGATCTTCTTGCAGTCGGCGCCGTGCTCGTAACGGGTCACCACCAGGCCGCTGACCTCGCCCTGCCACTCCTGCTCGATCACCTCGGCCATGGCCGCGGCGGCCTTGCCCGCACCGATGACGATGACGCGGCCGCTGCGGTCGGCGGGAAGAAAGTCGGCCAGCACCTGGCGCGGATGGGCGGCGGCGATGGCGGTGGCGAACAGGTCGCGCAGCAGGCGTTGCGGATCGAAGGTCATGGCGGTGTTCTCTTGTTCTGGGGGTGACGCTGGATGATCGTTCCCACGTTCCGCGTGGTAACGCCTGGCGAGACGCTCAGGCGTCTGCTGTTGTGTGACGCGGAGCGTCACGGGATGCATGCCCACGCAGAGCGTGGGAACGATCAATGTTCTCTCGCTGGATCGATTCCAGTCCGCAGGCGCCGCGTGGCAGCGCCTGGGGAGTGGAATCGACCAACCTGGCAATCGGGCCGTGACACCTCCTGCCAGGAAGGTCGAAAGGGTGGGCCAGAAGCAAAGCCCCTCTCCCTAACCCTCTCCCATAAATGGGAGAGGGGACTGATCCGGCGTGCGCCGAAAATCCGTGCAACGCCGAGCTGCTCGTCTCCCCTCTCCCACAAGTGGGAGAGGGGACTGGTTTGGCGTACGCCGAAAATCCGTGTAACGCCGAGCTGCTTGTCTCCCCTCTCCCGCATGCGGGAGAGGGGCCGGGGGAGAGGGCGCTCTGTTACTCGCCGCGGATATTGAAGTTGGCCATATGCTCCAGACCCTTGATCAGGGCGGAGTGGTCCCAACCGCTGCCGCCGAGGGCCGCGCAGGTGCTGAACACCTGCTGGGCGTTGGCGGTGTTGGGCAGGTTCAGGCCCAGCTCGCGGGCGCCGGACAGCGCCAGGTTGAGGTCCTTCTGGTGCAGGCTGATGCGGAAGCCCGGGTCGAAGGTGCCTTTGATCATGCGCTCGCCGTGCACTTCGAGGATCTTCGAGCCGGCGAAGCCGCCCATCAGCGCTTCACGCACCTTGGCCGGGTCGGCGCCGTTCTTGGCGGCGAACAGCAGGGCTTCGGCCACTGCCTGGATGTTCAGCGCGACGATGATCTGGTTGGCCACCTTGGCGGTCTGGCCGTCGCCATTGCCGCCGACGCGGGTGATGTTCTTGCCCATGGCCTGGAACAGCGGCAGGGCGCGTTCGAAGGCGTTCGGGCAGCCGCCGACCATGATCGACAGGGTCGCGGCCTTGGCACCGACTTCGCCGCCGGACACCGGGGCGTCCAGGTAGGCGGCGCCGGTGGCCTTGATCTTCTCGGCAAAGGCCTTGGTGGCGGTGGGGGAGATCGAGCTCATGTCGATCACCACCTTGCCGGCGCCGACGCCCTGGGCGATGCCGTTGTCACGGAACAGCACGTCTTCGACCTGCGGGGTGTCCGGCACCATGACGATGATGAATTCGGCTTCCTGGGCCACTTCCTTCGGGTTGGCCAGGGCGATGCCATTGTCGCCCAGCAGGTCGGCCGGCGCCTTGTCGAAGTGCTCGGAGAAGAACAGGGTGTGGCCGGCCTTCTGCAGGTTCTGCGCCATAGGCTTGCCCATGATGCCGGTGCCGATAAATCCGATTTTAGCCATGAGAGATAACCTCGTTGAATTGTTGAATCAGGTGCACAGCCCTGTAGGAGCGGGTTTACCCGCGAAGCAGGCACCGCGGTGACTGGCACCGGCTTTGCCGGTGTTCGCGGGTGAACCCGCTCCTACGGGTTGATGTGGCTCTTCAGATCGCGTTATGGGTTTTCAGCCAGCCGAGGCCGGCGGTTGTGGTGGTCAGCGGCTTGTACTCACAGCCGATCCAGCCCTGGTAGCCGATGCGATCCAGGTGCTCGAAGAGGAAGCGGTAGTTGATCTCGCCGGTGCCTGGCTCGTTGCGGCCCGGGTTGTCGGCCAGCTGCACGTGGTTGATGGCGGCCAGGTTGCTTTCCACGGTACGGGCCAGGTCACCTTCCATGATCTGCATGTGGTAGATGTCGTACTGCAGGTACAGGTTGGTGCTGCCGACCTTGTCGCGAATCTCCAGGGCCTGCTTGGTGTTGTTCAGGTAGAAGCCGGGGATGTCGCGGGTGTTGATAGCTTCCATGACCAGGCGGATACCGGCGCCGGCCAGCTTGTCGGCCGCATAGCGCAGGTTGTCGACGAAGGTCTTTTCCACGGTCGCGCAGTCCACACCCTGCGGGCGGATGCCGGCCAGGCAGTTGATCTGCTTGTTGCCCAGCACCTTGGCGTAGGCGATGGCCTGGTCGACGCCGGCGCGGAATTCCTCGACGCGATCCGGGTGGCAGGCGATGCCACGCTCGCCCTTGCCCCAGTCGCCGGCCGGTAGGTTGAATAGCACCTGGGTAAGCGCGTTGGCGTCCAGGCGGGCCTTGATCTCTTCCACCGCGAAGTCATAGGGGAAGAGGTATTCCACGCCGCTGAAACCGGCTTCGGCGGCGGCGGCGAAACGGTCCAGAAAGTCCACTTCGGTGAACAGCATGGACAGGTTGGCAGCAAAACGGGGCATGGTGTGCTCCTTGTCGTAGCCCGGATGCAATCCGGGGCGGTGTTACGGTCTTCCCGGATTGCATCCGGGCTACGTCGTGGTGGCCGGGTGCGCGTGGCACACCCGGCGTACGGATCAATCCAGCAGCGAGATGGCGGTCGGCGCGTCGACGCCGCGCTCGGCCAGTTCCTCGAACTCGTTGATGGCGTTGATCTCGGTGCCCATGGAGATGTTGGTGACGCGCTCCAGGATGATCTCCACCACCACCGGTACGCGGTGTTCGGCCATCAGGCGCTTGGCTTCGGCGAAGGCGTTCTGCAGCTCGTTCGGGTCGAACACGCGGATCGCCTTGCAGCCCAGACCCTCGACCACGGCGACGTGGTCGACGCCGTAACCGTTGAGCTCTGGCGCGTTGATGTTCTCGAACGCCAGCTGCACGCAGTAGTCGATGTCGAAGCCGCGCTGCGCCTGACGGATCAGACCCAGGTAGGAGTTGTTCACCAGCACGTGGATGTACGGCAGGTTGAACTGGGCACCGACGGCCAGCTCCTCGATCATGAACTGGAAGTCATAGTCGCCGGACAGCGCCACGACCTGACGCTGCGGGTCGGCCTTGACCACGCCCAGCGCTGCCGGAATGGTCCAGCCGAGCGGGCCGGCCTGACCGCAGTTGATCCAGTGGCGCGGCTTGTACACATGCAGGAACTGCGCGCCGGCGATCTGCGACAGACCGATGGTGCTGACGTAGCAGGTGTCCTTGCCGAAGGCTTCGTTCATTTCCTCGTACACGCGCTGCGGCTTGGCCGGCACGTTGTCGAAGTGGGTCTTGCGCTGCAGGGTGCGCTTACGCTCGCGGCAGGCTTCAACCCAGGCGCTACGGTCCTTCAGCTTGCCAGCGGCTTTCCACTCGCGGGCGACTTCGAGGAAGGCGTCCAGCGCGTTGCCGGCGTCGGAGGCGATACCCAGATCCGGGTTGAACACGCGGCCAATCTGCGTCGGTTCGATGTCGACGTGGATGAACTTGCGGCCCTCGGTGTAGACGTCCACCGAGCCGGTGTGGCGGTTGGCCCAGCGGTTGCCGATACCGAACACCAGGTCGGAAGCGAGCAGGGTGGCGTTGCCGTAGCGATGCGAGGTCTGCAGACCGACCATGCCGACCATCAGTTTGTGATCGTCAGGAATCGCGCCCCAGCCCATCAGGGTCGGCACCACCGGCACGCCAGTCAGCTCGGCGAACTCCACCAGCTTGTCTTGCGCATCGGCGTTGAAGATGCCGCCACCGGCGACCAGCAGCGGGCGCTCGGCGTCGTTGAGCATGGCGATGGCTTTCTCGGCCTGGATGCGGCTGGTGCTCGGCTTGGCCACCGGCAGCGGCTCGTAGGCGTCGATGTCGAACTCGATCTCGGCCATCTGCACGTCGAACGGCAGGTCGATCAGCACCGGGCCGGGGCGGCCGCTGCGCATTTCATGGAAGGCACGCTGGAAGGCGCGCGGCACCTGGCCGGGTTCCATCACGGTGGTGGCCCACTTGGTTACCGGGCCGACGATGCTGGTGATGTCGACCGCCTGGAAATCTTCCTTGTGCATGCGCGCACGCGGCGCCTGGCCGGTGATGCACAGAATCGGGATGGAGTCGGCCGAGGCCGAGTACAGACCGGTGACCATGTCGGTGCCGGCCGGGCCCGAGGTGCCGATGCACACGCCGATATTGCCGGCATTGGTGCGGGTGTAACCCTCGGCCATGTGCGAAGCGCCTTCGACGTGACGGGCCAGGACGTGATCGATGCCACCGAGTTTCTTCAGTGCGGCATACAGGGGGTTGATGGCAGCGCCGGGGACGCCGAACGCGGTATCGACGCCTTCGCGGCGCATCACCAGTACGGCTGCCTCGATTGCTCTCATTCTGGCCATAATCTTGTGCCTCTTTTGTTATCAGATTGTATACAAAACACCTGGCTCGGATTCTATGCAGGCCATGACTTCGCGGTCAACAATTTTTCCGGTGCAGCCTGTCGCCTGGGCTAAATTCTTTTGAAACGCCCGTTTGACGGGGTTGGTAGTGCAGTCGAAGAAGTGTGTCGAGACAACTGTATACAATAAAAAATAATATTGTATGTAGTAGTTGAATTTTTTGTTTCTGGTGGGATAGTGAGGGCGAGCTTTGGATTGCCTAGGGCTGTCGGCGTGCGCAGTGCCGGTTTCGCTCCGGGTGTTTCGTTCCCTTTGTCACTTCAGGAGTCATCACCATGAGCCACTTGAACCTGCAAACCGCCAATGCCATCGGTAACCGCGCGCTGGCCGTGGGCCGCGAGATAAAGGCGGCGCCGCTGACCGTCGCGGTACTGGATGCTGGCGGGCATCTGATTTGCCTGCAGCGTGAGGACGGCGCCAGCCTGCTGCGTCCGCAGATCGCCATCGGCAAGGCCTGGGGCGCGTTGGCTCTGGGCAAGGGCTCGCGCCTGATCGCCGCCGACGCGCAGCAGCGCCCGGCCTTTATCGGGGCGGTGAACAACCTGGCTCAAGGCAGCCTGGTACCCGCGCCGGGAGGGGTATTGATTCGTGACGAGCGCGGTGAGGTGATCGGCGCCGTCGGCATCACCGGCGACACCTCGGACATCGACGAGCAGTGCGCGGTGAGTGCGCTGGAGTCGCTCGGCCTGAAGGCGGATGCGGGGGCGTAGGGTTCCAGAGTAGCCGCAGGGCTGACCGGATCGCCGGCCGCTCGTAGCGACGCTAATAGTCGGTCATTGCAACGGCGTACTGCTGCGCGAGTACGCCCTACGGGATGTGGTCTGAAGGCCGAAGCTGGGCGTGAAATCTCAGGGCAGGCGTAGGGCGGACTCAGCGAGCGCCAGCGAGCAGTCCGCCATGCCCCTGCAACGGCGTGCTGCGCTCGAGCGCTCGGCGTATGCACGCCCTACAGTGACGGAGGTCGGCACACCCTACGGTGGAACAGTCGCCTAGGCGCTGGTCACCAGTTCGGAGGCCATCGACGGCATCGGGCTGACGTCGCAACCCTTGAGCACCAGCCGAATGATGGTCTGCGCCGCAGCTTCGTAGTCGGCGTCGTCCAGGCTGGCCTTGCCGGTGACGGTGGAGATCTGCCAGTCGAAGTCGGCGTAGGTCTGGGTCGCGGCCCAGATGCTGAACAGCAGGTGATGCGGGTCGACCTGCGCCATCAGGCCCTGATCGATCCAGCGCTGGATGCAGGCGATGTTGTGCTTGGCCTGGGCGTTGAGCTGTTCGGTCTGTTCCGGCGACAGGTGCGGTGCACCGTGCATGATCTCGCTGGCAAATACCTTGGAGGCATGCGGCAGTTCACGGGAGATGCGGATCTTCGAGCGGATGTAGGCGGTCAGCACTTCGCTCGGATGGCCTGGCTGATTGAAGGGGGCAGAGGCGGCCAGCAGTGGCTCGATGATGCTTTCCAGGACCTCGCGGTAGAGGTTTTCCTTGGACTTGAAGTAGTAGTAGACGTTGGGCTTGGGCAGGCCTGCCTTGGCCGCAATGTCACTGGTCTTGGTGGCGGCGAAGCCCTTGTCGGCGAACTCCTCGCTGGCTGCGCGCAGGATGAGCTCTTTGTTACGCTCGCGGATGCTGGTCATAAGGCCCTGTGGTTTGCTCTGCCGCCGGGCGGCGGTCGGGCATGGTAGCACCGGCTTTGCGCGAGGCTCAAGCCAGCGGCCACGGGCTGCTCAGCGCTTAACTGACTCTCGGGTCAAATTTCTGTATACAAGAATTCGCTTTTCTGTTTCTATCGCGCATAGCGTCATCCATGACAAAAAGTCTCGGCGCGTGACGCTGCAGGAGACCCACCGTGAATACCCATCAGCTCGTCGATCCCTTCGGGCGGCGCATCACCTACCTGCGTTTGTCGGTGACCGATCGCTGCGATTTTCGCTGCACCTACTGCATGAGTGAAGACATGCAGTTCGCGCCGCGTGCGCAGATTCTCAGCCTGGAAGAGCTGTATGCCGTGGCCGATGCCTTTATCGGGCTGGGTGTGCGGCGTATTCGCATCACTGGCGGCGAGCCATTGGTACGCAAGAATCTGCTGAGCCTGTTGCAGCGCCTGGGTGAGCGTGACGAGCTGGATGACCTGGCCATTACCACCAATGGCTCGCAACTGGCGGAGATGGCCGCGCCGTTGCGCGCGGCGGGTGTGCGGCGCCTGAACATCAGCCTGGATTCACTGCAGCGCGAGCGCTTCGCCGCCTTCACCCGACGTGACAAGCTCGACCAGGTGCTGGCCGGCATCGACGCCGCGCGTGCCGCAGGCTTCGACAGGATCAAGCTCAACAGCGTGGTGCAGAGTGGGCGCAATGATGACGAGGTGCTGGATCTGGTCGAGTTCGCCATCGCGCGCGACCTGGATATCAGCTTCATCGAGGAAATGCCGCTGGGCAGCGTGGTCAGCCACAGCCGCGAGCAGACCTTCTGCTCCAGCGACGAGGTGCGCCAGCGTATCGAACAGCGCCATGCGCTGGTGCGTAGCAGCAAGGTCACTGGCGGGCCATCGCGCTACTGGCAGGTGGTCGGTAGCGATACGCGAGTCGGCTTTATCTCGCCGCACAGTCACAACTTCTGCGGCGACTGCAACCGTGTGCGGGTCACCGCCGAGGGCAAGCTGGTGCTCTGTCTCGGCCACGACAACGCGCTGGACCTCAAGCGCCTGCTGCGCGTGCATCCGGGTGACAGCGAGCGCTTGCGGCAGGCACTGATCGAGGCGCTGCGTCTGAAGCCAGAGCGGCACCATTTCGCCACCGACGAGCAGGTGCAGGTGGTGCGCTTCATGAGCATGACCGGCGGTTAGTGTCGCGATACGAATAATCTGTTGCCTATTGGTCCAGACCGCCACATCAATTACAGCAGACTGCACAGTCCTTGTAGGAGCCGCGCCCCGCGGCGAATGGGCCGGTTCAGACGACTCAAAAGCTTCGCCCCGAGGCGGGGCTCCTACTCAGGCCTGCGCCTGACCGACATCTTATGCCTGACGCTAAGCCCTCACCGCAATCTCAAAACAACAATAAGGAGGCTCTCAATGCAGCCCGTACGACTGTGCCTGTTTTCCACCCTTTTGCTGACGCCCGCTGCCCTAGCGCAAACCTACGTGGTCGGCGTCGAGGACCTGCCATTCGCCCCGCACTACAGCCTCGATGGCGAAGGTCAGTACCGCGGCTTCGCTCGTGAGGTGCTGGATGCCTTCGCCGTCGATAGCGGTATCAGCCTGAGCTACAAGGCGTTGCCGGTGGATCAGTTGCTGCCGGCCCTGCAGCGCGGCGAGATCGATCTCAAGTATCCCGACAGCCCGTACTGGGCCGGCGCGCAGAAAGCAGGCATGACCTTGCACTACAGCCAGGCGGTGGTCGACTACGTCGACGGCGTGCTGGTGGCACCGCAGCGTCAGGGGCAGGCGTTGGAGAACATCCGTCGTCTGGCCATGGTGCAGGGCTGGACACCGCGTGGATACGAAGATGCCATCGACAGTGGGCAGATCCAGCTGAGCTACAGCGATGATCTACGTCAGATGATTCGCCAGGCCTTGAAACAGGACACTGATGGCGCCTACTTCAACGTGGTGGTGGCCACCCATTATCTGGACAACATCCGGGCGCGACCGGGTGCTTTGGTCTTTGATCCCAAGTTGCCGCATACCCGCGGCAGCTTTCACCTGTCCAGCGCTCGTCATCCACAGCTGATCGCGCGTTTCGATCGCTTTCTTGCCGAGCGCTCGGCTCAGGTTGCCGCGCTCAAGGCGAGCTATCGCGTCGAGGCCAACCTGGATAGCGACTACATCGGTCTGGAACAGTGGAAGGTGGACTTTCTCGAGCGGCAGAAAGAAAAAGCCGGCGCACAGGCGCCGGCTTCGTCTCGTCCGTGATCGTTCAGATACTGGCGTTGGCGCGTTTCAGCGCCTGCGCCTGGCCGTGCATTAGGCCGTAGTGCAGTAGCGCGCCGAGCAGGGCGCCGAGCAGCCAGGAATAACCCGACAGCTGGCTAAGAACGGGCGCCCACACCGAGGCGACGGAAAACACCGAGGCGATGGCAAAGGCGATCAGCGCCTTGCGGTTCCAGCCGCCGTCGAAGTAGTAAGCCGAGCCGACCTCGGCGCTGAACAGCTGCTGCAGATCGAGCTTGCGCTGGCGCACCAGGTAATAGTCGACGACGATGATGCCGTACAGCGGCGCCAGCACGGCGCCCAGGGTGTCGACGAAGGCGGCGATGCCGACGTTGCTGATGAAAGCCACCCACAGCGCGCCGATGAAGAAGGCGATGCCGGCAGTGATGAAGCCACCGGTACGGGCGCTGATGTGTGCCGGCGCCAGGTTGGCCAGGTCATAGGCTGGCGGGATGAAGTTGGCCACCAGGTTGATGCCCACGGTCGCGGCGAAGAAGGTCAGCGCGGCGATGATGGTCAGGGTCAGGTTGTCTACCCGGGCAACGATATCGGTCGGGTTGGTCAGCGTCTCGCCGAACACCACCACGGTGCCTGCAGTGATCACCAGGGCGATCAGCGAGAAGAATGCCAGGCTCACCGGTAGGCCGAGGAAGTTGCCGATGGTCATCTGCTTCTCGCTTTTGACGAAGCGGGCGAAGTCGCCGTAGTTGATCACCACGGCGGCGAAGTAGGCGACCATGGTGCCGACCACGGCGAAGAACGCGGCCACCGGGCCGGCCTTGTACTCGCCCGTGCCACTGAAGATGTTGCCCAGCTCGCTGAGCAGACTCGGGCCGGCCTGATACCAGATCAGACCCATCAGGGCGATCATCACCACATAGACCAGCGGTCCGGCCCAGTTGAGGAACTTGGTGATCCAGTCGATGCCGCGGATGAACAGCGCCACCTGGAACACGCAGACGATCAGGTAGGACAGCCAGCCGATGGCGGTCATGCCGAGGAAGGTGGCCGGCGCCTCGGGCTGCAGCAGCGAGTTGAGCAGCAGCGCCACGGCGGTGGAGGCGAAGTAGGTCTGCACGCCGTACCAGAAGATGGCGACGATGCCGCGTACCAGGGCCGGGAAGTTGGCCCCGCGCACGCCCATGCTGGCGCGGGCGAACACCGGGAAGGGAATGCCGTACTTGACGCTGGGTTTGCCGGTCAGCTGCACCAGGCCCATGACGATGAAGCCGGCAAGGACGATACCGGTCAGCACCGCCCAGCCATTGAGCCCGTAGGAGATGAACAGGGTGGCGGCCAGGGTATAGCCGAACAGACTTTGAATGTCGTTGGACCAGACGTTGAAGATCTCGAACCAGCCCCATTTGCGTTTCTCCGGGGCGAGCGGGGCGAGATCCTCGTTGTGCAGCGAGGTATCGATGTGCTTGATGCGGAATTCTTCGGTGTTGGACATGGACAGCTCCCAGTTTTGTTCTTGCGCCGCGGCGGCGTATGAGGAGATTTGTCTGCAGGTTCCGTTCCGATTTTGTATTCGCGTCATGGCTGAATCGATGTATACAGCCATTTCGACAGTATTTCGGTGGGAACCTGACTGTCTTGTACACAGAAAATACGGTGCTAAATATGGCTTTCGGACAAATTGCACACAAAAAATAGAAATATTGTGATCAAAAACTTGACCTTGCGGTCAGTTGCATGTTTGCAAGTCGTTGATGAAAAAGCCGGATAGGCGGCCCGATTCTGCACCGATGCGGTGCCTGGTCTCGTTCGAGGGGATTAGGTTGGTGCGTCTCGCTCGGTGCTGGGCAAGTGCCGGTTGAGCTGGACTGGCAAATAAGTGTGTGCTTTCGGTGCTGGCCCTATCCATTAACGCGTCGCCTGACCTGACGGGTTTCGCCCCTTACGGGCGACTCACTTTCTTTGCTTGTGCAAAGAAAGTAAGCAAAGAAACACACCCCTGCATACGGCCCCGGCTGCGCCGGGGTTCCCTCCTTCCATCACCGCTCCAGGGGCACGCTGCGAAGGGCCATCCCTGGCCCATCGCAGCTCTCGCGACATCCATGTCGCTCAACCCCTTCCACGGCGATTCCACTCGGCCTCCTGAAGGGGACTTAGACGTCGTCTGTGAGATCGCGCTTCAAGAGCAAAATCCAAACGCTGCCGACTTTGATCTTCCGGAGATTTCGCAAGCTCGCGGCCCGGTCCCCTTCAGGAGGCCGAGCGGAGGTGTTGCGTAGGGGGATGAGCCGCATGGATGCGGCGAAAGGCTTAATGGGCTAAGGATGGCCCATGTAAGCCGGCCCCCGCAGCGGCGCCGGAGCGAGGAAACGCAGCGAAGCGGAGTAACAGCCGCAGGCTGGCCCGCAGGGTGAGCAAAGCGAATCAAGTTTCGCGCAGCGAAACCCGGATGTCGGGGTGCCCTTCTTTGGCACACCTTTCTTGGGCAAGCAAAGAAACGTAGCGAAGCGCAGTAACAGCCGCAGGCTGGCCCGAAGGGTGAGCGCAGCGAATCAAGGTGTGGCGCCCGTAAGGGGCGCAACCCAAACGCTCAGCACACGCGGTAACGGATAGTGCTAAGCCAGTGAACGATATGCACACATATTTGCCAGTCCGGTCTCAAGCGCATCCTGTTCATAGAAAAATGACGATCAAAGAAAAAGGGGGAAGGGCGCGAGCGCCCATCCCCCTTTTTACCCGGCCGCTGTCCCTACCCGACGTCGGCCAAGTGCGTTGCGGCAGCGGTCAGAAGTGATACTTGACCAGTGCCTGCACAGCCGTCTGGTCGAAACGATCGTCCGACCCATCCACCGGTTTCACGCCGTACTTGGCGCGCCACATGTTGATCTCGGTGCCCACGTAGAGCTGGCGTTCCTTGCCGAACAGAGCCTTGCCCGCATCCCACTTGACCTGGATCGAGGAGCCCACCGAGGTCTGGGTGCCGGCGTCACGCGACGGCGAGCGCCAGTCGAGGAAGCCGTCGACGACGAAGTCCTGATCGCCGAGGCTGAACGGGTAAGCCGCGCTGACGGTCAGCTGGGTGGCGTAGCCGTTGCTGTCACTGTCGGCGAAGAAGGTGTGGTTATTGATCTTCACCTGATACAGGTTGGTCTTGAAGTAGGTGAAGCCGGGCACTTCCCAGTCCAGGCCGACACCGTACAGGTAGTTCTCCGGGCCTGGGCCGCCTTCGCCTTTCTCGTAGGTGAAGGCGGCGAACACGTCCTTGATCGGGCCGGCGGCCAGCTTCTGCCCAGTCAGCCAGCTCAGGCTGATGCGCGGGGAGAACTCCATGTAGTAGAAGGAGTTCTTGTCATGCTGACGGAAGGTGCCGTTGTCGAAGCTGCCGCGCGACTGCACGTTGTCGGCGCGGATGTAGTCGAGGAAGTAGAAAACGTCGCCCCAGGCCCAGCCACTGGCGTGCTCGAAGGTGAAGGTGGTCTGGGTGCGCTGTTCTTCGCCGTTGAAGTTCATGCGCTGGAAGTTCTCGCCGTACAGATACGACAGGCTGTTGTCCTGCCAGTAAAGCAGGTCGCCAGCGAGTGCCTGCTGGCCGGAGAACAGTCCGGCTGACAGGGCGAGGCAGTGGGGCAGATGCTTGAGTTTCATCGGTTTTCCTTATTGTTGGAGTGCAAGCGTGCGTCTCCCGGCGGCGTGCCGCCGGGAGTTGGGTCTAAGCCAGGGGTCAGCTCGGTCGGGCGGCCGGGTCGAGGTCGCGGCTGAGGGTCTTGAGGCTGTTGTCGTCGATGGCTGCATCGTCCGGGCGGTTCTGCAGCACGGTATGCAGGTGCGCCTCGGGGTCGTATTCGCTTTCATCCTCTTCTTCCAGTTGCGGATCATCCGGCAGGAAGAGATTGAGCAGAATGGCGCTGAAGGCGCCGATGGTGATGGGCGAGCTGAAGATGTTCTTCAGTACGTCCGGCATGTGCGAGAGCACGTCCGGCACGCCGGCTACACCCAGGCCAAGGCCCAGGGAAATGGCCACGATCAGCACGTTGCGGCGGTGCAGGCCGGCTTCGCTGAGAATCTTGATGCCGGCCACCGCAACGGTGCCGAACATGATCAAGGTGGCGCCACCGAGCACCGGCTTGGGCATCATCTGCAACACCGCACCCACCATCGGGAACAGGCCCAGCAGCACCAGGATGCCGGCGATATAGAAACCCACATGGCGGCTAGCTACGCCGGTGAGTTGGATCACCCCGTTGTTCTGGCTGAAGGTGGTCATCGGCAAGCTGTTGAACATGGCGGCGACCGCCGAGTTGCAGCCGTCGGCCAGCACTCCGGATTTGATCCGGCGCATGTACAGCGGCCCTTTGACCGGCTGTTTGGAGATGATCGAGTTGGCGGTCAGATCGCCTGCGGTTTCCAGCGGGGTGATCAGGAAGATCACGGCGATCGGCACGAAGGCGATCCAGTCGAAGCCGAAGCCGTACTTGAACGGTTGCGGCACGCTGATCAGTGGCACCTCAGCCATGTTGGCGAAGTCCACCCGGCCGGTGAACCAGGCGACTGCAAATCCCAGAGTCAGGCCGATGATCACCGCAGAAAGGCGCAGCACCTGCGAGGACGCGCGGTTGAGCACGACAATAGTGCCCAACACCAGGCCGCCGAGGGCCAAATGGTGCAGGGCGCCGAGGTCTGGCGCGCCATAGCCGCCGGCCAGATCGGTCATGCCCACCTTGATCAGCGACAACCCCATCAGGCAGATGATGGTGCCGGTCACCACCGGGGTGATCACCTTGCGCAGCTTGTTGATGAACTGGCTGAAGGCGATCTCGACGAAGGCGGCGCAGAAGCAGATGCCGAACAGCGTGGCGAGTATCTCCTCCTCGCTGGCGCCGCGCCCCTTGACGATGAACCCGGCGCTGAGAATCACGCTGAGAAAACCGAAGCTGGTGCCCTGCAGGCACAACAGGCCGGAGCCGATCGGGCCGATGCGTTTGGCCTGGACGAAGGTGCCGAGGCCGGAAACGAACAGCGCCATGCTCACCAGATAAGGCACATGGGCGCCGAGGCCCAGCGCACTACCGACGATCAGGGTAGGGGTGATGATGCCGACGAAGCTGGCCAGCACATGCTGCAGCGCCGCGAAGATGGCAGGGGTGAAAGCTGGCGTGTCGTCCAGCTGATAGATGAGGTCGCTGTTGCCGACGGGCGCAGCTGGGGCTTGGGTGTTGCTGTCTGTGGTCATGTCATAGCCTGCCATTTTGTTTTTATACGGTCATGGGCTTAGAACTTGTTCAAAGTCTGCTGCGCGTCGGCACTGCTGCGTTAAAAACAGGCTCGGATGCTCATTTACAACTCGTAAACTCTGCGTCCTCGCCTGTTTTTGCCTTGCATTGCTCTAGCTCGCGAGACTTTGCACAGGTTCTTACACGAGGCTTCACGGCACCTCTGTTCCGATCAATCGAAAAATTGTCCGATCGGTCAGGATGGGCTGACTATAGCAACTTGTGGACATGGTTAAAAACAATTTATTTTAAGATTGTGCACAAAAAATGAACCGCCAGTCAGCTCGCGCTGTCGGCGGTTCATGGGTGTAAAAAGATGCCGCGCCCAGTCACGGGCGCGACATGTGTGGCAATCAGTTGATCTGAGCGCCTTTGGCGATCCAGCTGCCGATGAGGTCGCGCTCGTCCTGGGTCATCTGGGTGATGTTGCCCAGCGGCATGATCTGCGTGGCCACGGTCTGTGCGTGGATCTTCGCTGCCTGCGCCTTCATCTGCTCCGGGGTATCGAGCAGGAAGCCGGCCGGTGCGGTGCTGAACATCGGGCTGCTCGGGCTGACCGAGTGACACACGGTGCAGCGTTCCTGGATCACGTTCTCGACCTTGGCGAAGTCACCGGCACCGGTGCTGGCAGCTGGCGCGGCGTTTTCACTGGAGGATTGCTCGGCAGGCGTGGCTTCGCCGACTTCCTCGACCTTGGCCAGGGTTTCGCTGGCCGGCTGCTCGACAGCGGCCACCGGGGCGGCGCTCGGTGCACGATGCGCCGGGGCGGTGACGTAAGCCAGGCAGATCATGCCCAGTGCTGCGGCCGGCAGGGTCCAGACGTATTTGCTGCTGTCGTGGCGGGTGTTGAAGTAGTGACGCACCAGCACCGCCAGAATCGCGATACCGGCCAGGATTGCCCAGTTGTACTGGCTGCCGTAGGTGCTCGGGAAGTGGTTGCTGATCATGATGAACAGCACCGGCAGGGTGAAGTAGTTGTTGTGGCGCGAGCGCAGCAGGCCCTTGGCCGGCAGCAGCGGATCGGGCGTGGTGTTGTTTTCGATGGCCTTAACCAGCGCGCGCTGGGCCGGCATGATGGTGAAGAACACGTTGCCGACCATGATGGTGCCGATGATGGCGCCGACATGAATGTACGCAGCGCGGCCGCTGAAGATCTGGCTGAAACCATAGGCGGCAGCGATGATCAGCACGAACAGCACCGCGCCCAGCAGGGCGGGGCGTTTGCCCAGCGGCGAATCGCAGAGGAAGTGGTAGATCACATAGCTGAGCGCCATGGAGCCGAGGCCGATGGCGATGGCTGCTGCTGGTGCCAGGTCGACACCTGGCTTGACCAGGTACAGGCTCGGGTTGAGGTAGTACACCACCAGTAGCAGGGCGACGCCCGACAGCCAGGTGGCGTAGGCCTCCCATTTGAACCAGTGCAGGTTCTCCGGCATTTTCGGCGGAGCCAGCTTGTACTTTTCCAGGTGGTAGATACCGCCGCCGTGAATCGCCCAGAGGTCGCCCGACAGGCCCTCGCGTGGATTGCTACGGTTGAGGTTGTTCTCCAGCCAGACGAAATAGAACGATGCGCCGATCCAGGCGATACCGGTGATCATATGGATCCAGCGGATGCCCAGGTTTAGCCATTCGGTGAAATGTGCTTCCACGATCTGTACCTCTTTCCCGGGATAGGCACGCCAGCCCCGGGCTTCTCTTATTGGTGGGGGTTGAGGAGAAGAAGCTCGTCCTCATTGAAGAAATGCTCATCGCAGTTGTTGCCGGAACCACTGCGATCAACCACCAGGAAGTCATCCCGCTTTTCGATCGTCAGCACCGGGTGGTGCCAGACGCCGCGATGGTAATTGATGCCCTGCCTGCCATTGCTGAGGAAGGCACGGACGGACCCTGATACAGGTACATCGCCAACTGGCGCGACCACGATCAGAAAGGGGTTGCCGAGCAGCGGAATAAAGGCCTGGCTGCCCAGCGGATGGCGTTCCAGCATGCGGATGGTCAGCGGCATCTGCAGCGCCTCGGCGCTGAAGATGCTGATGATGGCCTGGTCCTCCGGCTGTGCGGTCTGCACCGTGGCCAGCTTGTGATAGCGGCGGGTGGAACCGTTGTTGATCATGAAGAAGTCGCTGCCGTCGGTTTCGATCACGTCACCGAAAGGGGCGAAGGCTTCTTTGCTCAGGGGCTCGATGGTCAGGCTACGCATGGCTGTTCTACTTGTTCTGTTCGATTGAATGGACGGCTGTTTTACAGCTGCTGCAGGCGGAATAGGGCGATCTTGTTGATCTCGGCCAGGGCGGTGGCGAATTCCTGCTCCGGGGTGTTATGGATGCGTTCCTCGAAGGCGGCCAGGATCTGGTGGCGGTTGCTGCCCTTGACGGCCTTGATGAAGGGGAAGCCGAACTTGGCCTTGTAGGCGTCGTTGAGTTCGGTGAAGCGGGCGAACTCCTCGGCGGTGCATTCGTGAATGCCGGCGCCGGACTGCTCGGCGGTGCTGGAGGCGGTCAGCTCGCCACGCACGGCAGCTTTGCCGGCCAGATCCGGGTGCGCGTTGATCAGCGCCAGCTGCGCCTCATGACTGGCAGACAGGAGGATGTCAGCCATGCGCTGCTGCAGGCCGTCGATGTCGTCCACGCTATCGTCCAGGCCAAGGTCATAAGCCCTCTCGGCGACCCAGGGCGAGTGCTCGTAAATGTCGGCGAAGGCGGTGACGAAGGCGTCGCGGCTCAGCGTGGAAGGGGTCAGGGTCTGGAAACGGCTCATGGGCGGCTCTCTCATTCGGTCGCGCGGAAGGGATGGGTGGCGTGCCAGTGCCTGGCGATGTCGACCCGGCGGGCGCACCAGACCTTGTCGTGGCTCTTCACGTAGTCGATGAAGCGCGCCAGCGAGGCCAGGCGGGCCGGACGGCCGAGCAGGCGGCAGTGCATACCGATCGACAGCATCTTCGGCGCGCCGGCCTCGCCTTCGGCGTAGAGCACGTCGAAGGCGTCCTTGAGGTATTCGAAGAAATCGTCGCCCTTGTTGAAGCCCTGCACCTGGGTGAAGCGCATGTCGTTGGTGTCCAGGGTGTAGGGGATCACCAGATGCGGGTTTTCTGCGGTGCTGGCCGGGTCCCAGTAGGGCAGGTCGTCATCGTAGGTGTCGGAGTCGTAGAGAAAGCCGCCTTCCTCGCGCACGAGGCGACGGGTGTTCGGGCCCAGGCGGCCGGTGTACCAGCCCAGCGGACGCTCGCCGGTCAGTTCGGTGAGGATGCGGATGGCCTCGAACATGTGCTCGCGCTCGGTGGCTTCGTCCATGTTCTGGTAGTCGATCCAGCGATAGCCGTGGCTGCAGATCTCATGCCCGGCGGCGACCATTTCGCGGATCACATCAGGGTGGCGCTGGGCGGCCATGGCCACGGCGAAGATGGTCAGCGGAATGTCGTGCTTCTTGAACAGGTTGAGCAGGCGCCAGACACCGGTGCGGCTGCCGTACTCGTAGAGCGACTCCATGCACAGGTTGCGCTGGCCCTGCAGCGGCTGGGCGGCGACCATCTCGGAGAGAAAAGCCTCGGACTCCTTGTCGCCATGCAGGATGTTGCGCTCGCCACCTTCTTCGTAATTGAGCACGAAGGACAGGGCGATGCGGGCATCGTCCGGCCAGTGCGGGTGGGGAGGGTTTGCGCCGTAGCCGATCAAATCGCGTGGGTAATCAGCGTTCACTGCAGTCTTCCTATCTGGAACGTTGCGGTCACTGCGTGCCGGATAATCGACGGCTACGCGACCGGGATAGTTAATTGTATACAAAGTTAATTGCCGTTTGTAAATCGACTTTTCAGCATTTTCTTCTCTGCGCGCGAACGAGAAAAAATTGCCTGGGTGGTCAGCAATGCACGCTGCTTGTGCCGTGGCTGCTGGCTGGCGATGGCGTGGGTGATGAGCCGCTTTGGTGCGTGCATGGCATCTGCATTGGATTTATTGTGTACAATTTGTGCTTAAAGTGTTTTATATTCGCTCTGCGTGCTATCCTGCGATTGCGTCGGAGCACTGCGACGAGCCGATTTCAACAGAGTAGAGGAGGTGTGGTGTTCGTAGGGCGCTGATCGCCACGAGCATCCGAGACCCATGGGACGTTTGACTACACATGTACTGGACGCCGCGCATGGCTGCCCAGGGAGTGACATCAAGGTCGAGCTGTACCGCGTCGAAGGCGCGCAGCTGGAACTGATCAACAGCGTTACCACCAACCACGACGGCCGTTGCGATGCGCCGGTGCTGCAAGGTGACGACTACCGCACGGGGGTCTACCAGTTGCATTTCCATGCTGGCGACTACTACCGCGCTCGTGGCGTGAAACTGCCGGATACGGCATTTCTCGACGTGGTCGTCCTGCGCTTCGGCATCGATGCCGGCCAGGAGCACTACCATGTGCCATTGCTGATTTCTCCCTACAGCTACTCCACCTACCGCGGTAGCTGAGTGACTGGCAGGCCAACAGCCTGCCAGACGAATGCTTGTCACCCTCAGACTCGTTTGAGTCCTTATGCCCGCTCACACTGCGGGCTTTTTTTCGTCCGCGTGTAGGGTGCGCCGCGCGCACCGGAACCCCACGCGGCACCGTGCAGCGCGTCGAAACTGGTGCGCGCGACCCGTAGCCCGGATCAAATCCGCGGCCGGCGATATGCATGCGAGGCGCGCGTCTGTCTGCGGTTGATGGGCCAAACGAAAAGCCCCGGCACAAGGCCGGGGCTTCGATCAGCGTGGAGCGCTCGCCGTCAGAGGAAGGCGAACTTGGCGATGAAGATCAGGCACAGCACGTACAGGCTCAACGAGACCTTGTCACTCTGGCCAGTCAGCAGTTTCAGCGTCGCGTAGGTGAGAAAGCCCAGGGCGATGCCGTTGGCGATAGAGAAGGTCAGCGGCATCATCACCACGGTGACGATGGCCGGGATGGTATCGGTATGGTCTTTCCAATCGATGTGCGCCATGCCGCTCATCATCAGCATCGCCACGTAGATCAGCGCGCCGGCGGTGGCGTAAGCCGGGATCATGCCGGCCAGCGGAGCGAAGAACATCGCGGCGAGGAACAGCATGCCCACGGCCACTGCGGTCAACCCGGTACGGCCACCGGCGGCGACGCCCGAGGCGCTTTCCACGTAGCTGGTCACTGGCGGGCAGCCAACCATGGCGCCCACTACGCTGGAAGTGGAGTCGGCTTTCAGCGCCTTGGACAGGTTGTGGATCTTGCCGTCTTCATCCACCAGGTTGGCGCGATGGGCCACGCCCATCAGGGTGCCGGCGGTGTCGAACATGTTCACGAAGAGGAAGGCCAGAATCACGCTGATCATCGCCACGTTAAACGCGCCGGCGATGTCCATGGCCAGGAAGGTCGGGGCCAGGCTCGGTGGCATCGACACCAGTCCGTTGTATTCCACCAGGCCCAGTGCCCAGCCCAGCGCAGTGACGCCGAGCATGCTGAAGAGGATGGCGCCAAACACGTTGCGGTGGCTGAGCACGGCGATCATCAGGAAGCATACGGCGGCGAGCAGCGCCGAAGGATTACTGAACGAACCCATGGTCAGCAGGGTGGCCGGGCTGTCGACGACGATACCGGCGGTCTTCAGGCCGATCAGGCCGAGGAACAGGCCGACCCCGGCACCCATGGCGAAGCGCAGGCTCATCGGGATGCTGTTGAGCAGCCATTCGCGGATCTTCGACAGGCTCATGATCATGAACAGCACGCCGGAGATGAACACCGCGCCCAGTGCGATCTGCCAGCTGTAGCCCATTTCACCGACGACGGTGTAGGTGAAGAACGCGTTCAGGCCCATGCCCGGCGCCAGGCCGACTGGCCAGTTGGCGTACAGGCCCATCAGGAAGCAGCCCAGGGCCGCCCCGATGCAGGTGGCGACGAAGGCGGCGCCATGATCGATGCCGGCAGTGGCCATGATGTTGGGATTGACGAAGATGATGTAGGCCATGGTGACGAAGGTCGTCAGGCCGGCCAGCAGCTCGGTCTTGATGGTGGTGCGGTGCTCGGTCAGTTTGAAGAAGCGGTCGAGCAGGCCACCTCTTGCCAGTTGATTCGCGTGTTGTTCTTGTTTGACGCTTTCCACAGCGGGTACTCCTCATCTCTCTTGTTGTGTACCGCCCAGAGCCTTGCGCAAGAACAATGCTCTCTGAGGCAGGCGGTGTTTTCGGTGGTGCTTCCTGGCTAAGTTGTTGACCGAGCGGTCAAGAAGTCACTCAGGCGCGATTATGCGGTTGTATACAAAAAATGCAATTAATGTTTTTAGTGTTGCATTAATCGCACCAGTCGAACCTGCGGATGGAAAAATGGATGGATTTGGCGACAATCCCTTCAGAGCTTTAAATAAAATTCTTATAAAACAAATGGATGGGATTTTTGCTTGGTTGAGGACGACGCTCGATCTAGCGTCGGCTCGGCAGCCTGACCGGGTTCTTAGCCGCTAATGAACTGAGAGGACGGCTGTATATAAAGAAAGAATTTGTTGTTCTGCGCTCAGAGGTGGGTGATATGCGGGCGAGGGTCAGCTACGACGTCATACAACGAAGGGTGTGATGGCTGATTGACTTGTGTACAATTGTCTTAATTTTTTTCTGATGTTTTTTCGCTCGGAGCTTGTCAGCTACCGGGTAGAACACAGTAGAGTCGCAGTGTCGCCGACTCTCATTGACGCGAGCCAGAATGAACGATCAATTGCAGCCTCTCAAGAAGCAGCCGCGCGTGGGCAAAAGCAGCCGCAGCGGGACTCAGGACGATGTCGTATATGCCCATATCTTCGATGCCATTCTCGAGCAGCGTCTGGCGCCCGGCACCAAGCTGAGTGAAGAGGCGCTGGGTGAGATCTTCGGCGTCAGTCGCACCATCATTCGCCGCGCCCTGTCACGACTGGCCCACGAGGGTGTGGTACTGCTGCGCCCGAACCGCGGTGCGGTAGTCGCCAGCCCGAGCGTCGAAGAAGCTCGGCAGATCTTCTATGCACGCCGCCTGGTCGAGCGCGCCATCACCGAACTGGCCGTCGAGCACGCGACAGCCGAGCAACTGGCCGAGCTGCGGCAGATGGTCAAGGACGAGCAGGACAGTTTCTCCCGTGGTGATCGTGGTGCGGGTATTCGCCTGTCCGGCGAGTTCCACCTGAAGCTGGCCGAGGCCGCGCGTAATGCGCCGCTGGTAAGCTTCCAGCGCAGCCTGGTGTCGCAGACCTCGTTGATCATCGCCCAGTACGAAAGCGGCAGCCGCTCGCATTGCTCCTACGACGAACACAACCAACTGATCGACGCCATCGAAGCGCGTGACGCCGAGCGTGCGGTGCACCTGATGATGCACCACATGGACCACATCGACAGCAAGCTCAACCTGGACGAGGAAAGCGCCTCGGACGACCTGCACGCAGTGTTCTCGCACCTGCTGCAGACCAAGAAAAAGCCGGGTCGCAGCGCTGCCAATCGCTGATTCGTTGCGTGTAATCAAGAAAGCCCCGCTGCGCGAGCATCGGGGCTTTTTCATTGGCGTGTCTACGTTGAGGCGTATTTTTGTAGGAGCTGGCTTGCCAGCGATGCGCTAGTGAATTGATCGCCGGCAAGCCGACTCCTACAAGGCGATCAGGCTGTTCGTTTCAATCGCGCTGGTGCACCGATACACCCGCGGCGAAGGTCTCTTTCACGGCGCGGTCATCGCCAAGCATGGTCAGGGCGAACAGGCGCTCCTCCAGGCTCTTGGCCTGCTGCATGCGGTAGCTGATCAGCGGCGTGGCGTTGTAGTCCAGCACCAGGAAGTCGGCGTCCTTGCCGGGCAGGAAGTTGCCCAGCTTGTCGTCCAGGTACAGCGCATTGGCGCCGCCCAAGGTGGCCAGGTACAGCGACTTGAACGGGTCGAGTTTCTTGCCCTGCAGCTGCATCACCTTGTACGCCTCGTTCAGCGATTGCAGCTGGCTGAAGCTGGTGCCGGCGCCGACGTCGGTGCCGAGGCCGACGCGCACGCCATGGGCTTCCAGCTTGTTCAGGTCGAACAGGCCGCTGCCGAGGAACAGGTTGGAGGTGGGGCAGAAGGCCACGGCCGAGCCGGTTTCGGCCAGGCGCTTGCACTCGTCGTCGCACAGGTGTACGCCATGGGCGAACACCGCGCGCGGGCCGATCAGCTTGTGGTGGTCGTAGACGTCGAGGTAGCCCTTGCGCTCGGGAAACAGTGCCTTGACCCATTCGATTTCCTTGCGGTTCTCGGACAGGTGGGTGTGCATGTACAGGTCCGGGTACTCGCCCAGCAGCTTGCCGGCCAGCTCCAGTTGCTCCGGCGTACTGGTCGGGGCGAAGCGCGGGGTGACCGCATAGTGCAGGCGGCCCTTGCCGTGCCAACGCTCGATCAGTGCCTTGCTCTCGGCGTAGCCGGACTCGGCGGTGTCGGTCAGGTAGTCCGGGGCGTTGCGATCCATCAGCACCTTGCCGGCGATCATGCGCAAGTTGAGCTTGTCGGCCTGCTCGAAGAAGGCGTCCACCGACTGCGGGTGCACGCTGCCGAATACCAGGGCGGTGGTGGTGCCGTTGCGCAGCAGCTCCTTGAGGAAGATCGCCGCCACGTCGCTGGCATGGGCCTGGTCTTCGAACTGTCGCTCGGTCGGGAAGGTGTAGGTGTTGAGCCAGTCCAGCAACTGCTCGCCGTAGGAGGCGATCATGCCGGTCTGCGGGTAGTGGATATGGGTGTCGATGAAGCCGGGGGTGATCAGCGCGTCGCGGTAGTGTTGAACCTCGACACCGGCCAGCTTGGGCAGCAGCTCGGCAGCCGCGCCGACCTGAGCGACCTTGCCGTTTTCGATCAGCAGGATGCCGTCCTCGAAATGCTCATAGGACTGCTCGACACCGACCACGGCTGGGTCGGCGAGGCTGTGCAGGATGGCGGCGCGGTAGGCTTTGCGGGTGTTACTCATCATTCGGATCTCATGCGTGGGGTGCGCGCTGGGCGCGCCATAAAAATGGGGGTAGGTGCGCACAGCGCACCAAGAGTCAGGACCGGCGCGAGGCGGGCAACAGCTTGGCGACGCTGAACTCACCCTTCTTCACGTCCTGGCCGAAGCTTGCGTTATAGGTAGCAATTACTTCACCGGCGATGGACACGGCAATCTCCACCGGCAGCTTGCCTTTCACTTCGGCCAGGCCCATGGGGCAGCGCATGCGCGCCATCAGGGTTTCCTCGAAGCCGCGCTCGCGCAGGCGATGCTCGAACTTGACGCGTTTGGTCTTCGAGCCGATCAGGCCGTAGTAGGCGAAGTCGCCGCGTTTGAGGATCGCCGCGGTCAGCTCCAGATCGAGCTGGTGGTTGTGGGTCATGACGATGTAGTAGCTGCCGGGCGGCATGTTCTCCACCTCGTCGACCACCTCGTCGTTGACGATCTTCTGCGCACCAGCGGGGATGTGTTCGGGGAATTCGTTCTCCCGTGAGTCGATCCAGCGCACCTTGCACGGCAGACTGGCGAGCAGTGGCACCAGTGCGCGACCGACATGGCCGGCGCCGAACACGGCGATCTGCGCCTGTGGTTGACCCATGGGCTCGAACAGCAGCACGGTGGCGCCGCCGCAGCACTGGCCCAGGCTGGCGCCGAGGGAGAAACGTTCCAGGCGCGTGTCCTGGCTGCGGCTGGCGAGCATCTCGCGGGCCATTTCCATGGCCTTGTACTCCAGATGGCCGCCGCCGATGGTCTCGAAGATGCGCTCGGCGGTGACCACCATCTTCGAGCCGGCATTACGCGGCGTCGAGCCGCGTTCCTCGATGATGGTCACCAGCACGCAGGCTTCACCTTTTTGCTGCAGCTCGGCGAGGGCACTGATCCAGCTCATTTGCTCAGCCTCCAGGAAGGCGTGGTCTGGCCCGGGCGCGGCAGGCGCCAGTTGCTCGGCGACGGATCGAGAATCGGCACCGGTGCCGGGCGAGCGGGCGGGTTATTCGGTTCGGTGTGTTTTGTCATTGTTTTACACCTGCTGGGTTGTGCGTCTACGGCCTGGTGGATAACGCTTCGCGGTTGTCCACCCTACGAACCGTCATAGGGTGGATGTCGCGCAGGCGTAGGGTGGGCTTCAGCCCACCAATACACCCCCGTTGATGTTGGTGGGCTGAAGCCCACCCTACGCTCCTGCCGTTTCCATCTCGACGGCGCTTGTTCTGGCTTGTTTCAACTTACGCATCTGTTCCACGCCCCAGAGCACGCGCTCAGGGGTGGCCGGGGCGTCGATCTGCGGTTGCACCTTGTAGTCCGCCAGGCTGGCCACGGCGTCCTTGAGGGCACACCAGGCAGCGATGCCGAGCATGAAGGGCGGCTCGCCCACGGCCTTGGAGTGGAACACGGTGTCTTCCGGGTTCTTGCGGTTTTCCACCAGCTTCACGCGCAGGTCGATGGGCATGTCGGCGATGGCCGGGATCTTGTAGCTGGCCGGGCCGTTGGTCATCAGCTTGCCCTTGGCGTTCCACACCAGCTCTTCCATGGTCAGCCAGCCCATGCCCTGGACGAAGGCGCCTTCGACCTGACCGATGTCGATGGCCGGGTTCAGCGAGTCGCCGACCTCATGCAGGATGTCGCCGCGCAGCATGCGGTACTCGCCGGTCAGGGTGTCGACCAGCACTTCCACGCAGGCCACGCCGTAGGCGTAGTAGTAGAAGGGGCGGCCAGCCGCCTTGTCGCGGTCGTAGTAAATCTTCGGCGTGCGGTAGAAGCCGGTCGAAGACAGCGAGACCTGGCCGAAGTAGGCCTTCTGGATCATCTCTTCGAAGGACAGGAAGTGCTCGCGCACGCGTACCTGGCCATTGCGGAATTCCACGTCTTCCGGGGTGACCTTGTACTCGCGCACCAGGAAGTCGACCAGGCGCTGCTTGATGGTCTCGGCCGCGTTCTTCGCCGCCATGCCGTTGAGGTCGGCGCCGCTGGAGGCTGCGGTGGGCGAGGTATTGGGCACCTTGTCGGTGTTGGTGGCGGTGATCTGGATGCGCGAGATATCGACCTGGAACACTTCGGCGACGACCTGCGCGACCTTGGTGTTGAGGCCCTGGCCCATCTCGGTGCCGCCGTGGTTCAGGTGGATCGAGCCGTCGGTGTAGATGTGGATCAGCGCGCCGGCCTGGTTGAGGAAGGTGGCGGTGAAGCTGATGCCGAATTTCACCGGGGTCATGGCCAGGCCTTTCTTCAGTACCGGGCTTTTTTGGTTGAATTCGATGATTTCGCGACGGCGCTTGGCGTACTCGCAGCTTTGCTCCAGTTCGGCGGTCATTTCGTGAATGACGTTGTGCTCGACGGTCTGATGGTAGTGGGTGACGTTACGCTCGGTCTTGCCGTAGTAGTTGAGCTTGCGCACTTCCAGCGGGTCCTTGCCGAGGTGGCGCGCCACGGCGTCCATCACTTCCTCGATGGCGACCATGCCCTGCGGGCCGCCGAAACCGCGGTAGGCGGTGTTCGACGCGGTGTTGGTCTTGCAGCGATGACCGTTGATGGTGGCGTTGCCGAGGAAGTAGGCGTTGTCCGAGTGGAACATGGCGCGGTCGACGATGGAGCCGGACAGGTCCGGCGAGTAGCCGCAGTTGCCGGCCAGGTCCATCTCGATGCCGTGCAGCAGGCCGTCGTCATCGAAGCCGACGTCGTACTCGACGTAGAAGGGGTGACGCTTGCCGGTCATGCTCATGTCTTCGACGCGCGGCAGGCGCATCTTGGTCGGCCGGCCGGTGAGGTGCGCGATCACCGCGCACAGGCACGCCGGGCCGGCAGCCTGGGTTTCCTTGCCGCCGAAGCCGCCACCCATGCGGCGCATGTCGATGACGATCTTGTTCATCGGCACGCCGAGCACTTCGGCGACCAGTTTCTGCACCTCGGTGGGGTTCTGCGTCGAGGTGTAGACCAGCATGCCGCCGTCTTCAGTCGGCATCACCGAGGAAATCTGGGTTTCCAGGTAGAAGTGTTCCTGGCCGCCGATATGCAGGGTGCCCTGCAGGCGACGCGGGGCGCTGGCCAGTTTGCTGGCCGAGTCGCCGATGCGGTGGGTGTGGCTGGCGAGCACGAAATGCTTCTTGCGGTAGGCCTCGACCACGTCGAGCACCGGCTCTAGGTCTTCGTATTCGACGATGGCGGCCATGGCCGCCTTGCGCGCGGTTTCCAGACTGTCAGCGGCTACCGCCAGCACCACCTGGCCAACGTACTCGACCTTGCCGTCGGCCAGCAGCGGGTCACCGGCGACCACAGGACCGATGTCCAGCTGGCCCGGTACGTCGTCCTTGGTGATGGCGATGGCCACGCCCGGAAACTCGTAGCAGGGGCGGGTGTCGATGCGCAGGATGCGCGCATGGGCACGGTCCGACTGGCGCGCATAGACGTGCAACTGGTTGGGGAATTCCAGGCGGTCGTCGACATAGACCGCTTCGCCGGACACATGCTTGTCCGCGCTCTCGTGCTTGACGCTGCGGCCGACGCCGCTGGTCATGCCGGCGCGGAACAGAGCGGCCAGCTCTTCCTGGGATTTGTGTTCGATATGACTGGACATCTTCGCCTCCAAAACTTCGCATGCCGCCGGGCTGGCCGGCGGCGTATCAATTCACTGCACGCTTACGCGTAGGCGGTAACCCGGGTCTCGACCTCGGGCGACTGCTGCTCCAGGAAGAACTTGCGCAGCAGGTTCTGGGCAGTGAGCAGGCGGTATTCCTTGCTGGCGCGGAAATCCGACAGCGGGGTGAAGTCCTCGCCCAGCGCGTCGCAGGCGCGTTCGATCACGCCCGGGTACCAGGCCGAGCCGACCAGGGCCGCTTCGCAGGCGCTGGCGCGTTTGGGGATGGCGGCCATGCCGCCGAAGGCGATGCGCGCTTCGGTGACCACGCCGTCGACGATAGTCAGGTTGAAGGCCGCGCAGACGGCGGAAATGTCGTCGTCCAGGCGCTTCGATACCTTGTAGGCGCGGAACGCCTGGTTGGCCTGGGCGCGCGGCACGATGATCTTCTCGATGAATTCGGCTTCCTGGCGCGCGGTCACCTTGTAGTCGAGGAAGTAGTCCTGCAGCGGCAGGATGCGCCGGGTGTTGCCCTGGCGCAGGGCGATCTGCGCGCCAAGGGCGATCAGCAGCGGCGGGGCGTCGCCGATGGGCGAGGCGTTGCCGATATTGCCGCCCAGGGTGCCCTGGTTGCGGATCTGCAGCGAGGCGAAGCGGTGCAGCAGTTCGCCGAAGTCCGGGTACTCGCGCGACAGCGCTTCGTAGCAGTCGGACAGGGCCGCGGCAGCGCCGATTTCGATGGCGCTGTCGGTCACTTCGATGCGCTTCATGTCTTCGATATGACCGACGTAAATCATCACCGGCAGTTCGCGGTGAAACTGGGTGACTTCCAGGGCCAGATCGGTGCCGCCGGCGAGCAGGCGGGCTTCGGGGTTGGCGGCATAGAGGTCGGCCAGGTCGGCCACAGTCAGCGGCACCAGGCAGCGCTTGTCGCCACTGTTGAGCTCGGCAGTTTCACGCGGGGCGATGGCCTGGAGCTGGGCCACGGTGTTGCTTTCGAAGGCATCGAACTGATCCGGCTGCTTCTGGCAGCAGGCCTGCTCGGCGGCGTCGATGATCGGGCGGTAGCCGGTACAGCGGCACAGGTTGCCGGCCAGGGCTTCCAGGGTCTGGCCCTTGTCGTAGCCGGTGGAGTTCTTCTGCAGGGCGAACAGCGACATGATGAAACCGGGGGTGCAGAAGCCACATTGCGAGCCATGGCAGTCGACCATCGCCTGCTGCACGCTGTGCAGCTTGCCCTGGTGCTTGAGGTCTTCGACGGTGATCAGTTGCTTGCCGTGCAGACTGGAAACGAAAGTCAGGCAGGAGTTGAGGGTGCGGTAGCGTACGCGCTCGCCCTCGAGCTCGCCCACCACCACGGTGCAGGCACCGCAGTCGCCGGAGGCGCAGCCTTCCTTGGTTCCGGTTTTGCCGACATGCTCACGCAGGTAGTTGAGCACGGTGACGTTGGGGTCCAGGGCATGCTCGGTGCGCAGCTCCCGGTTGAGTAAAAACTGGATCAAGGACGACCTCCAGGCACTTTATTGTTATGAATCGTTTGGCTCGCCGGGTATGTGCACGCATTGCAAGGCCCGGACGTGATTGGCCATGGAGGCAATCTAGAGTTTTCTGACTTTTGGGTCAACAAATATTTGACCTCGTGGTCAGCTGCTTGTCATGCGTTTCGGTTATGAGCGCGGCGGGCGGGATTCATGCTCTGAGAGTAGCGGTTTTCGTGCCAGCGAAGGCTCTGCTGCGGGACTTTCGTAGGATGTCGCGAGGCCGCCTGGGTCGTGCGCACCAGCCAGTCGATGCCGAAATGCTGGGCGCATGGCGCACCCTAGGCGACAAACAAAACCCCGGAAGCCTGCGCTTCCGGGGTTGATCGGGTGTGCTCGAACTGGGTGCTCAGGTCGGCTGCGACTCACTCAGTTGGTGCTCTTCGCCGGCGTAGTAGGCGCGCACCTTGGGGTCCATCACGGCGCGCCACAGCGGCGGGAACACCGCGAGCACGATCATTCCGGCATAGCCATTGGGCAACTGCGGGCTGTCGTCGAAATGGCGTAGCACCTGATAGCGGCGCTTGGCATAGGCGTGGTGGTCGGAATGGCGCTGCAGATGGAAGAGAAACAGGTTGGTCAGCAGGAAGTTGCTGTTCCAGGAGTGGTGCGCATTGGTGCGCTCGTAGCGGCCGTTGTCCAGTTTGCGCCGGTGCAGGCCGTAGTGTTCGACATAGTTGACGATCTCCAGCAGGGTAAAGGCGATAACCGCCTGGCCGAGGAAGAACAGGGCGCCGAGCGGGCCTAAGGCCAGGGTGAAGCCGAGCAGGAACAGCGCGCTGATGGCGTACCACCAGATCAGCTCGTTGCGCCAATGCAGGGCCGGTAAGCTGCGCCGCTTGAGACGCTCGGCCTCGAGCTTCCAGGCGTTGAGAAAGTTGTGCTTGTAGGCATGCGGCAGAAAGGCGTACAGGCTCTGGCCGAAGCGTGAGGAGGAGGCATCTTCGGGCGTCGATACATGCACGTGATGGCCGCGCACATGTTCGACCTTGAAGCCGGCGTAGCACACCGCTGCCAGCAGCAGGCCGCCGGCGTTCTGCTCCAGTGTCGGGTCCTTGTGGATCAGCTCGTGCGACACGGTGATGCCGATGGCGCCCATCACCGTGCCGACCGACAGCACCCAGCCGAGCTGGCCGACCCAGCTCCAGCCCTCGTAACTGGCGAATATCCAGCCGCTCCACACCAGCATCGCCAGCAGCAGCGGCACCGTGGCCAGACTCAGCAGTCGGTAGTAGCCCTGGGCTTCGAGGGCCGGTACTTCGTCGCGCTCATCCGGGTTGGCCGGGTCGCGACCGACAATGAAGTCCAGCAAGGGAATCACACCGAACACCACGCTGATCACCAGCCAGGGCCAGGCGTCGGCGTGAGCGCTGCCCTGCGACCAGTAATAGCTCAGGGGGATGCCCAGTACCGGGATCAGCCAGATCCAGTAGCCGACCTTTTTCAGGGCGAGCATCCAGCGCGACGGCAGGCGTTCGAACATCGGATTCTCCAAGTCATTATTGTTCTGGGTTTTACCTCGGATTGTAGGACAATCCATTTTCGTGGCCAGACTTCCACGGCCAACCTTTAGAACGGAAAGTGCCCCGCGGGGACGCTTGGCGGGGTAACACCCTGTGTTACACTCGCCGCCAGATTTTCTTGCTCCCGCCCAGCCGTGGCGGGGCTCCCAGACTCGACCGCCTGCCCCTGGATCGACGCAAATAAGGAATGTCATGACGTTCAAGGCCCCGGACAGCCTCGCCGAGCAAATTGCCCATTACCTGGCCGAACGCATCATTCGCGGTGAGCTCAAGGAACGTGAGCGCATTCAGGAGCAGAAGGTTACCCAGGCCCTCAACGTCAGCCGTGGCTCGGTGCGCGAAGCCCTGCTGATTCTCGAACGCCGCCATCTGATCGTGATCCTGCCGCGCCGAGGCGCCCAGGTCAGCGAACTGACCCCGCATCACGTCACCAGCCTCTACGCACTGAGCATCGAGCTCTACATCATGCTGGCGCGCGCGGTGATCGAGCGCTGGAAGGTGGAGACCGACCTGGCGCCCTTCATCGATATCCAGCAGCGCCTGCTGGCCAGCCTGGAGCGTGGCGATATCGGCGCCTTCGTCGAGAACAGCTTCGACGTGATGCGTGCGGCCTTTCCCTTCGCCGACAACCCGTACCTGCAGGAAACCCTGGAGAACCTGCTGCCGGCCATCAGTCGCACCTACCACCTGGCGCTGGAGCGGCGCAAAGGCGAGATGGGCCAGTTCATGGGCACCTTCGCCAGCCTGCTGCAGGCGATCATCGGCCGTGACCATGCGCGTGCACGTGAGGTGCTGCTGGCCTATGGCGAACACAATTGCCAGCTGGTGCTGGCCACCCTGGCCGAGCGCTAAAACCAGATGCGCCTGAAGAGCATCAAGCTGGCGGGCTTCAAGTCCTTCGTCGATCCGACGACGGTGAGCTTCCCCAGCAACATGGCGGCGGTGGTCGGGCCCAATGGCTGCGGCAAGTCGAACATCATCGACGCCGTGCGCTGGGTGATGGGTGAAAGCTCGGCGAAGAACCTGCGCGGCGAGTCGATGACCGACGTCATCTTCAACGGCTCCAACACACGCAAGCCGGTGACCCAGGCCTCCATCGAGCTGATTTTCGACAACAGCGACAACTCGCTGGTGGGTGAATACGCGGCCTTCGCCGAGATTTCCATTCGCCGTCGGGTGACCCGCGACGGGCAGAACACCTACTTCCTCAACGGCACCAAGTGCCGGCGCCGCGATATCACCGATATCTTCCTCGGCACCGGCCTGGGGCCGCGCAGCTACTCGATCATCGAGCAGGGCATGATCAGCAAGCTGATCGAGGCCAAGCCCGAAGAGCTGCGCAATTTCATCGAGGAAGCCGCCGGCATCTCCAAGTACAAGGAGCGCCGCCGCGAGACCGAAAACCGCATCCGCCGTACCCAGGAGAACCTGGAGCGCCTGAGTGACCTGCGCGAAGAGCTGGAGCGCCAGCTCGAGCGTCTGCACCGTCAGGCCCAGGCGGCGGAGAAGTACCAGGAATACAAGGCCGAAGAGCGCCAGCTCAAGGCACAGCTGCTGGCCCTGCGCTGGCAGAGCCTGAACCAGCAGGTTGGCAGCCGCGAGCAGGTGATCGGCGATCAGGAAGTGGCCTTCGAGGCCCTGGTGGCCGAGCAGCGCAGCGCCGACGCCAGCATCGAGCGCCTGCGCGATGGCCATCACGAATTGAGCGAGCGCTTCAACCTGGTGCAGGGCCGCTTCTATTCCGTGGGTGGCGATATCGCCCGCGTCGAGCAGAGCATCCAGCATGGCCAGCAGCGCCTGCGCCAGTTGCAGGATGACCTGCGCGAGGCAGAAAAGGCGCGCCTGGAAACCGAGTCGCACCTAGGCCACGACCGCACCCTGCTGGCCACCCTCGGTGAAGAGCTGGAAATGCTCCTGCCCGAGCAGGAGATGACCGCCGCCGCTGCCGAGGAGTCCGCCGCCAGCCTGGAAGAGGCCGAAGCCAGCATGCACGGCTGGCAGGAGCAGTGGGACGGTTTCAACCAGCGCAGTGCCGAGCCGCGTCGTCAGGCCGAAGTGCAGCAGTCGCGCATCGCCCAGTTGGAACAGAGCCTGGAGCGTCTGGCAGAACGCCAGCGTCGTCTCAACGAAGAATTGCAGCAACTGGTGGCCGACCCGGAAGACGCCGCCATTCTCGAACTGAACGAACAGCTCGCTGCCGGTGAGTTGCAGCAGGAAGCCCTGCACCTGGCCGAAGAGCAACAGGCCGAGCGGCTGCAGCAACTGCGCGAGGACCTGCAGCAGGCCGGTCAGGCCCAGCAGCAGGCGCAGGGCGAACTGCAACGTCTGAGCGGTCGCCTGGCCTCGCTGGAAGCGCTGCAACAGGCGGCGCTCGATCCGGGGCAGGGTGCTGGCGAGTGGCTGCGCGAGCAGAGCCTGCTGCAGCGCCCGCGCCTGGCCGAAGGGCTGCGGGTGGAGGCTGGCTGGGAGCTGGCGGTGGAAACCGTGCTCGGTGCCGACCTGCAGGCCGTGCTGCTGGACGATTTCGCCGGGCTGGATTTCTCCAGCCTGGAGCAGGGCGAGCTGCGCCTGGCCAGCCCCGCCAGGGGCGGCGCGCGCCGTGCCGGTAGCCTGCTGGATAAGGTCGAGTCTAGCCATGACCTGTCGCCCTGGCTGGCCGGCGTGCGCCCGGTGGAATCCCTGGAGCAGGCGCTGGCCGCTCGTGGGCAACTGGCCGATGGCGAAAGCCTGATCAGCCGCGACGGCTACTGGGTCGGCCGGCATTTCCTGCGCGTGCGTCGCGCCGCCGAGGCGGACAGCGGTGTGCTGGCGCGTGGCCAGGAGCTGGAGCGCTTGCAGTTGGAGCGCGAGGAACGTGAGGCGGCCCTGGCGCAATTGGATGAACGCCTGCTGGCGCTGCGCGACGAGCAACGTCTTCAGGAAGAACAGCGTGAGCAGCAACGCCGTCAGGGCCAGGAACTGGCGCGCCAGCTGAGCGAGCTGAAGGCAAAGCTGTCCGCCAGCCAGGCCAAGGCCGAGCAGTTGGGCCTGCGCCGTCGCCGTCTGCAGGACGAACTGCAGGAAGCGGCCGAGCAGCGCGAGATCGAGCAGGAGCAACTGGGCGAATCACGCCTGCAACTGCAGGACGCACTGGACGCCATGGCGCTGGATAACGAGCAGCGCGAAAGCCTGCTGGCCAGCCGCGACAGTCTGCGCGAGCGCCTCGACCGTGTGCGTCAGGACGCGCGTCAGCACAAGGACCATGCCCATCAACTGGCGGTGCGCGTCGGCTCGCTCAAGGCGCAGCACGACTCCACCCGCCAGGCGCTGGAGCGTCTGGAGATGCAGGCCGAGCGCCTGCATGAGCGGCGCGAGCAGTTGTCGCTGAATCTGGAAGAGGGCGAGGCGCCGCTGGAAGAGCTGCGTATCAAGCTCGAAGAACTGCTCGAGCGGCGCATGGCGGTGGACGACGAACTGCGTCAGGCGCGTTTGGCGCTGGAGGACGCCGATCGCGAACTGCGCGATGCCGAGAAGCGCCGCACCCAGGCCGAACAACAGGCGCAACTGCTACGCAGCCAGCTGGAGCAACAGCGCATGGATTGGCAGTCGCTCAACGTGCGGCGCAAGGCGTTGGCTGATCAGCTCGCCGAGGACAACTACGACCTGCACGGGGTGATTGCCACCTTGCCGGCCGAGGCCACGGAAAGCGCCTGGGAAGAAGAGCTGGAGCGCATGGCCGCACGCATCGCCCGTCTCGGTCCGATCAACCTCGCGGCCATCGACGAGTATCAGCAGCAGTCCGAGCGCAAGCGCTACCTGGATGCGCAGGACGCGGATCTGGTCGAAGCGTTGGAAACCCTGGAGAACGTCATCCGCAAGATCGACAAGGAAACGCGTAATCGTTTCAAGGATACCTTCGATCAGATCAATGGCGGTTTGCAGGCGCTCTTTCCAAAAGTTTTCGGTGGCGGCAACGCTTATTTGGAACTCACTGGCGAAGATTTACTCGATACCGGTGTGACCATCATGGCGCGGCCCCCGGGCAAGAAGAACAGCACCATTCATTTGCTCTCCGGTGGAGAGAAAGCATTGACTGCTTTGGCACTGGTGTTTTCCATCTTCCAGCTCAATCCGGCGCCGTTCTGCATGTTGGACGAAGTGGATGCACCGCTGGACGATGCCAACGTCGGGCGCTACGCGCGACTGGTCAAGGAGATGTCAGCCACGGTGCAGTTCATCTACATCACCCACAACAAGATCGCCATGGAAATGGCCGATCAGTTGATGGGGGTCACCATGCACGAGCCGGGTTGCTCGCGTCTGGTGGCAGTGGATGTCGAGGAGGCGCTGGCGATGGTGGAGGCGTGATGGCAGAGCGCCGCGAGATTAACTGAATACAGGCAAAACCTTATGTGGCTCCCTGTGTAAAGTTGCCTTTCGTCGTGCTAGCTTATTGCCCACTTTTGTTACACGCGGAAAACGTCAGATAGAACATGAAGTTGGCGTCGCGTTTTATAGTTGAGTTGTGATCCGGTTGATTGGATCTTTTTTTCACCAGAATTTTTAAGGGTCAGGTATTTCATGGAATTCGGTCTGCGCGAGTGGCTGATCGTTATTGGCATCATCGTTATCGCTGGCATCCTTTTCGACGGCTGGCGCCGTATGCGCGGTGGCAAGGGCAAGCTCAAATTCAGGCTCGACCGCAGCTTCGCCAACATGCCTGATGACGACAGTGACCCAGATTTGCTCAGTACGCCACGTGTGGTAAATCGCGACCACGAGCCGCAGCTGGACGAAGACGAACTGCCGTCGATGAGCGCCAAGGACCTGCCACGTCGTCCACGCAACGAACCGCAACAGGGCGACCTCAACCTGGCCGTCGATGAGCCGGTGCCGACTCTGCTCAACCCGGTCGATGACGAACCCGTCGAGCCGAAGAAAGCCTCCAAGCCGGCTGCCGATGCCGCACCGGTGGAAGAGGTGCTGGTGATCAACGTGGTCTCCCGCGACGACTTCGGCTTCAAGGGCCCGGCGCTGCTGCAGAACATCCTCGAAAGCGGTCTGCGCTTCGGTGAGATGGACATCTTCCATCGTCACGAAAGCATGGCGGGTAATGGCGAGGTGTTGTTCTCCATGGCCAACGCACTCAAGCCCGGCACCTTCGATCTCGACGATATCGAAGGCTTCAGCACTCGCGCGGTGAGCTTCTTCCTCAGCCTGCCTGGCCCGCGGCATCCCAAGCAGGCCTTCGACGTGATGGTCGCGGCGGCGCGCAAGCTGGCCCACGAGCTGGGCGGTGAGCTGAAGGACGACCAGCGCAGCGTGATGACTGCGCAGACCATCGAGCATTACCGCCAGCGCATCGTCGAGTTCGAGCGCCGGCAACTGACCCAGAAACGCTGACCCGTACACGAAGTCGAAAGAGAGCAGCCAAGGCTGCTCTTTTCGTTTGAGAGACCGAGCATGACCGACGCCGCCCAACGTATTTCCGAACTGCGCAACGAACTGGACGCGCACAACTACCGTTACTACGTGCTGGATGAGCCGAGCGTACCCGATGCCGAGTACGACCGCCTGTTCCGCGAATTGCAGGCGCTCGAAGCCGAGCATCCGGAGCTGGTCACGCCGGAGTCGCCGACCCAGCGTGTCGGCGGCGAGGCGCTCAGCGCCTTCGGCGAGGTGCGTCACGAAGTGCCGATGCTCAGCCTGGGCAACGCCTTCGATGAGGACGATCTGCGTGCCTTCGACCGCAGCGTGCAGAACGGCCTCGGCGTACAGGGCGGCGACCTGTTCGGCGGCGGCGCCGAGATCGAGTACAGCTGCGAACCCAAGCTCGACGGTCTGGCTGTCAGCCTGCGCTACGAAAACGGCCAGCTGGTGCGCGGCGCCACGCGCGGCGACGGCAGTACCGGCGAAGACATCACCAGCAATGTGCGCACCATCCGCAACGTGCCGCTCAAGCTGCTGGGTGAGGGCTGGCCGCAGGTGCTGGAGGTACGCGGTGAGGTGTTCATGCCCAAGTCCGGTTTCGAGGAGCTCAACGCACGCCAGGCCGAGAGCGGCGGCAAGACCTTCGCCAACCCGCGTAACGCCGCTGCCGGCAGCCTGCGTCAGCTCGACCCGAAGATCACTGCCAGCCGCCCGCTGGAGTTCTGCTGCTATGGCGTTGGTCAGGTCAGCGGCGAGCTGCCGGGCACCCAGGTGGCCATGCTGCAGCAGCTCAAGGCCTGGGGCGTACCCATCAGTCGCGAACTGAAGCTGGCCAAGGGCGTCGAGGCCTGCCTGGATTACTACAGAGATATCGCCGAGCGGCGCATGAGCCTGGCCTATGACATCGATGGCGTGGTGTTCAAGGTCAACAATATCGAAGATCAGCAGCAACTGGGTTTCCGCGCGCGTACCCCGCACTGGGCCATCGCCCACAAGTTCCCGGCACAGGAAGAGCTGACCGAACTGCTCGACGTGGAATTTCAGGTCGGGCGTACCGGTGCGGTGACGCCAGTGGCGCGTCTGAATCCGGTCAAGGTGGCCGGTGTGATGGTGGCCAACGCTACCCTGCATAACATGGATGAGGTGGCACGCCTGGGTGTAATGATCGGCGACACGGTGATCATCCGCCGTGCTGGCGACGTGATCCCGCAGGTGATGGCCGTGGTGCCCGAGCGTCGCCCGGAGAACGCGCGCCCGGTGCACATTCCCGAGCAATGCCCGGTGTGCGGCTCGGCGGTGGAGCGCACGCAACTGGTCAAGCGCAGCAAGGGCAAGGAATCGGTCAGCGAAGGTTCGGTGTATCGCTGCGTCGGTCGCCTGAGCTGCCAGGCGCAGCTCAAGCAGGCGATCATCCACTTCGTCTCGCGCCGTGCCATGGATATCGAAGGCCTCGGCGACAAGACCATCGAGCAACTGGTGGACGAGAAGCTGATTGCTTCGCCGGCTGACCTGTACAAGCTGACCTTCGAACAGATCATCGGCCTGGAAGGCTTCGCCGAAGTCTCCAGCAACAAGCTGCTGAAGGCCATCGAGGACAGCAAGCGGCCGACCCTGGCGCGCTTCATCTATGCGCTCGGTATTCCCGATGTGGGCGAGGAAACCGCCAAGGTGCTGGCGCGCTCCCTGGCCTCGCTGGAGCGAGTGCGCAAGGCACTGCCGCAAGTGCTGACCTATCTGCCGGATATTGGTCTGGAGGTCGCGCACGAGATCCACAGCTTCTTTGAGGATGAACACAATCAGCAGGTGATCAGCGCCTTGCTGGGCGAATGCGGTCTCGAACTGCAGGAAGAGGGTGAGCTGAGCGCCGAGTTCTCGGCCGTCGCCACCCTTGGGGACATGCTCGATAAGCTGAACATTCCGAGTGTCGGCCCCGGAGCGGCGCAGAAGCTGGCGGAGCGTTTCGGCAGCCTGGAGGGTGTGCTTGGCGGCGACTGGCTGGACATGCGTCAGGCCCTGCCGGAGAAACAGGCCAAGGCTGTACGCGAGTTTTTCGACAATGCCGATAACGCCCAGCTCGCGCGCGCTATCGAGCAGCAACTGCGCGATTTCGGCATGCACTGGGAAAGCGAGAAGAAAGTTGCCGAAGGTCTGCCCCTGGCCGGCCAGACCTGGGTGCTCACCGGCACCCTGGAGGTGATGAGTCGCGACGTCGCCAAGGAAAAGCTGGAGAGCCTGGGCGCCAAGGTGGCCGGTTCTGTCTCGGCCAAGACCCACTGCGTGGTTGCCGGGCCAGGTGCCGGCTCGAAGCTGGCCAAGGCCAGCGAGCTGGGGGTGAAGGTGCTGGACGAAGCGCAGTTCCTCGACCAGCTCAAGGCTTACGGCATCGACCTCTAAGGGCGCTGTTCGCGAGCAGAGCTCGCTCCTACAGAGACAGGCGAAGATACGCCGATCTTGTAGGAGCGGCTTCAGCCGCGAAATGACCGGTGCAGGGTAGCTCCAAGGCTCCCGGATTGCATCCGGGCTACAGGACTGGGCGAAGTTTAGGTGTCGAACTCTGAACCTGTAGGAGCCGGCTTGCCGGCGATCCTTTACGCAGAAGCATCGCCGGCAAGCCGGCTCCTACGAAAAGCTTGGCTTCAACCGGCGAAGCGCTGATCCAGATAGGCGATGATCGCCTTGGATTCGTACAGCCAGGTGCTCTGGCCGTTTTCCTCGATGCGCAGGCACGGCACCTTGATGCGGCCGCCTTGCTGCTCCAGTGCCTGACGATGTTCGGCGTCGTTCTTGGCGTCGCGCAACTGCACCGGCAGGTTGAGACGGTGCAGAGTGCGCCGCACCTTGACGCAGAACGGGCAGGCGTGGAACTGGTACAGCGCCAGGTTGGCCGTGGCGCGTTCGACCTCGGCTTGCGCCTCGGGGCTGCGCTTTAGCTTGCGCGGGCGGCTGATCCAGTCGGCGAACACGACGAGCTGACCCAGGCCGATACGAAGGGCTTTGAGCAACATCTTTCTAACTCCTGAACGGGCATGCCGCGGGCGGCACTGCAAATGATCTTTGCGGCGTGCCCACCCTCATCCGGCGCTTCGCGCCACCTTCTCCCGGTGGGAGAAGGGTCATCGAGGAAGGCGTCGCTACGCGACTTTCACGCTAAACGGCGACGGCCGTTCACCGAAGTGAGCGGCCGCCGTCTGGGGCTTGGCTCAACGAACCAGATTGAGGAATTCGCCGCGAGTCGCCGGATTGCTGCGGAATTCGCCGAGCATCACCGAGGTGACCATGGAGGAGTTCTGCTTCTCCACGCCGCGCATCATCATGCACATGTGCTGCGCTTCGATGACCACTGCCACGCCCAGTGCACCGGTGACCTGCTCGACCGCTTCGGCGATCTGCCGGCTGAGGTTTTCCTGGATCTGCAGGCGCCGCGCGTACATGTCGACGATGCGCGCCACCTTGGACAGGCCGAGCACCTTGCCGTTGGGGATGTAGGCGACGTGAGCCTTGCCGATGAACGGCAGCAGGTGATGCTCGCACAGCGAGTACAGCTCGATGTTCTTGACCAGCACCATTTCGCTGTTGTCGGAGCTGAACAGCGCGCCGTTGGTGACTTCTTCCAGCGTCTGCTGGTAGCCACGACAGAGGTACTGCATGGCTTTGGCGGCGCGTTTGGGCGTGTCCAGCAGGCCTTCGCGGGTAACGTCCTCACCAAGCTGGCCGAGGATCGCGGTGTACTGTTGTTCCAGGGACATGGAAAATCCTGTTGGGTATCGAATGGGCGCAGGGTAGGGCGCCGACAAGGGCCTGACAAGAGTGCCAGGCGCCAATGCGGTTATCTCATTACTCGTCGCGACCATCCATCATGGTGCGTTTGAGGATGATGTACACCGCGCCGGTGCCGCCATGTTTGGCCAGACAGGAGCTGAAACCCAGCACCTGCGGGTGCTGGCGCAGCCAGGTGTTCACATGGCTCTTGATCATCGGTTTGCGCCCGTCCATGCGCACCGCCTTGCCGTGGGTGACGCGTACGCAGCGAATCTCCAGCTTGGTGGCTTCGGCGAGAAACTCCCACAGTGTATCGCGCGCCTTCTCGACGCTCATGCCATGCAGGTCGAGGCTGCCGTCGAAGGGAATCTGGCCCAGCTTGAGCTTGCGCATCTGACCGTCCTGCACGCCGTTGCCGGCCCAGTACAGCGGGTCTTCGGCGCCGACGTCGATGACGAACTGGTCAGACAGCCCGTCCACCTTGGTCTCGCCCTGGCTGATGGTTGCAGCCTGGCGCAGGGTGGTGAAGCGCTTACGGTCAGCTTTGGGTTTGCCAGTGTCGGCGCGGTCGTGCTTGATCGGCTTGACGCCGCGCAGCTCGGCCTGGAACAGGGAAAAGTCGTCGTCTTGCATCGGTGGCTCCGCGAAACAGGCGAGCATTTTACCCAAATGCCAGGCGCTGTAATCGTAGAAAGACGAATTTGTAGGAGCCCGCTTGCGGGTGATCATCAATAATTCGATTGGCGAAGAGCATCGCTGGCACGCCAGCTCCTACAGTTGCGGGCGCTGTGTTTTTGGGCGATTCAGTCGCGCTTTTTCATCAGTGATGGCGACAGGCTCAGGTCGCTGGGGCGGCGCAGGCGTCTGCGGCAGCGACGCCAGAACGCGATGCCGGCCCACAACAGGAGCAGGCCGAGCAGCAGCAAAACGATGGCCTCGCCGGTGGAGTCGTTGAGCGTACCCAGCACGGGCGCGCGACCTGCCAGTGAAGCGATGCCCGCCATCGACAAGAGAATGCCGAAGGCTGCGAGCAGGGCGCCCAGGCCGGCTCCGATACGCAGGCGCCAGCTTCTCGGCTGACGTGGGCGCAAGCGGCGTGCATCGAAATCGTCGGACAGCTTCATTCCGATTTCCTTTGGCTTATCGCCGGTATGACCGGCTGGTCGCGTCTGGGTTCCGCAGGGGTGGCGATAACTGCTACAGGTTTCACACCAGCGATTTGGCGTGCGGCACCAGGGTGGCGAAGTTGTCGCCCAGCGCGATCATCTCGATACGATGTACCTCGGCGGCGGCAATCACGCTGCCGTCCGGTGCAGGCAGGTCGCGGGTGGCGCAGGCGGCATCGACCAGGGTGCAGCGATATCCATAGTCCTTGGCCGCGCGCACGGTGGTGCTGACGCTGGAGTGGGTCATGAAGCCGCAGACGATCAGATCGAGGTGGCCCAGCGCCTGCAGGCGATCATGCAACTCGGTACCGGCAAAGGCGTTGGGCAGGCGTTTCTCCACGACGATCTCGCCAGCCAGCGGGGTCGCTTCCGGCAGGTGACGACCGCGCGGGCCGCTGGGGTCGAGCAGGCCGCCGGGAATGCCAAGGTGTTTGACGTGAACGATGTCAGCACCGGCACTGCGTGCTGCTGCCAGCAGGCTGGCGATCTCTGCCAGCGCGGGGTCCAGGCCCGGCAGTGCCAGTACGCCGCTGCGGTATTCTTCCTGGGCATCGATGATCAGCAGGGTCGCATTGTTCAGGCTGGCCGGCGCGTGGCCACGACCGGTGAGCTGGAACATGGTTTGCGGATGGGACATCTCGGGCTCCTGGCTGATGGTGATGATGTGCCATTGTCCGCTTGCCAGAGCGCTCTGTGAACCTCTATCTGCGCCAAGGCTTGCTCGGTGCATGTTGCCGGAGCAGAATCGGAACTGCCCTGAAGGACTCAGGGTCGTACGCAAAAGGAGTTGCCATGTCACTGTTGTTGCAATTTTCCCCGCATTTCTGGCTGTTGTTCTCCATCGCCGTGGCCATCGCGGTTCTGCGCGAGCTGCGCCGTCCTGATGACGATGCCTTGCGCAAGAAGCACGAGCGGCTATGAACACTCGATAACCCGCAATTCATGCGCTCGCCACCCGCACTGGGCTAAACTTCCGCACTTTTCACCCGGAGGCCGCCCGTGACCGCTCTCACTACCCGTTTACGCACCCTGCGCGATTACATCCGTTGGGCCGTCAGTCGTTTTCAGGCCGAGCAACTGTTCTTCGGCCATGGCACCGACAACGCCTGGGATGAAGCGCGCCAACTGGTGCTCGGTGCACTGCACCTGCCTTGGGAAATTTCCGACACCTACCTCGATTGCCGCCTGGAAGACGACGAGCATGCCCACCTGCAGGCGCTGCTCAAGCGCCGTATCGAAGAGCGTGTACCCACCGCGTACCTGCTCGGTGAGGCATGGTTCTGCGGTTTGCCTTTCGTCGTCGATGAGCGTGTGCTGGTGCCGCGTTCGCCGATTGCCGAGCTGATCGATAGTCACTTCTCGCCCTGGCTGCCCAGTGAGCCTGGGCGCATTCTCGATCTGTGCACGGGCTCCGGCTGCATTGGCATCGCCTGCGCCTACGAGTTTCCCGAAGCCGAGGTGGTTCTGGGCGATCTGTCTTTCGATGCGCTGGAGGTGGCCAACCTCAACATCGAGCGTCACGGCCTTGAGGAGCGCGTCTATTGCGTACAGGGCGATGGCTTTGCCGGGTTGCCAGGGCAGCGTTTCGACCTGATCGTTTCCAATCCGCCTTATGTCGACGCCGAGGATTTTGCCGACATGCCCGCCGAATACCAGCACGAGCCGGAAATGGGCCTGGCCTGCGGTAATGATGGCCTGGATCTGGTGCGCCGCATGCTGGCCGAAGCGGCCGATCACCTGACCGAGCGTGGCGTGCTGATCGTCGAGGTGGGCAACAGCCAGGTGCATGTCGAGGCGTTATACCCGGAAGTGGACTTCACCTGGCTGGACTTCCAGCGCGGCGGACACGGTGTGTTCCTGCTGGCGGCCAAGCAGTGCCGCGAGCATCAGGCACTGTTTCGTTCGCGCATCGGAGGCTGACTCGCCGGTGCGCTACGTTAGGTCGTGTGAGCCGCCAGGAGAGGCTGTTTACGATCTTTCGAGCTAGAGCGATACAACACCGATGGCGGCCCCGCAAAAACAAGCGAGAAACGGTCGGAGTCGCGTTCGACTGTACTTTTGTACATGAGCATTTCGAGCTTGTTTTCAACGCAGTAGCGCCGACGCGCAGATGATCGTAAATAGGCTCTCAGCGCGTGGCGATCCAGATCAGCAGCCCCGCCTGAAACAGGCTGAACGCTACCAGGCAGGTGATGGTGAAGCGCAGGCCAGTGTCTTCGCGCTTGAGGCGCTCGAGCCGATCTTCCAGCTTGCGCAGTTTGACGTCCTGCTCCTGCAGCGTCTGGTCGGCCTGTTGCAACATCGCGGCGGCGTCCAGCAGCTCGATGATCTGCACCTTCTCGGCATGCCAGTCGCCATGCAGCGAGCTGACGCGCGGTGCGCTGTAGAAAGGCTTGAGTTGCAACGGGTCGCTGTACTCGATGGTGAAACCCTGCGCCTTCAGCGCGTGGTCACGGCGGGCGCGGGCGGCGTCATTGAAGTTGTCCTTGGTCGGCAGGGCGGCGCCCTCGACCTGATAATGCGCGTACTGCTTGCGTGCCCAGGCAATGCCCTGGGCCATGAGAAAACGCCCCAGGCCACGATTGCCCGGCTCTACGCTCAGGCCCTTGTCGGGGCCGAAGCGAACTTCCTTGCGCTGATGGTCAGCCCAGACTTCCAGCAGGTTGTTGTGGCGATGCAGGCGCTGGCCGGGCACCTGGATGGTCAGGCGCAGCAGGCTAGTGTCTTTGCCATGACGCTCCACCCGGCCAAGCTGGACGAAGCGCAGTGGCCTGGGACCGGTTTCCCGGTCGACCGGCAGCGGCGCCAGACGCAGCAGGCTGAATTGCTCGGCTGGCAGGTCCGCCCAGGGATGCGGCGCGGCAGGCGTTTCGCTTGTCGCCGCTTCGGCATCTGGCGCTGGTGCCTGCGGGGCTGGGTTTTCGCTCATGGGCGTCCTGTTTACTGTTCGGTGGCCTTCGATGCGTTATCGGCCATTTTCCTCAGCACTGGAGCGAATAAAGGACAGGATCCTTTCGCCCAGCGCATGGGCCAAGGGTAGCTGTGGATCGTCGTAGGATGCCAGCTGTTCGTTCCAGGGCGCCGGGGTGATGCGCATAACGTGGTTCATGCTGGCGATCATCGCCAGTTCGGCATCGGGCTTGGCCTGCTTGAGCACGTCGGCGTTGTCCGGGCTGACCTGCGCGTCATGGGTGCCTTGCACGATCAGTGCGGGAATCTGCAGCGCGGCGAAGTTCTCCGCCGGGTCCTGGCGCAGCAGGCTGATCAGGTAGGGCTGCACGCTGGGGCGATAGATCGCTTGCAGCTCCTCGGGCACCTTGGGCTGCAGCTTGCCGCGAATCAGGTTGGCGAGGATGTGCCGGCTCTCGGCCAGGAGCGGCGGCGGCAGGCGCATGGCCAGTTGCATGTCCAACACCTGGCCAATGGGGTAGGCAGGGCCGGCAATGGACACCAGGGCATCGGCCTGGCTGCCTGGCGCGGCCAGGCTGGCGATCAGCGCGCCTTCGCTGTGACCGATGAGAATCAGGCGGTCGAAGCGCGGGTCTTCTTTGAGCAACCCCGCCCAACCCTCGGCATCGGCCACATAGCGCTCGACACTGAGGTCCTTTTCGTCCGGCGTGGCGGCACGGCTGGCGGCCACGCCGCGCTTGTCGTAGCGCAGGCTGGCGATGCCGTTGCGTGCCAGCACCTGGGCTAGCTTCTTCAGCGCATCGTTATGCCCGCCCTGAGGGTTGTTGCCGTCGCGGTCGGTGGGGCCGGAGCCGGCGATCAGCAGCGCCACCGGCACCGGCTTGTCGCTTTGCGGCACCAGCAGGCTGCCGTACAGGGTGCCCTGGTCGGTGTCGAGGCTGATGGGTGATTGCTGGGTGGTGTTGGCCTGAGCCAGGCCGGTGATCAGGGTGAGGGACAAGAGCAGGGCTCGCAGCATGATGGGAACAAGGTAGTGGCAGACTGGCATTGGACGCTGGCCGCGGGCCAAGGTTCGGGCACTTCTAAAAACTAGCTACGTTGTCATCACTGCGTTAGAAAACAGGCTGGAGCGCCAGCCCGGTCAATGCTCATTTACAACCTGTAAAGTCGAGCGCGACTCCGATCGCTTTTCGGCTATTTTCTGCGGGGCCGCCATCGGTATTGTGCTGACTGCCTCGCCTACGTTTTTAGAAATGCCCGTTCGGGGTGAACTGCAAGTTATCGGCAGGTATACTCGCCCACCTTGTGAATCGGGCCTGCGCAGCGCCGGGCCTGAGCTGAATTTCGCGGAGCGTCTTCCCATGTCCGGCAATACCTACGGCAAGCTGTTCACCGTCACCACCGCTGGCGAAAGCCATGGCCCGGCGCTGGTCGCCATCGTCGACGGTTGCCCGCCCGGTGTCGAGATCTCCCTGGAAGACCTGCAGCGCGACCTCGATCGCCGCAAGCCGGGCACCAGCCGCCACACCACGCAGCGTCAGGAAGACGACGAGGTGGAAATCCTGTCGGGCGTGTTCGAGGGCAAGACCACCGGCTGCTCCATCGGCCTGCTGATCCGCAACACCGACCAGAAGTCCAAGGACTATTCGGCGATCAAGGATCTGTTCCGCCCGGCCCACGCCGACTACACCTACCACCACAAGTACGGCATCCGCGACTACCGCGGCGGCGGCCGCAGCTCGGCGCGCGAGACCGCCATGCGCGTGGCAGCCGGCGCCATCGCCAAGAAGTTCCTGGCCAGCCAGGGCATCGTCATCCGCGGCTACATGAGCCAGCTCGGTCCTATCGAAATCCCGTTCAAGACCTGGGACAGCGTCGAGCAGAACGCCTTCTTCAGCCCCGACCCGGACAAGGTGCCGGAGCTCGAGGCCTACATGGATCAGCTGCGCCGCGACCAGGATTCGGTCGGCGCGAAGATCACCGTGGTCGCCGAAGGGGTGATGCCGGGCCTCGGCGAGCCGATCTTCGACCGCCTCGACGCCGAACTGGCTCATGCACTGATGAGCATCAACGCGGTCAAGGGCGTGGAGATCGGCGCCGGTTTCGCCAGTGTCGCCCAGCGTGGCACCGAGCACCGCGACGAGCTGACCCCGGAAGGTTTTCTTTCCAACAACGCAGGCGGCATCCTCGGTGGAATCTCCAGCGGCCAGCCGATCATCGCCCACCTGGCGCTGAAACCGACCTCCAGCATCACCACGCCGGGGCGTTCCATCGACGTCGATGGCAACCCGGTGGATGTGATCACCAAGGGCCGTCACGACCCCTGCGTGGGTATCCGTGCCACGCCGATCGCCGAGGCGATGATGGCCATCGTGCTGATGGATCACCTGCTGCGTCACCGCGCGCAGAACGCCGACGTGCGCGTCACCACACCGGTGCTGCCACAACTGTGATCCTGGGGGCGGCATGAGCGCGGCCCTGCCGTACTGGCGGCTGTCCGGTTTCTACTTCTTCTACTTCGCCCTGCTCGGGGGGACGGCGCCGTTCCTGGCGCTGTACTTCGACCACCTGGGCTTTTCCCCGGCGCGGATCGGCGAGTTGATCGCCATTCCCATGCTGATGCGTTGCCTGGCACCGAACCTGTGGGGTTGGTTGGGTGACCACACCGGTCAGCGCCTGTTGATCGTGCGTTTCGGCGCGCTGTGCACCCTGGTCTGCTTCGCCGGCATCTTCTTCAGCCAGAGCTACGCCTGGCTGGCGTTGATCATGGCCACTCACGCCTTCTTCTGGCATGCGGTGCTGCCGCAGTTCGAGGTGATCACTCTGGCCCATCTGCGCGAGCAGGCGGCGCGTTACAGCCAGATTCGCCTGTGGGGCAGCATCGGCTTCATCGTCGCTGTGGTCGGCCTCGGCCTGCTGTTCGAGTGGCTGAGCCTGGATGCGTATCCGGCGGCGCTGCTGGTGATCATGGCCGGTATCGTCGTCAGCAGTTTCTGGGTGCCCAATGCACAGCCTGTGCTGCGCCCGAGCACGCTGGAGTCGGAGGGCTTTGTGCGCCAATTGCGCCGCCCCGGCATCCTCGCGTTTTATCTCAGCGTCGGGCTGATGCAGTTGAGCAACGGCCCGTACTACACCTTCCTCACTCTGCACCTGGAGGGTGTTGGCTACGGCCGTGGCGCCATCGGGTTGTTCTGGGCCTTGGGGGTGGTGGCGGAGATCCTGCTGTTTCTGGTCATGGCGCGACTGCTGCAGCGCTATTCACTGCGCGCCGTGTTGCTGGCCAGCTTCCTGATCACCGCCGTGCGCTGGCTGCTGCTGGGCAGTCTGCCCCAGTACCTGCCGGTGCTGTTGCTGGCGCAGTGCATGCACGCCGCCACCTTCGGCGCGTTCCATGCTGCCTGCATCCACTTCGTGCAGCGCAGTTTCGCCGATCGCCAGCAGGGCCAGGCCCAGGCGCTCTATGTCAGCCTGGCCGGAATCGGCGGTGCGTTGGGCGCGCTGTATGCCGGTTACAGCTGGAAGGGCCTGGGCCCGGGCTGGACCTTCGCCATCGCCAGTCTGGTAGCCTTGCTGGCAGCCTTCATCATTGCCACCCGTTTGCCGCCCGAGCGGCCCTGAATCGAGTGAACCCTTCATGAGCAGCCTCGCCGTCCACCTGCACACCTCCCCGGAACTGCCGAACAAGGTTCTCAACCACGCCGACGATATCGCCAGCACCCTGTCCGCGGTGGGCATCGACTATCGCCAGCTGGAATTGCCGGCTGCGTTGCGCCCTGGTTGCGAGCAGGCCGAGTTCGATGCGGCCTATGGTCTGTGGCTGCAGGCATTCATGGGCAAGGAAGGGCATGTGCAGCAGGAACTGTTCAACCTGCAGCGCAATCATCCGCAGAAACTGGAGCTGCGTGCTCGGTATCTGGACGAGCAAGTGCAGTCTAGCGCCAGTACCTGGTTGTTCCTGGGTGGTTTCGCCCAGCTCAGCGTGCATCTGGATGGTTACGTGTATGTGCTGCAGGGTGAGCGTGGCGACCTGCTGACGCTGCCGGCCGGCACTCGTCACTGGTTCGACCTGGGTGAAGAACCGCACGTGCTGGCGCTGCGCCTGAGCCTTGGCGACGAGACGCCAGAGCGGACGGGCGACGATATCGCCAGCCGCTTTCCGCGCCTGGGGGACTGAGGGAACCCCAGCCAATCAACGACTATCCTATGCAGGCAACCTTTCAGACAGGAGTGTCGTCATGGGTTCCACCTTCAATGGGCTGCTCGGCCTGGTCATCCTGGCTCTGGATATCTGGGCCATCATCAACGTGGTCAAAAGCAACGCGGAAACTGGAATCAAGATTCTATGGATTCTGCTGATCGTGCTGTTGCCGGTGATCGGTCTGATCATCTGGGCGCTGATGGGGCCGCGCGGCAACGTCAGAATATGACTCGCCTGTGGCTGCTGGCCTTGGTGCTGCTGCCGCTGTTCAGTGTGGCGGCAGATAACGCCGACGCCTGGCAGGCATTGCGCGAAGGTCGTGCGCTGATACTCATGCGTCACGCCACCGCGCCGGGTACGGGCGACCCGGCGAACTTTCGCCTGGGGCACTGCGAAACCCAGCGCAACCTCAACGCTCAAGGGCGTGCCGAGGCCCGGCGCTGGGGCGAGTTGCTCGCGCGTCAGGGGATCGAACAGCCGCGGCTTCTCAGTAGTCGCTGGTGCCGCGCGCTGGACACGGCCAGCAACATGCAGCGCGGCCCGGTACAACCATTGGCTGCGCTGGATTCGTTCTTCGGCAAGCCCGAGGATGGTGCCGAGCAGACCGACGAGCTGATTCGCTCGGTCAACCAACTGCCTGCTGGCGCGCCGTTGGTGCTGGTTTCCCATCAGGTCAATATCACCGCCCTGACCGGCATCTTTCCGGCGTCGGGCGAGGGGCTGATTCTGGCTTTTCCCCTGCGTCCGCGTGCAGAGCCTCTGGCGCGCATACCCGCGCCCTAGGGTGTGTACGAAAAGTCGTCGAGCGAAGGTCAGGCGAGGCAAAACGGGTGAGGAAGCGGAGTTTACGAGCTGTAAATGAGCATTCGACCGGGCTGGCGTTCCAGCCCGTTTTTAACGAAGCATCACCGAGCGCAGGCACTTTTCGTACAGAGCCTAGGCTACAAAGCCAGTTGCGCCTGAGCCGGCTGCAATACACCCTCGAGTTCCAGCAACTGCTGCTTGCGCGGCAGGCCACCGGCATAACCGGTCAGGCTGCCGTCCCGGCCGATCACGCGGTGGCAGGGCACGATGATGGAGATGGGGTTGGCGCCATTGGCCGTCCCCACTGCGCGCACGGCCTGCGGCCTGCCGATGACATTGGCCAGCTCCGAATAGCTGCAGGTGCGACCGTAGGGAATGGCCAACAGCGCCTGCCAGACCGCCTGCTGGAATGCCGTGCCCCTCGGCGCCAGGCGCAATTCGAACTGACGGCGCTTGCCGGCGAAGTATTCATCGAGCTGGCTGCACACGGCGTCCAGCTCGCGGCCAGCGGGCTGCCAATGGTCTTCGATGCGCCAGGGCCGGCTGTCCAGCTCCATCAGCAGCAGTTGCAGGCCGCTGTCGTCGGCTGCGATCAGCAGCGGACCGACGGGGCTGTCGTGGTAGCGGTAATGCATGACTCAGCCTCCCGAATAGTTATGCCAGAGATGCGCCGCCGCATAAGCGCGCCACGGGCGCCAGGCTTCCGCGCGTGCTTTCAGGCGGCGCGCATCGATACCTTCCGCTCCCCATACCGGCGCCTTGAGCAAACCCAGGTCGCTGGCGGGAAAGGCGTCGGCCTCACCGAACGCGCGCAGGGCGATGTACTCCGCTGTCCACGGGCCAATGCCTGGCAGGGCGCACAGCTGCTCGATCAGTGCTGCACTGCCGTCGGCCAGATGCAGTTTCAGGCTGCCATCGGCAATGCGCGCGGCGAAATGCTGCAGGCACTGCACGCGTTTGCCGGGCATGCCGATGCCGCTCAGGTCGGCCTCGGCAAGCGCCTGTGGTGAGGGGAACAGATGGCTGATGCCCAGCGTTTCCGGTGTCTCGATCCGTGCGCCGACACGTTGCACCAGACGCCCGACTATGGTCACCGCCGCCTTGACCGTGACCTGCTGGCCGACAATGGCGCGCACCGCCTGTTCGAACGGATCGAACGCCACCGGTAGGCGCAGGCCGGGATTGCGCTGCAGCAGCGGCGCGAGCAGTTCATCAGTGCTCAGGTGCAGGGCAATCGCCTCGGGCTCGCTGTCGAGATCGAACATGCGCCGCACGCGTTGTTCGAGTTGATCGAGATGCGCAGGCGAGGCCAGGCGGCAGCGCAGTTCCAGCGCGTTCTGCCCTGGCAGCGGGGCAACCCGAAACCAGCCGGGTGTGCCGTCGATGCTGAAGCCGCGGCTGTAGCTGTCCGCGCTCAGTGACTCCAGCCCAGGAATCGCGCGCAGGGCGAAATGGCTGTGGAACTGTTGCCAGTCCCAGGGCGGTTGATAGGGCAGAAGCAGCGTGATGATGTTCATGGCTGGCACCCTAACGCGGTGCTCGGGCGTTGTCAGCGTGAAGATGACTTTCAAACCTCGGTAGGCCCACGAAGGCTGCCTGGACGCGACTCCGATGGATCGTAACGCCGACCGCTCGTAGGGTGGATCGGAATGCCGACCACTCGTAGCGCCAGCTCGTAGGGTGGACTCAGGAGCGCCAGCGAACAGTCCACACATCGTTCCTGCCGTGCTTCGCGAACGACTCGCCGCCCGGCACGCCTACACCATCGCTTCCCGTTGATAACGCCCCGGCGTTACGCCTTTCCAGCGCTTGAAGGCGTGGATGAAGTTCGACAGTTCGCCATAACCCAGGCGCTCGGCAATCTCTTCCAGGCTCAGGCCGCCGGCGGCCAGCAGCTCTTCGGCCAGCGCCTGGCGCACTTCGTCCTGCAGGGCACGGAAGCTCGTGTCTTCTTCGATCAGGCGTCGACGCAGGGTGCGGCTGCTCAGGTGCAGGCGCTCTGCGACCTGTTCCATGTCGGCGATCTGTCCCGGCGACTGCAACAGCAACTGACGCACCCGTCCGGCCAGGCCCTGATGCCATTGATGGCGCGCCAGCAACGCCTGGCATTGCTGTTCACAGGCGCTGACCAGTTGCGGGTTGGCTCGTGGCAGTGGGTTGTCCAGCAAATCGGCGGCAAAACCCAGGCGATTGTGCGCCGCGCCGAAGCGCGGCACCTGGCCGAATGCGGCGATAAAGGGTGAGACGTCAGCCGGTGCAGGCTGGCGCAGCTCCACGGTCAGCAATTGCAGCGTGCTGCCCAGCAGCTCGCGCACGACCACCAGGGCACCGAGCATGTCGCGCTGCACGATGAAATCATGCAGCGCCGGGGGCAGGGCGCTGTCGTCGAAATTCAGACTGGCCACGGCGTCATCCACGCTCAGACTGATGCGGGTGAAGGCATAGGTCAGGCCGTGATAGCGCAAACCCAGCTCGGCGGCCTGACGGACCGTGGCGCTGCTGAGAATGGCGTAACCCCAGGCGCCATAGGTGGTCAGGTGGTAGCGCCGACCGGCCTGCAAGCCGAGATCTTCGACTGCGGGTAGTGCCTCGACCAGGTTGGCGATCAACTGCAGCTCACGCTGCGCTTCGATTTCGCCGTTCAGGCTGGCCAACTGCACCGGGCTGAGCCCCGTTTCATGTAGGCACCTGTCCAGGCTCAGGCCAAGATCGAGCCCCAATTGGGTGAGCAGCTGGATGCTGGTGATGCTGCGGCGTGCTGGCCAGGGGGATGACATAGATTGTCCGAAAATCACAATACCCTGGCCGACTATGCCATAACCTGCGCTGGGCGAGGCAAGTAGCATCAGTTCATCGTCATACACGGGTCACTACAATGCACAACAACCCCCGTACGAACGCGCCCTGGCGCGTATTGATCATCGGCAGTGGCTTTGCCGGTCTGGGTCTGGCCATGCAGCTGCGCAAGGCCGGCGAGGACGACTTCCTGTTGCTGGAAAAGGCCGGCGAGGTCGGCGGCACCTGGCGCGACAACCGCTACCCGGGCGCCGCCTGCGATGTGCCTTCGCACCTGTATTCCTTTTCCTTCGAGCCCAAGCACGACTGGTCGCGCAAGTTCGCGCCGCAGGCGGAGATCCACGCCTATATCCTGCAATGTGTGGAGAAGCACCGGCTGCGTCCGCACATCCGCCTGCACAGCGAAGTGCTCGGTGCCGAGTTCGATGCCGCGCGCGGCATTTGGCGTGTCGAGCTGGCGGCAGGCGAAGTGATCGAGACGCAGGCGCTGGTGAGTGCCTGCGGTCAGCTCAATCGGCCGGCCTACCCGAAACTGCCCGGCCTGGAGCGTTTCCGTGGCGAGGCTTTTCATTCGGCGCGCTGGCGCCATGATCTGGATCTGACCGGCAAGCGCGTGGCGGTAATCGGCACCGGCGCTTCGGCGATCCAGTTCGTGCCGCAGATCCAGCCGAAGGTCGCCAGCCTGAGCCTGTTCCAGCGCTCGGCTGCCTATGTGCTGGCCAAGCCGGATCGTGCCTATCGACCCTGGGAGATTGCCCTGAAACAGCGTTTGCCCCTGCTGCAACGAGCCGACCGCCTCCTGCAATACCTGCATCACGAGGGCCGGGCGCTGGCCTTTATCCGCTTCCCCTGGCTCATGCGCCTGTTCCGCCACAGCTTCACCCGCCACCTTCAGCGGCAGATGCCCGATGCCGGCAAGCGTGAGCGGTTGCAGCCGAACTACCCCATGGGCTGCAAGCGCATCCTGATCAGCAACGACTACTTTCCGGCGCTGGCGCAGGCCAATGTCGAGGTCGTCGACGCGGCGATTCGCGAGGTGCGCGAGCAGTCGCTGGTGACGGCCGATGGTCGTGAGCATCCCTGCGATGTGCTGATCTACGGCACCGGTTTCACCGCCACCGATTTCCTCGCGCCGATGCACATTCGCGGCCTCGATGGGCTGGAGCTGAATCAGGCCTGGAAGGAGGGCGCCGAGGCCTACAAGGGCATCAGCGTCAGCGGCTTTCCCAACCTGTTCCTGCTCTACGGGCCGAACACCAACCTCGGCCACAACTCCATTCTCTATATGCTCGAGAGCCAGTACGCCTACGTACTGGGCTGCCTGCAGGCGCTGCGCGAACAGGGGCTACGCTATCTCGACCTGCGCCCGACGGTGCAGCGCAGTTACAACGCCGAGCTGCAGCAGGCGACTCATCGAACGATATGGGAACAGGGCTGCGACAGCTGGTACAAGACCGCTACCGGCAAGCACACCAACAACTGGCCGGGGTTCACCTTCACCTATCGCCTCATGACCCGTACTCCGGAGCTTGCCGACTATGACTGCGTCCGCTGACTTCAAAGCCCCAGCCGCCGAGCAGATGCTGCTGCGCGGCCTGTTGCGCGGCTTTCTGCGCCTGTTCTTCCGTGGCCTGGTACGGCCACCGATGCCGGTGGCCGGGCAGCGGCGGGTGCTGCGTGCACTCACCGCCATCACCCTGACGCCGCGTGGCGTAACGCGCAGCGCCGATACCCTGGCCGGGCGCCCGTGCGAATGGCATCGACCGCCTGTCAGCAGCGGTAGCGTGCTGCTCTATCTGCACGGTGGCGCCTTCATGATCGGTGGTCCGGACACGCACCGTGGCATCTGCGCCAGCCTGGCCAAACGCGCTGCTCTGGAGGTCTGTGCGCTGGATTACCGCCTGGCGCCGGAGCATCCCTATCCGGCGGCGCGCGATGATGTGGTGGCGGCTTACCAGGCATTGTTGGCGGCCGGCTATAGAGCCGAACAGATTGCCATCGGCGGCGACTCGGCGGGGGGCAACCTGAGCCTGGTCGGCTGCCTGCGCATCATCGAACTCGACCTGCCGCCGCCCGCCGCCCTGGTGTGCTTCTCGCCGGTCACCGACTTCACCGGCGAGCAGATGCACGAGCCGCCGGCCGGCGATCCGCTGCTCCACCCCAGCTGGGTCGAACAGGCCGCGCAGCTGTATTGCCCGACCGACCTGCCGCGCAACGATCCGGGTATGTCGCCGCTGTTCGCCGACCTCAGCCGCCTGCCGCCGACGCTGATCCAGGTGGGCGAAGACGAGTTGCTACTGAATGACAGCTTGCGCCTGGCCGAGCGCGCCAAGGCGGCTGGGGTGAACGTGCGCCTGGAGCGTTATCCGCGGTTGTGGCACGTGTTCCAGGCGCATGTCGGCATGTTGCGTGCGGCGGATTACGCCATCGCCCGCGTGGCGGCCTTTCTCCGTGAGCGGGGTGTGTGATGAACAACATTCTCATCAGCGGCGCCGCATCGGGTATTGGCGCCGCCACCGCGCGGCTGTTTCACGCGCGGGGCTGGCGCGTCGGGTTGCTCGACGTCGATGAAAAGGCGCTGGCAGCCTTGGCCGCCGAGCTGGGCGGCGCCTGGCATGCGCCGCTGGATGTGGTCGATGCCGCAGCGGTGAAGGCCGCGCTGGCCGACTTCTGCACGCAGAGCGGCGGCCAGTTGCGCCTGCTGTTCAATGGCGCAGGCATTCTGCGCACCGGTGCCTTCGCCGATATCGAACTGGAGCAGCACACGCGTCTGATACAGATCAATGTGCTCGGCGTGCTCAATCTTTGTCATGCGGCCTATCCCTATCTCAAGGTCACGCCAGAGGCGCAAGTAATCAACATGGGCTCGGCCTCGGCGCTCTACGGCGTGCCGCAACTGGCCAGCTACTCGGCCAGCAAGTTCGCCGTGCGTGGGCTTACCGAGGCGCTGGAGCTGGAGTGGCGTGAACACGGCATCCGCGTGGGTGACCTGATGCCGCCATTCGTCGACACGCCGATGGTGCGCAGCCAGGCGCAGCGTCCGCCGGTGATGCGTCGCCTGGGTGTGCGCCTGGAGGCCGAGCAGATCGCCGAAGCGGCCTGGAAGCAGGCCCATGCCAGCACTGTGCATCGCCCGGTAGGGCTGCAGTTCGGGCTGCTGTTCACCCTAGGGCAGATCACGCCGGGCTGGATCAACAGGTTGCTGATGGGCTGGCTCAGTCGCCCATGAGCTCGGGCGAGGCGTTCAGGCTGGCCAATTGCCGCTGGTCGCCGGTTTTGTCACAAAGGCTTTCTGTATAGCGCGAATCTCTCTCGTAGCAGCTACTCTACGGGAGACGGTTTCAGTTCGGTGTTCTGCCGGGCAGTCGTCGATACGCTTGCAGTAGACACATCGAGCATCTGCTCGATTCTCGGGGCGACGCCACTTGGGGGCTTCTGTAAACGCAGGGCGTTTTCAGAGGTTTCCGGTAGGAGTCGCGACACCGTCCCTAGGACGGTCGCATTGGGAAAGCGGTTAATCCATCCATAGCCTGAGAGGGGGTCGTTTATGAGCACAGCCTTCCACGAAGACTCCAGCACCTCGGTGCTGCGTCGGATGAAAGAAGGGGGATTCGACTTCGCCCAGTTTCACCCGATCGAGTTCTACGCCATCTTTCCCGACGAAGAACGGGCCAGAACGGCGGCCAGAAACTTTCGCGGCGAGTCGCTCAACGCTCAGATATCCGCCCGTGAGGACGGCATCTGGCACCTGCAAATCAGCAAAGTGATGTATGCCACCCATGCCGGTATCGGCGAGTTCGAACATGACCTGGAGTCCATCGTCGTCCCGCTGGGCGGCAAGATGGATGGCTGGGGCGTTACCCAGGAGGTGAAAGCGTCAGCCATGCGTTAGAGGTGAATGCAGCGGTATTCGCCAGTACAGACCATCGGCCGGCTGTCCGGCCGATGGCTTCAACTCCCAGCCCACCTCGACTTGCCAATCCTTCTCGCGCAGACTGCGCGGCGGAGGTAGCTATGGCCGATGTTTTGATCCTGACGCATATCGATTATTGCCCGCCAGCCCATCTGGCGCAGGTGCTGCAGGCGCGTGGCTGCAGTTTCGACATACTGCGCGTCGACCTGGGTGAACTGCACGGTTACGACCTGGAGCGGCCTAAGGCGGTCGCCGTGATGGGCGGGCCGATGAGCGTCAATGACCCGTTGCCCTGGATCGCCGACGAAGTGGCTGCGCTGCAGCGCTTTATCGCACGCGACATTCCCGTCATCGGTCACTGCCTGGGCAGCCAGCTGCTGGCCAAGGCACTGGGAGCCAGCGTCCGCCGCATGCCCTACACCGAAGCGGGTTGGCAGTTCATGCAACGTCGTGCAGAGGCTATCGATAGCCCCTGGCTGGCGCATTTGCCTGCAGCGTTCAGCATTTTTCAGTGGCATGGCGACACCTTCTCGCTACCTGAAGGTGCTCAACCCCTGCTGAGCAGCCGCTGGTGCGATAACCAGGCCTTCGCCTGGGGTGACAAGGTGCTGGCGTTGCAGGGCCACCCGGAGATGACCGAAGATCTGATCGCGCTCTGGCTAGACGACTGGGCACACCTGCTCGATGCCAGCCAGAGCAGCCAGCAGAGCATCGCCGAGATGCGTGACGACCTGGGCGGGAAGGTCAGGGCATTGAACCAGGTTGCCGAAGGTTTCTACGCACACTGGCTGAAACTGGCTGAGCTTTGACGTCTCAAAGGAGCGGGTAACAATAACTCTGTTGCCTTTGGCCTGGCAGGAGATCTCTCATCGTTTGGAGATATGGCATCGTCGTGCGGTTAATCGATATATCGCCGTCCCGCGAGAGTCTATTCCCTGCGCGGCGCTGCTCCTACAAGGGTTATTGAACGCCATGCGGTAGGAGCCCCGCCCCGGGGCGAAGCCTTTGCAGCGCCAGGATGTAAAGCGCGTGAGCGCTGGTGTTTCCAGCTCCTACGGGCCCCAATAATTGAAGTAGTAGATGTTGCCGGGCTTGATCTCGATATCGATCTCCCCGCCGCACTTGATTGTGCGCGTCCCGGGCATTATCTCCCCGGCCTCGTGAAGCTGGTGAGGCCAGCGTTTGTCGTCTACCGAGAACGCTCCACAGCCACCACCGTGCATAACCTGCGGGCGATTTTGCTGGATAACCTTCCTGGCCATTTTCAAGATCCTTCTCTAGCTCGCGGGAGGTAGCGAGGCGATGGGGTGTTTGGGAGGTTGTACACCATGTCGGATAACTGCTGGCAAGTGGCAATTACGCGAAAGCGGGGATGGTTGGGAAGGGCGTAGGGAGATCGCGAGCAAGCTCGCTCCTACAAAAGCTGGGCGGGGTGTTGTGGTCAACAAAAACTGGACACTGGTTTAGGTTTATCCGGCCAGTGTTTCGGTTTCCGCTGGCGTTCTGTATCCGTTGTAGCTGTGTGGTCGTTGATGGTTGTAGTAATCCGTCAGGTAGCGCAGCACATCAGCCTCAGCTTGCCCTTGGCTGGCATAGCCATGCTCCGGCATCCACTCCGTTTTCAGGCTTCTGAAAAAGCGCTCCATCGGTGCGTTGTCCCAACAGTTACCGCGGCGGCTCATGCTCTGCTTGATACGGTAGCGCCAGAGCATCTGGCAGAACTCAATGCTGGTGTAGTGGCAACCCTGGTCAGAGTGAAACATCAGCTGTTGCGGGCAACCTCGGGACTCGTAGGCCACGCGTAACGCGCGCGTCGTGAGCTGCGAGTCAGGTCGATTGGACAGTGCCCAACCGACGATGCGGCGCGCATACAAATCTATGACTGCTGCCAGGTAGATCCAGCGATTACCCGCCCAGATGTATGTCACATCACCGCACCACACTTGGTTGGGGCCGCTCACTGCGAATTGCCGATCCAGTGTGTTGGCCGCAATGGCGCTTTCGCCATCTGCTCTGCGGTAACGATGCTTGCGGCATTGCGTGCTGAACAGTCGAGCCTCTTTCATCAAGCGTCCGGCCAGAAAACGCCCCACCGCGACACCTTGTATCCGCAACGCCGCTGACAATGTTCTGGCCCCAGCTGAGCCTCGACTTTGTAGATGAAGCTCAGTGGCCAGCTGACATAGAGCAACCCGTCGATGATCTATCCGATGACGTCGCATGCAAGCGTCATAAACACTGCTGCGATTTACGCCAAACACGCGGCACAGTTCGGCTCGTGGATACCGCTCGCCCAATGCCTCAATCAGCGCTACTGATCGAGGGAGTCCGACATCAAGAGAGCGGTAGCCTTTTTTAGGATCTCTTTCTCCCGCTCCAGGCGCCGAACCTGGGCTTCCAGTTCCTGTATGCGCCTTTGCTCAGGAGTCAGGGCTTTGCTGCGTGGTGGTGTAGTGCCGCCACGCTCGCTGCGCAGTTGCTCTACCCAGCGACGCAATGCAGTCGGGCCTACGCCTATCGATTTGCAGGCTTCGGGAACAGAGTACCCCTGGTCCAAAACCAGGCCGGCTGCTTCGAGTTTGAAATCTGTACTGAATGATCTTCTGGTCACGCAAACACCTCATGGCTGGGCGAAGCTTAACGCCCTATCGGGGTGTCCAGAATCATTGAGCCACAACAGGGAGGATAGGAGGCGCAGCGGTGAGCCGCTGCGCCTTTTGTTTCAGCGGTTGAAGCGTTCGACCAGGGCGTATTGGCCCTGTGCGGTGTTGGTCAGGGCTTCGCTGAGTTTGGCGGTATCGTTGGCTTCGCCGGCGGTCTGGTCGGCCAGTTGGGCGATGGTGGTGATGTTCTGGTTGATCTCGTCGGCGACGGCGCTTTGCTCTTCCGCCGCCGCGGCGATCTGGTTGGCCATGTCGGCGATATTGGCCACCGAGTCGCTGATGCCGGACAGCGCCTGATCGGCCTGCAGCACGCGCTCGACACCTTCGTCGGCCTGCTTGCGGCCGATTTCCATGGTCAGCACGGCCTCTTCGGCAGTGCGCTGCAGTTTGGCGATCAGGGCGTGGATCTGTTCGGTGGATTCAGCGGTGCGCTGCGCCAGCGAGCGCACCTCGTCAGCCACCACAGCGAAGCCGCGGCCCATCTCGCCGGCGCGAGCAGCTTCGATGGCGGCGTTGAGGGCGAGCAGGTTGGTCTGGTCGGCGATGCCTTTGATCACGTCGACCACGCCGCCGATTTCGCTGCTGTCCTGGGCCAGGCGGGTCACGGTTTCGCCGGTATCGCCTACCGATTGCGACAGGCGCTGGATAGCTTCGCGGGTTTCCGCGGCGATGGTGCGACCTTCGCTGGTCAGGCGGTTGGCTTCCTGGGTGGCGATGGCGGCGCGGGCGACGTTGCTGGCGACTTCCAGGGTGGTGGCGGCCATTTCGTTGACGGCGGTGGCGACCTGCTCGGTCTCGCTGCGCTGGCGCTCGAGGCCGGCCGAGCTGTTGTGCGCCAGCTTGTCGGCTTCACGCGCTTGCAGGGTCAGTTGTTCGGCGGTGTCCTGCAGGCGGGTGAGGCAGGTTTTCAGGCGCGCTTCCTGGCTGAGCATGGCCATTTCCAGGCGTGCTTCGGCGCCGCGGCTGTCGGTGTACATCTGTGCGATCAGCGGGTCGGAGGTGGTTTGCTCGGCCAGTTTCAGCAGGCGTTTGACGCCGCGCGTCTGCCAGGCGATGCCAGCCAGACCCAGCGGCACGGAGAGCATGGCAGCGAGGATGAAGCCCCAGTTGCTGCCCATCCAGTGGCCGATCATGAAACCGATCTGGCTGACCAGGATGAAGGGCATCCACGCCTGGACGATGGGCAACCACTGATTGCTGGCCGGAACGGCCGACTTGCCGGCGTTGATGCGGGCGTACAGCGTTTCGGCGCGGCGGACTTGCTCGGCGGTCGGTTTGACGCGGACGGATTCGTAGCCGACGACCTGGTTGTTTTCGGTCACGGGCGTGACGTAGGCGTTGACCCAGTAATGGTCACCGTTCTTGCAGCGGTTCTTGACGATGCCCATCCACGGGCGGCCCTTCTTCAGGGTCGTCCACATATGCTCGAACACGGCCGATGGAACGTCCGGGTGGCGCACGATGTTGTGTGGCGCGCGCAGCAGTTCTTCGCGCGTGAAGCCGCTGATGTCGACGAAGGCGTCGTTGCAGTAGCTGATTTGTCCTTTGAGATCGGTGGTGGATATCAGGCGTTGTTGCGCAGGAAAGGTGCGCTCACGCTGAGTGACCGGCTGGTTGTTACGCATGGCAGGTATCCGTCGTTGTAATGCCCTGTTATCGGCCGGCGAGCGGCAAAGTTGAGGGCTGAATCCATTTTGGCGAGTTTAATCGCTTTTTAAATGGCGTCACATTTTTGTCGAGACATTGGCCATCCTGGCCCGACGGATAAGGAGGCCCTGCCGCATGGCGCGGCAGGGCAGGTGCATCAGTTGGCGATCATCTGGCGCAGCACGTAGTGCAGGATGCCGCCAGCCTTGAAGTACTCGACCTCGTTGAGTGTGTCGATGCGGCACAGTACTTCGACTTCCTCATGGGTGCCGTCTTCGCGGGTGATGATCAGCGTCAGTGGCATCTGCGGGCGCAGTTTCACGCCTTCCAGACCTTCGATGGCCAGCACTTCCTTGCCGGTCAGTTTGAGGCTGGTGCGGTCGGTACCGGGTTTGAACTGCAACGGCAGCACACCCATACCCACCAGGTTGGAACGGTGGATGCGCTCGAAGCTTTCGGCGATTACCGCCTTGACCCCCAGTAGGTTGGTGCCCTTGGCCGCCCAGTCGCGGCTGGAACCGGTGCCGTATTCCTTGCCGGCGATGATCAGCAGCGGGGTGCCTTCGGCCTGGTAGCGCATGGCTGCGTCGTAGATCGCCAGCTTCTCGCCGCTGGGCACGTGCAGGGTGTTGCCGCCTTCCTCGCCGCCGAGCATTTCGTTGCGGATGCGGATGTTGGCGAAGGTGCCGCGCATCATCACTTCATGGTTGCCGCGGCGCGAGCCGTAGGAGTTGAAGTCGGCCTGGGCCACGCCGTTATCGCGCAGATAGCGCCCGGCCGGGCTGTCGGCCTTGATGTTGCCGGCTGGCGAGATGTGGTCGGTGGTCACCGAGTCGCCGAGCAGGGCGAGGATGCGCGCCTGGCGGATATCGGTGATACGTGGCGGATCGCCGGCGATGTCCTCGAAGAACGGCGGATGCTGGATATAAGTGGAGTCGCCCTGCCAGGCGTAGGTATCGGCCTTGGGCACGGCGATGGCCTGCCATTTCTCGTCGCCGGCGAAGACTTCGGCGTATTCCTTGCGGAACATGGCGGTGTCGACCTGGGCGATGGCCTGGGTGATCTCGGCCTGGGTCGGCCAGATGTCCTTGAGGTAGACCGGTTGGCCGTCCTTGCCGGTGCCGAGGGCGTCGCGGGTCATGTCGATGCGCACGCTGCCGGCCAGGGCATAGGCCACCACCAGGGGTGGCGAGGCCAGCCAGTTGGTTTTCACCAGCGGGTGCACGCGGCCCTCGAAGTTGCGGTTGCCGGACAGTACCGAGGCGACGGTCAGGTCGGCCTGGGTGATGGCTTTCTCGATGGGCTCGCGCAGCGGCCCGGAGTTGCCGATGCAGGTGGTGCAGCCGTAGCCCACCAGGTTGAAGCCGAGCTTCTCCAGGTAGGGCGTCAGGCCGGCAGCATTGAAGTACTCGGTGACCACCTTGGAACCGGGGGCCAGCGAGCTCTTCACCCAGGGCTGGCGCTGCAGGCCTTTTTCCACGGCTTTCTTGGCCAGTAGGCCGGCGGCCATCATCACGCTGGGGTTGGAGGTGTTGGTGCAGGAGGTGATGGCAGCGATCACCACGGCGCCGTCTTTCAGGCGATGGGTATGGCCGTCGTACTCATAGTCGATTTCGCCGCTCTGCTTGTTGCCGCCTACGGCGGTACCGCCGCCGCCTTCGCTGAGCAGGCGACCCTCTTCCTTGGCGCTTGGCTTGAGCTGCAGGCCGAGGAAGTCATCGAAGGCCTGGCTGACCTGGCCCAGCGAGACGCGGTCCTGCGGGCGCTTGGGCCCGGCCAGGCTGGCTTCGACACTGCCCATGTCCAGGCTCAGGCTGCCGCTGAACAGCGGCTCATCGCCTGGCTCGCGCCATAGTCCCTGAGCTTTGCTGTAGGCCTCGACCAGTTGCACGGTGGCCTCCGGGCGGCCGGACAGACGCAGGTAGCCGAGAGTGATCTCGTCCACCGGGAAGAAGCCGCAGGTGGCGCCATATTCCGGGGCCATGTTGGCGATGGTGGCGCGGTCGGCCAGCGGCAGGTCGGCCAGGCCGTCGCCGTAGAACTCGACGAATTTGCCCACCACGCCCTTCTTGCGCAGCATCTGGGTGACGGTGAGCACCAGGTCGGTGGCGGTGATGCCTTCTTTCAGCTTGCCGCTGAGCTTGAAGCCAATCACTTCGGGAATCAGCATCGACACCGGCTGGCCAAGCATGGCCGCTTCCGCCTCGATGCCGCCGACGCCCCAGCCGAGCACGCCGAGGCCGTTGATCATGGTGGTGTGCGAGTCGGTACCGACCAGGGTGTCGGGGTAGGCGAGGGTGATACCGTCTTCCTTCTTCGTCCACACGGTGCGCGCCAGATATTCGAGGTTGACCTGGTGGCAGATGCCGGTGCCTGGCGGCACCACGCTGAAGTTGTCGAAGGCGTGTTGGCCCCAGCGCAGAAAGGCGTAGCGCTCGCCGTTGCGCTGCATTTCCAGCTCGACGTTGTCGTGGAAGGCGCTGGAGGAGGCGTAGCGGTCGACCATCACCGAGTGGTCGATGACCAGATCCACCGGCGACAACGGGTTGATCCGCTGCGGGTCGCCGCCGGCCTTGGCCATGGCGTCGCGCATGGCGGCCAGGTCGACCACCGCCGGCACGCCGGTGAAGTCCTGCATCAGCACGCGCGCCGGGCGGTACTGGATCTCGCGGTCGGAGGCGCGCTGGTCGAGCCAGTCGACCATGGCTTGCAGATCCTGTGGCTGCACGGTCTGGCCGTCTTCGTTGCGCAGCAGGTTTTCCAGCAGCACCTTGAGCGACTTGGGCAAGCGGTCAATGTTGCCGAGGCGCTGGGCGGCCTCGGGCAGGCTGAAGTAGTGGTAGGTGGCGTCGCCGACTTTCAGTTCGCGGCGGCAGTTCAGGCTATCGAGGGAGGGCATTGCACATCTCCTTGGGCCCGCACGGTACGGGCTGTATCTGATGGCGGCAGACCTTCAAGCTAGTTCGGCTTGAGCAGTCTGGCTAGCGCATATCCTTTATCGGTTGCTATGCGCTACCTGTTCTGGGGGGCCGGGCCTCATCGAAACGCGATGGCTGGCGGCTCCCTATCTGTGGGCAGCGCATATGTAGCTGGACAGGTTTAGCGGCTCGGGGTTCCGCTCTCGGGTATCATGCGCACCCCAAGGAGACCCTTTGATGAATACCCTGTTTCTGCATTGCCGCCCCGGTTTCGAAGGGGAGGTTTGCGCCGAGATCACCGACCTCGCCGCACGCCTGGATGTACCGGGCTACTCCAAGACCAAGCCCAGCAGCGCGTGCGCCGAGTTCGTCTGCAGCGAGGCGGCCGATTGCGAACGGCTGATGCGCAGCGTGCGTTTCAACCAGTTGATCTTCCCACGGCAATGGGCACGCGGGGCCTACGTGAGCCTGCCGGAAAGCGACCGTATCAGCGTGTTGCTGGAGGCGCTGGCTGATTATCCGGTGTGCGGCAGCCTGTGGCTGGAAGTGGTGGATACCAATGACGGCAAGGAGCTCTCGACCTTCTGCAAGAAGTTCGAGGCGCCGCTGCGCAAGGCCTTGCTCAAGGCCGGCAAGCTGGTGGACGACGCGAAGAAGCCGCGCCTGCTGCTGACCTTCAAGAGCGGCCGCGAGGTGTTCGCCGGCATTGCCGAGGCGGACAACCAGGCGATGTGGCCGATGGGCATTCCACGTCTGAAGTTTCCGCGCGAGGCGCCGAGCCGCTCCACGCTCAAGCTGGAGGAGGCCTGGCACCATTTCATTCCGCGCGAGCAGTGGGATCAGCGCCTGGCGCCGGGGATGACCGCGGTTGACCTGGGTGCAGCACCAGGCGGCTGGACCTGGCAGTTGGTCAATCGGGAAATCCGCGTTACCGCCGTGGACAACGGGCCGATGGCCGAAAGCCTGATGTACTCGGGGTTCGTCGTGCACCAGCGCGCCGATGGTTTCACCTTCCGCCCGCGGCATCCGGTGCACTGGATGGTCTGCGATATCGTCGAGAAACCGGCACGCACGGCGGCGATGATCGAGACCTGGCTGGGCGAGGGGTTGTGCCGCGAGGCGGTGGTCAACCTCAAGCTGCCGATGAAGCAGCGCTACGCCGAAGTGCGGCGCCTGCTCGATCGCATCGAATCGGGGCTGGCGGAGCGGGGCCTGAAGGTCAGTATCGGTTGCAAGCAGCTCTATCACGACCGTGAAGAAGTGACCTGTCATCTGCGTCGGCATGGCAAGTGATGATCTGCGTGTAGGTCTCAGGATTGTGCGCGCAGGTGACCTGAAGGTCAGCTTTGCGCGACAATGCGCGCCTGTTTGTGGAGCCCCCTATGTCCGAAGCCCTGACCCTCAATCACGATGACCTGCTCGACGCCAGCGGCCTGAATTGCCCTGAGCCGGTGATGATGCTGCACAACAAGGTGCGCGACCTGTCGCCGGGCGGCCTGCTCAAGGTGATCGCTACCGATCCATCGACCCGGCGTGATATTCCCAAGTTCTGCGTGTTTCTTGGCCACGAGCTGCTCGGCCAGGCCGAAGAAGACGGCACCTACCTGTACTGGATTCGCAAGAAGGCCGACTAGCTGCCGGCTGTATGCGGTGTGCCAGATATTCTGGCGGACTGTTCGCTTGGGCTCCTGAGTCCGCCCTACGGCTCTGGATTCGCAAGAAGGCCGATTAGACAGTTATCTCGTAGGGCGGGTGCAACCCGCCAAATAGCGGATGTTGTTGGTCGCGATGGCGGGTTGCACCCGCCCTACGGTTTGCTAGCTTTCGCTGTTCCATCCCGCCTGTCCCGGTGCCAGGCCGCAGCTGTTCAGTAGCGTCTGCCAGGCCTTGACGTGACGCGCCGTGGCTACGCGGAAATCCTGCCATAACGAATCCTGCTCGCCGGCCAGTCTCTGCAGGTGCTCGCGGGTGGCGGTGGGAATACCGTCGATGCGCTGCAATTGCAGCAGCGCCGCCTGCCACTGCTGGCCGCGTTGGTCGACCTGTGCCAGGTAGGGTTGCAGGCTGCCAGCGTAGAACTTGATGAAGATGTTCTGCAGGATGCGCCCGCGTGGCGTCGCCTGGCCCACCGGGCAGAGCGGGCGATTGTGCTGGCGTTGCTCCAGCAGTTCGCTGCCAGCGTCGAGGGTGTGGTGCAGGCTGGCCAGGCTGGTGATCAGCTGGCTGCCCTGTTCGCTGGCATAGAGGGCGAAGAACAGCGGTTCCAGTTGATCGGCACTCGGCGGCAGCTGTGCAGGCAGGCCGGCGCCGACGCTGGCCAGCCGCTGCAATGCGTCCAGCGCGGCGCTGTCTTCCAGCGTGTCCACCGGCAAGGCTTGGTCGGCGAAACGCAGGTAGTTCTCGAACTCCGGGCTGCCGTTCAGCGCATTCCAGAATACTGCAGGCAGTTGCTGGCGCTTGTCGCTGGCCAGGCGCTGCAGCGTAGCCTTGAGGCTGGAGCCTTCCTGCAGATGCGGCAGGCAGTCGTCGATGGCGCGCAGCAGGTCGCCTTCGTAGCCCAGGCGCTGGCTGGGCATCAACTGTTTGCCCAGGCTGCTGTTGCGCTGGCTGATCAGTTGCTGCAGGTGCGGACAGCGCCGCGCGTCGATGACCAGATCGAGCAGGCCGATGCGCAGTTCGGGGATATCCGAAAACCGCTCGCGCCGGGCTGGCAGGCGGTACTGACTGATGCTGCGCTTATCGAGCGAGCTGACGTTCGGTGCATCGAGCGAGCGCTGCAGGCGTTCGAGGTAATCGCTCTGCAGGGCCAGGCCATCGTTGGCCGGGCCGCAGCCGACGAGTGCGAAGAAGCAGAGGAGCAGGGCAGGTCGAATCATGCGCTCAGTCTAGAGCTGATTTCCTGCCTATCCAATGACTCAGGCGGCCCGGCGGATGCGCTTGCGCGCGCTGCGCGCCAGGCGCACGGTGAGCATCGCGGCAGCGCAGGTCAGCCCGACCACCAGCCCCTGCCACAGGCCACTGGGGCCGCTGGGTTCGCCGAACAGGTCGGACAGCCCCAGCGCATAACCCACCGGCAGGCCGATGCCCCAATAGGCGAACAGCGTCAGCAACATGGTGATGCGCGTGTCCTGGTAGCCACGCAGCGCGCCGGCGGCGGTCACCTGGATGGCATCGGAGAACTGGAACAGCGCCGAATAGACGATCAGCGTTGCCGCCACCGCGATCACCGTCTTGTCCGGGGTGTAGATCTGCGCGATCTGTTCGCGCAGCAGGAACATCAGGCTGGCCGATACGCAGGCGTAGCCCAGCGCCGCCGCCATGCTTACCCCGGCGGCGAAGCGCGCCTCGCGCGGCTGGCCACGGCCCAGCGCCTGGCCGACGCGCACGGTGGCGGCCATGGCCAGCGAGTAGGGAATCATGAACACCATGGAGCTGAAGTTGAGCGCGATCTGGTGCCCGGCGACCACAGTGGCGCCGAGGCCGCCGATGAGCAGGGCGATCACCGCGAAGATGCTCGATTCGGCGAACACCGCGATGCCGATCGGGACGCCAATGCTCAACAGGCGTTTGATCACCGTCCATTGTGGCCATTCGAAATGGGTAAACAGCGCGCTGCTGCGGTAGTAGGGCGCCCACTTCACCCAGACCAGCATGCCGATCAGCATGAAGCTCATCACCAGCGCCGTTGCCCAGCCGCAGCCAACGCCACCCATGGCCGGCAGGCCGAACTTGCCGTAGATGAAGATGTAGTTGGCAGGAATGTTCAGCAGCAGGCCGATGATGCCCAGCACCATGGCCGGGCGGGTGTGGCCGAGGCCATCGCTGAAGCAGCGCAGCACGTGATACAGCGCCACCGCCGGGAAGCCGCAGGCCACGGCGCGCAGGTAGCCCATGGCCGGAGTGATCAGCGCCGGGTCGACGTTCATGGTGCGCAGGATGAATTCGGCGTTCCACAGCAGCGCCGCCGCGCTACCGCCTACGGCCAGTGCCAGCCAGAGCGCCTGACGCACCAGCGGGCCGATGTCGGCCTCTTCGCCAGCGCCGAAGCGCTGCGCCACCTTGGGTGTGGTGGCCAGCAGGATGCCGGTCATCAGCAGGAACACCGGCACCCAGATCGAGTTGCCCAGCGCCACGGCGGCCAGGTCCTGCGGGCTGACGCGCCCGGCCATCAGCGTATCGACGAAGCCCATGGCGGTGTGCGCCAACTGGGCGATGATGATCGGCGTGGCCAGGATGAGCAGGCTGCGCAGTTCCGTGCGCACGCGGCCAAGGCGGGTGTCGGTGGACATTTCGATTCTTCGGGATAGCAGGAAACCGCGTAGTCTACGCTTTGACGTGTCGGTCAGGAAAGGACGATCTGCCCCTCTGTCTGGCGGCCTGTGGGGCGACGCTGAGGTGTCGGCTGACTTAGAATGGCGGCCTGCCCGATGGAGCCTGTCATGCACATAGTCGCCGACGAAAACATTCCCCTGCTCGATGAGTTCTTCGCTGCGTTCGGCAGCATCCGCCGCTTGCCAGGGCGCGCCATCACGGCGGCCGATGTGCGTGATGCCGACCTGTTGCTGGTGCGCTCGGTGACCCAGGTGAACCGCGCCTTGCTCGAAGGCAGCCGGGTGCGTTTTGTCGGCACCTGCACCATCGGCACCGACCATCTGGATCTCGATTACTTCGCCGCAGCCGGCATCGCCTGGAGCAGCGCACCGGGTTGCAATGCCCGTGGCGTGGTGGATTACGTGCTGGGCAGCGTGCTGACCCTGGCCGAGCGTGAGGGCGTTGACCCGGCTGCTCGCGTCTATGGCGTGGTTGGTGCGGGGCAGGTCGGTGGGCGCCTGGTCAATCTGCTGCGTGGTCTCGGCTGGCAGGTACGGGTGTGCGATCCGCCGCGCCAGGCCGCCGAGGGTGGCGACTTCGTCAACCTGGAGCAGATCATCGGCGAATGCGATGTGATCAGCCTGCACACACCGCTGGACGCATCGACCCGTCACCTGTTCGATGCGGCGCGTCTGGCTGCGCTCAAGCCTGGCACCTGGTTGATCAATGCCAGTCGCGGTGCCGTGGTGGACAACGCCGCGCTGCGCAGCCTGCTGCCACAGCGGCCTGATCTGAAGGCCGTGCTGGATGTCTGGGAAGGCGAGCCGCAGGCCGATGTCGAATTGGCCGCCCTGTGCCAACTGGCGACGCCGCACATTGCCGGCTACAGCCTGGACGGCAAGCTGCGCGGCACAGCGCAGATCTACCAGGCCTGCTGCCGCGCGTTGGGCGTGGCCGAGCAGGTGAGTCTGGCCGATCTGTTGCCGGCGCCCTGGTTGAGTGAGCTGAGCATCGACGGCAGCGCCGATCCTGCCTGGGCCCTGGCCAGCATCTGCCGCGCGGTGTACGACCCGCGCCGCGATGATGCCGACTTTCGCCGCAGCCTGGTTGGCGATGCCGATACCCGTCGCGCCGGCTTCGACCGCCTGCGCAAGCACTACCCCATGCGCCGCGAAATCGATGGCTTACGCGTACGTATTCAGGGCGATTCAGCGCCGCTGGCCGCTCTGGTACGAGCCCTGGGCGCCACCGTTTCGTAGGGTGGGTTAGCCGCCTGTCACGCTTGTAGAACAGTTTGCTAAGCCCGGTGCGGCGGATGGCCGCCCCGCGATAACCCACCATCGGTGCAACGCGATCCATCGCCCGGTGGGTTACGTGGGGCGGCCATCCGAGCGCGCTGGGTTCATCTGCGTTTGGACGCCCTGCATTCGACGTCGCTAACCCACCCGAGATAGCGTGTATTCGCATGCCTTATGTTGCCTTAATTGAATTGCATGCAATTTAATTGCTCGCTACTTTGTTCGTCACTTCAAACCCATTCAGGGCGATTCCCCATGAGCAACGCACTTTTCGATATTCCGGTCACCACCATCAAGGGCGAGCAGAAGACCCTGGCCGACTTCGGCGGCAAGGCTGTGCTGGTGGTCAACACGGCCAGTAAATGTGGCTTCACCCCGCAGTACAAAGGGCTGGAAAGCGTCTGGCAGCAATACAAGGACAAAGGGCTGGTAGTGCTCGGTTTCCCCTGCAATCAGTTCGGCAAGCAGGAGCCGGGTGACGAGGGCGCGATCTCCGAGTTCTGCGAGCTGAACTTCGGCGTCAGCTTCCCACTGTTCAAGAAGGTCGACGTCAATGGCAGCGATGCTCACCCGCTGTTCGTGCAGTTGAAGAAGCGCGCGCCGGGCCTGCTGGGCAGCCAGGGCATCAAGTGGAACTTCACCAAGTTTCTGATTGGCGAGGACGGCAAGGTGGTCAAGCGCTTCGCCCCGACCACCAAGCCCGAAGAACTGAGCAGCGAGATCGAAGCCCTGCTGAAATGAGTGCTTTCGACACCGCCGGGCTGCAGCTGGACAACCAGCTGTGCTTCAAGCTTTACGCCGCCTCGCGTGCGGTGATCCGCGCCTACAAGCCGATGCTCGATGCCCTCGGTCTGACCTACCCGCAGTACCTGGCGATGCTGGTGCTGTGGGAATGGCAGGAGCGGGCGCCCGAGCAGCCGACGCTCAAGGCGCTCGGGCAACGCCTACAGCTGGATTCTGGCACCCTGACGCCGCTGCTCAAGCGTCTGGAGCAGATGGACCTGGTGCAGCGTCGTCGCGCGCAGACGGATGAACGCGAGGTGCATCTGGCCCTGAGCGAGGCTGGCAGGGCGCTGCAGGCGCAGGTCCTGCCGCTCAAGGCGCAGTTGCTCTGCCAGTTCGGTGATCAGGATCTGCTGGAAATGGAAGGGCTGCGGCGCAGCCTGGATCGGCTACTGGCTAGGCTCAGCGATTGACCTCATCGGGCAGCCAGGTGTCGAGCATGACTGCCAGTTCTTCACGGCGGAAGGGTTTGGCCAGGTAATCGTTCATGCCGGCAGCGCGGCAGCGCTCGCGCTCGTCGGACAGTGCATTGGCGGTCAGGGCGACGATGGGCAACTCCAGCCAGCGGCCATTGCTGCGGATGCGTCGGCTGGCTTCGTAGCCATCCATCACCGGCATGTTGCAGTCCATCAGGATCAGATCAATTGGCTCCTGCTCCAGCACCTCCAATGCTTCAGCGCCGTGTGCGGCGACCAACACCTGGTAGCCGAGCTTGGCCAGCATGCCTTTGGCGACCATCTGGTTGACCGGGTTGTCTTCGACCAGCAGCACGCGCGCTGTGCTTTCTCGCGCAGCTTGCGTCTGGGCGCTGTTGTGCAGGTCGCCGTCGTCGCTGTGGAGGATGTGCCGCAGCACCTGTAGCAGGCCATTGCGCGCCAGCGGGCGGGCGATCTGCAGCAGCGGCATGAGACGCTGCGCTTGCTCGTGCGGCAGGAAGTTGCCATAGGCGGTGACCAGCAGTATCGGCGTGCTGATCGCCGGGCGAATAGCCAGCAGGCATTCCGGGCAATCGCTGATCAGCAGGTCGGCATCCACGCCGTGCAGGCTGGCATCGGTATCCAGGCGCTGATAACCCAGGCCCCAGGTTGGCAGCCACTGGCTGAGCATCTGCTGCAGGCCGCTGCTGGCCGGCGTCAGCGCGACGATGCGGCCGTCCAGCACAGGTTGTGAGCCGGCTTGCGCATGGGCGGGCAGCGGCAGTTGGGCGCAGAACTCGCTGCCGAAGCCCTCTTTCGACTGCAGCGTCAGCTTGCCATGCATCGCTTCGCACAGGCGCCGCGTCAGTGCCAGGCCGAGCCCGGTGCCGCCGTACTCACGGGTGATGCCGACTTCGGCCTGGGCGAAGGGCTGGAAGATGCGCGCCTGGGCATCTTCGGCGATGCCGATGCCGGTATCGCGCACGCGAATGCTGATGCCGTCCTTACAGCAGGCGACGATCAGGTCGACACGGCCGAAACGGGTGAATTTGAGCGCATTGGACAGCAGGTTGCTGACGATCTGGCGCACCCGTGTCGGGTCGCCCAGCACCTGGGTCGGCAGTGCCGGGTCGATCAGGCAGGTCAGCTCGACTGCACTGGCGGCGTTCTGTGACAGCAGGCTGGCGGTTTCCTCGGCCAAGGCGCCGAGGTCGAAGGGAATTTCCTCCAGTTCGAGCTGGCCTGCTTCGAATTTGGACAGGTCGAGAATGTCGTTGAGTAGTTCCACCAGCACCTTGCCGGAGTCATGGGCAATGCCCAGCTGCTGGCGCTGCTCGGCGCTGAGTGGGCCGTCCAGAGCCAGCGCAAGCATGCCCAGCAGGCCGTTGAGCGGCGTGCGGATCTCGTGGCTCATGTTGGCCAGAAAGGCCGAGCGCGCCTGCGCCATGTTCAGGGCGGTGGTACGCGCTACCTCCAGTTCGCGGTTGGACTGGCTGAGGCGGGCGTTGGTGGCCTTGAGCTCGGCGGTGCGCGCCGAGACGATATTTTCCAGTTCGTTCAGGTACTGGGTCAGGCGGTCTTCGGCGTTACGCCTTTGTTCGATCTCCTGGGCGATGCTCGACAGTTGGCGGTTGGTGACCTCCACCAGGGTGCCGATCTCGTCGCGCTCGTGGCCTTTGGGGCAGGGCACGGGGCGGTGCTGCGGGTCTTGCGGGTTACGTTCGCTGAGTGCACGAATCACCCCGGTCAGGGGCTTGGTCAGCATGAAATAGAACAGCACCAGCAGGATCAGTGACAGCAGTAGGCTGCGCGCGAAACCGGTGAGCAGAGTCAGCAGCGAACGTCTGAGAAAGTGACTGCCGAAGGCGTAGGTGTCGACTTCCAGGCGTAGAAAGCCCAGGGCTTCGTTGGGGGCATGACTGACGTGGAGCGGGTCCTGGAACTGCCGCTGGGCCCCGAACAGGCTGTCGCTGAATACCCGATAGCGGCTTTCGCTACGTGGACGGCTGACGCTGGCCAGCACCAGGCCGTTGTTGTCGATCAGTTCGGCGCGGGTTACCGCGGGCGAGCGCAGCAGGCCGAGGACCAGCTCCTGCGCCAGTTCCGCGTCGATGTTGTAGGCGATACGGGCGGCGGGGTTGTGGCTGATTTCCAGCAGTGCGCGAATCTCGCGGTTGATGGAGGCCTCTTCGCTGGCATAATCGACCGCCACCTGGGTGACGCTCAGCAGCGTACCAAGGATAAACGCCACCAGGACGGTCAGGCCGGCCTGTTTGAACGACAGGCGATTGGTGAGCGAAATGTCCATAAAGGCGTGCGTGGTCTCTGATCCTTGGGCGCCTGCCAAGCATAGCTGATAGCGACCCTGTACCGGCAGAGCCTGCAACGTGCGGCTCTGCGCAAAAGGAGTAGTAGATCGTGGATTCCCGGTTACTGGATTTTCTTGCCCGCGCCGAGCAGGTGCTGGAGCGCATCGAACCCCTGCTGCCTGCACTGCGTCCGGAGGTGGACTGGAGCAAGTGCGTGGCGGCGCGCTGGGTGCGTGATGGTCGCAGCGGCTACCTGCTGCCACTGGATGTCAGCCTCGACCTGTCGCTGAGTGACCTGCTGGGTGTGGACGCCCAGCGCGAGCAACTGGCGCGTAACACCCGTCAGTTCGTCAGCGGCATGCCGGCCAACCATGCCTTGCTCTGGGGCGCGCGTGGCACTGGCAAGTCGTCGCTGGTGCGTGCCCTGCTCGCCGAGCACGCCAAGGCCGGCCTGCGCTTGATCGAGATCGAGCGCGATCATCTGGCCGACCTGCCGCGCGTGGTCGAGCTGCTGGCCGGCTTGCCGCAACGCTTCGTGATGTTCTGCGACGACCTGTCGTTCGAAGCGGGCGAGGGCGACTACCGGGTACTCAAGAGCGTGCTCGACGGCTCGTTGGAGCAGGCGCCGGATAATGTGCTGCTGTACGCCACCTCCAACCGCCGCCATCTGGTGCCCGAGCATCAGAGTGATAACGAGAACTGGAAGCGGGTCGACGGCGAGCTGCACCCTAACGAGGCGGTGGAGGACAAGATCGCGTTGTCCGACCGTTTTGGCCTGTGGCTGTCGTTCTATCCCTTCAGCCAGGATCACTTCCTGCTCGTCGTGCGTCACTGGGTAGAGGTGCAGGCGCGTCAGGTCGGGCTCAACTGGAGCTGGGACGAGGCGCTGGAGAAGGCCGCCATTCGCTGGGCGCTGGGTCGCGGTAACCGCAATGGCCGCTGCGCCTATCAATTCGCCCGCCACTGGGTCGGGCTGCAACTGCTGGAGCAACAGGCATGATCGATCTTTCTCAGACTGGTGGTGATCTCAACGGTTACCCGCTGCTGAGTGCACAATTGCAGGCATTGCTTAGCGGCGAGCGCGACTTCATCGCCAATGCTGCGCAGTTTTCCGCCTTCCTGTTTCACGAGCTGGCCGATCTGAACTGGGCCGGCTTCTATCTGGCGAAGGATGGCGAGCTGGTGCTCGGCCCGTTCCAGGGCAAGGTGGCCTGCGTGCGCATCGCCTTCGGTCGTGGTGTCTGCGGCGCCGCGGCTGCCAGCCTGCAAACCCAGCGAGTCGAGGATGTGCATGCCTTCCCGGGGCACATTGCCTGCGACAGTGCATCGAACAGTGAGCTGGTGGTGCCTCTGGTGAAGAAGGGGCGCCTGATCGGCGTGCTGGATCTGGACAGCCCGTCGGTGGGGCGGTTCACCGAGGTGGATCAGGCCGGTATCGAAGCGCTGGCAGAGATATTCCTGGCCGCCAGCGACTGCTGAATACGCCTTTGGCGATGCGCGGAGACTCGATCTGCTAGGGCGCCGCGCGCACCGCTGGTTTAAGACGTCGCCGAAGCTGATTTCGCAATCGGTGCGCACGGCGCCCCCTGTGAAGCGGGCGTGGTCAGCGCTTGGCGCCGATCTTCTCCAGTGTGCGCAGTTCACGCGGCAGCAGTTGCTGTGTGGATGCGCGGGCCTTGATGCGCTCGTAGTGCGCCAGCAGGTTCGGCCAGCGGCCGGCATCCAGGGTTTCCCCGCCGTGCTCCATGTTGATCAGTTGGCTGGCCAGCGCCAGGTCGGCCATGGACAGTTGTTCGCCAAGGAAGTAGGGCGCGTCACCCAACGTGGCCTCGAAATAGTCGAAGTGATTGGGCAGCTTGTCCTTGAGCGTCTGCTGCACCTTTTCCTCATCGCATGGCTGACCCATGGTGGCTTTCAGCACGCGGTTGCGAAATACGGTGAAGGTACACAGCGGCGCCAGCTCGTAGTCCGCGTATTTTTCCAGCCAGCGTACCTTGGCGCGTTGCTCCGCACCGTCGCCATATAGCGGCATGTGCTCAGGGTAGCGCTCTTCCAGGTATTGGCAGATGACGCTGGAGTCCGCCAGCTTCAGGTCTCCATCGCGAAAGGCGGGAATCCGGCCTAGCGGATTGAGCTCGCGAAACCAGTCCGGCTGGCCGAAGGGCATGACCACCTCGAGCTCGTAATCCAGGCCCTTTTCGATCAGGCACAGGCAGAGTTTGCGGACGAAGGGAGACAGGGGTGCTCCGTAAACGGTCAGGCTCATTACAGCTCCTATTCGGCGGTCAACGTGGTTGACTGAGTGAAGGCGGTCGTCTGCTCAGTCGTAGATGTTCTTCTTCTTCCAGTCGTCTTCCAGGTTCTTCAGACCTTCGGTCAACTGGCTGGGTTCATCCGCGTTGGGTACGCTGTTGTTGAGCACCATGGCATTGGCGCGCGCCAATTGCTCTTCGAAACGCTTGAGCTGCGTCTGATAAGGGGTCGGGTCAGGTTGCTTGCGCAGGTATTGCACGCCGCGTTCGAAGGCCAGGCGGGCCTGGCCGGGTTGATTCTGCTGCATGGCCGTCTGGCCCAGGGTGCTGAAGAACTCGATATGCACCAGTACCAGCATCTGACGAATCTGCTTGAGCCAATGCTTGCCATCGTTGGCGGGCAGCAGGCCGCTCTGTACCGAACTGGTGATCAGGGCGTGCAGGTTTTCCAGAAGGAAACGTACGTCCTTGGCCTTGGCTTCGTTGGCGATGGGTTGTGGTGGGTTCTTCACCGGGATGGATTCGCCCTGAGCGACCTGGGCCTTGAGAGTGTCGAGATCGGTCTTCAGTTTGGCGTTCTGCTTGTCCAGCGGCAGCAGGCGTTCGCTGACTTGCAGCTGCAACTGGCTCAGCAGCAGCTTCAGCTGCGGTGTCATCAGCTGTCCAGGCATGCGTTCGGAGATATCCTGGCAGCGACGAATGCGGTCGAGCAGATCAGCGCGCTGGCGCGCTTTCTCCAGCTTGCTGTTCTCGACGGCGTGGTTGATGTAGGCAATCACCATCAGCAGGGCGATGCCGCCGACGATCAGCATGGTTATCACGAGTGCGGACACTGCTTGGGACCTCTCGAGAATCGACTTTTCGACCGAGTGTAGTGGCTTGGCTGCATGGCTCCTAGTGGCATATCGATTTATGGGCTGAAGTCTTTGATTTTAAAAATTTTTTAGAGAGAGGTTGACGACCCTCGAAAGGCTCCATAGAATGCGCGCCACTTCCAGAGCAATGCTAGAAACAGAGCGAAGGAAGCCGGAAAGTTGCTTGATGTTCCGGGGTGTGTCCCCTTCGTCTAGTGGCCTAGGACACCGCCCTTTCACGGCGGTAACAGGGGTTCGAGTCCCCTAGGGGACGCCACTTTCAAGCTGTAATGCGGGAATAGCTCAGTTGGTAGAGCACGACCTTGCCAAGGTCGGGGTCGCGAGTTCGAGTCTCGTTTCCCGCTCCAAAATTTGGAAATGCTGCTTCGGCAGGGTTTCAAACGAAGTTCCAGGTCCCCTTCGTCTAGTGGCCTAGGACACCGCCCTTTCACGGCGGTAACAGGGGTTCGAGTCCCCTAGGGGACGCCACTTCAAGTTGTACCGCGGGAATAGCTCAGTTGGTAGAGCACGACCTTGCCAAGGTCGGGGTCGCGAGTTCGAGTCTCGTTTCCCGCTCCAAATAAACGAAAACGCCGCTCAATCGAGCGGCGTTTTCGTTTCTGTCGTTTGTACAGGCACAAAACAAAAGGCCCGCCGGTTTACCGTGCGGGCCTTTTGTTTATTGGCAGATCAGTGCTTGGAGCTGTCGGTGGGCAAGGCCAGCAGTTGCTTTTCCTGGTTCCAGTCGAAGGGTTCGTCGTTCTCTTCGGCTTCGAAGCGGCGCTCGTCGAGGGCCTGGTACAGGGCGATCTCTTCGTCGGGCATGAAGTGCAGGCAGTCGCCGCCGAAGAACCACAGCAGATCGCGCGGCACCAGGTGGGCGATCTGCGGGTAGCGGTGAAACACCTGGCTGATCAGGTCCTGGCCGAGGTACTGGCTGGATACCGGGTCGCTCGGCAGTTCGGCGAGCAGCTCGTCGTAGCGCTCGAGGAACAGGGCATGGCTGTCGTCGAGCACCTGTTCGGCTTCGCCCAGGGCGACGAGTATGCCGCGCAGGTGGTTGAGCAGGGCGAGGTGGTGTTCGAGATGGCTGGCCATGGTGCAGGTTCCTGAAGGGTAAAACGGGCGCAGGAGTATAGAGTTCCTGGCGCCCGCTGTCCTGCTTGGCTGGCTTTCGTGGGAGGGGCTTTCGGCTCGGGCATCCTGCTTCGCTCTACCTCCTGCATCCCTGCAGTCGTAGCCGCGATGCAAGAAACTAGCGGCTAAAGTCCCTCCCACAAGCGGTTCGACTCAGCGCACCTTGCCGCGGCTCAGCTTGAGCTCTTCCTTGGCGAAGTCGTCGACGTCGATCACCCGACGGCGCGCCGCTTCGGCGGCTTGCAGGCGCTGGCCCTGTTCGCCGTCGAGGATGCCGGCAGCGATCGCCGCCTCGATGGCGTCCTGGCCCGGTGCCGGTTGCAGGCTGCCATCCTTGAGCGCCTGGTGCAGACGCTTGCGCGCATCCTGGCTGGCTTGCACCAGGTTCAGCGCATGTTGCAGGGCGCCGACCGAATCCTGATCAGCCTGCGGCCGGTAGCAGCCATCCAGTACCGACTCCAGTGCCGGGTCGCCGGCCTGGCGGCCAATGATCGCGGCCACTTCGGCATCCAGTTCGTCGCTCGGGCCGTGATGGCGGCGACCCAGCGGGAACACCAGCACTTTCAGCAGGCAGCCGAACAGGCGGTTGGGGAAGTTGCTCAGCAGGTCATCGAGCGCCTGCTCGGCGTGGTAAAGGTTTTCCTCCATGGCCCAGCGCAGCAGCGGACGAATTGCTTCCGGGTAGTCCAGGTCGTGGTAGCGCTTGAGCGCGGCCGAGCCCAGGTAGAGGTGGCTGAGCACGTCGCCGAGGCGGGCGGACAGGCGCTCGCGGCGCTTCAGGTCACCACCGAGCAGCATCATGCTGCTGTCGGCGCACAGGGCGAAGGCCGCGGCCAGGCGGTTGAGCGCGCGGTAGTAGGGCTGGCTGAGGTCGTCGCCGGGCACCTGGCCCAGGCGGTTCAGGGTCAGCCCCAAGAGGAAGCTGCTGGCGGCGTTACCGACGGCGAAGCCGATATGGCTCATCAGCAATGCGTCGAACTCGGCCAGTGCCTGATCCTTGTCCTCGCGGTCGGCCAGGGCCATTTCCTTGAGCACGTAGGGGTGGCAGCGGATGGCGCCCTGGCCGAAGATCATCAGATTGCGCGAGAGAATGTTGGCGCCCTCGACGGTGATGAAGATCGGCGCGCCCTGCCAGGAGCGGGCCAGGTAGTTGTTCGGGCCCATGATGATGCCCTTGCCGCCGTGCACGTCCATGGCGTGGCCGATGCACTCGCGGCCGCGTTCGGTCAGGTGGTACTTGAGAATCGCCGACAGCACCGAGGGCTTCTCGCCCAGGTCGACGGCGTTGGCAGTGAGGATACGCGCGCTATCCATCAGCCAGGCGTTGCCGCCGATGCGCGCCAGGGCCTCCTGAATGCCCTCGAAGGCAGCCAGCGGCACGTTGAATTGCTCACGCAACTGGGCGTACTGGCCGGTGGCGAGGCTGGTGAACTTGGCTGCGCCGGTGCCGACTGCCGGCAGCGAGATGGAGCGGCCGACCGACAGGCAGTTCATCAGCATCATCCAGCCCTTGCCGAGGTACTCCTGGCCGCCGATCAGGTACTCCAGCGGAATGAACACGTCCTTGCCCGAGTTCGGCCCGTTCATGAACGCCGCGCCCAGTGGCAGGTGACGACGGCCAATTTCCACGCCGGGTGTATCGGTGGGGATCAGCGCCAGGCTGATGCCCAGGTCTTCCTTGTCGCCGAGCAGGTGATCCGGGTCGTAGGCCTTGAAGGCCAGGCCGAGCAGGGTGGCCACCGGGCCAAGGGTGATGTAGCGCTTCTCCCAGTTCAGGCGCAGGCCGATCACTTCCTCGCCGTTGTACTGACCCTTGCAGATGATCCCGGTGTCCGGCATGGCACCAGCGTCGGAGCCGGCCAGCGGGCCGGTGAGGGCGAAGCAGGGGATGTCTTCACCACGCGCCAGGCGCGGCAGGTAGTGCTGGCGCTGCTCATCGGTACCGTAATGCAGCAGCAGCTCGGCCGGGCCAAGAGAGTTGGGCACCATCACGGTGGAGGCCAGGTCGCCGCTACGAGTGGCCAGTTTCATCGCCACCTGCGAGTGGGCGTAGGCGGAAAAGCCCTTGCCGCCGTACTCCTTGGGAATGATCAAGGCGAAGAAGCCGTGCTGCTTGATGTGTTCCCAGGCTTTCTCCGGCAGATCCATCTGCTGGCCAACCTGCCAGTCGCTGATCATCGCGCAGAGTTCTTCGGTGGGGCCGTCGATGAACGCCTGTTCCTCTTCGCTCAGCTTGGCCTTGGGGTAGGCCAGCAGCTTGTCCCAGTCCGGTTTGCCGCTGAACAGCTCGCCATCCCACCACACCGTGCCGGCTTCGATGGCATCGCGCTCGGTCGCCGACATTGGCGGTAGTACGCGCTGGAACCAGGCGAACAGCGGGCTGGTGAACAGTTGCCGGCGTAGATCGCCGAGCAGGATGAACGCGGCGACGGCGCCGGTGACGATCCACAGCAGCAGTTGCAACCAGCCCGGTACCGGGCTGAACAGTGCCATGGCCACCAGGTAGGCTGCGGTGATGCCGAGGGCAGGTAGGGCGGCGGTACGGCTATGGGCCAGGTAGGCGACCCCGAGCAGCAGAACCAGCAACCAGATGACGAGCATGTGCATTCCTCCATGATTCGAGCGGGCGACGCCCCGAGCATAGCCATAAATGGCGGCAGGGGCGGTGAGCTTGGCCGGATCGTCGTCAACGTGGCGCAATCGACGGGATTAGACTGAAGCAAACTTCAGGAGCCCTCGCCATGCAGACCTGTCTACGTCCCGGCCGCTTCATTGACAGTGACCATCCCGCGGTAGTCGAGTTCGCCGAACGTTGGCGTGGCGCCTCACGAGAACCGATCAGTCAGGCCGTGGCGCTATATCTCGCGGTACGTGACGAGATTCGTTACAACCCCTATGCCTTCAGTCTCGATGCGCAGACATTGAAGGCCAGCCATGCGCTGGCGAGCGGTGAGTCTTACTGCGTACCCAAGGCCAACCTGCTCGCTGCTTGCGCCCGGCATTGCGGCATTCCCGCGCGTATCGGCCTGGCCGATGTGCGCAATCACCTGTCCACGCCACGTCTGCTGGAGTTGCTGCGCAGCGAGGTGTTCGCCATGCATGGTTACACCGAACTCCATCTGAACGGGCGCTGGGTCAAGGCCACGCCGGCGTTCAACGAGGCGCTGTGCCGGGTATTCAAGGTGGCGCCGCTGGCGTTCGACGGCGTGCGTGACAGCGTCTTTCATCCCTATAACGACAAGGGCGAGCGCTACATGGAGTACCTGCATGACCACGGCCAGTTCGAGGATCTGCCCGAGCAATTGTTCTTCGAGCATCTGCGCGGCTGTTATCCGCACCTGTTCGAGACCGGTGCGCTGCAGCTCAGTGGCGATATGCAGCGAGAGGTCAGTGTTATCGACTGAGTCGATAATCAAGATCGGCAGGACGGCCTTTTCTCCGCGCGTCAGGGTCGGTAGGGTGCATGCCAGCAATGAGCGGGCGAAACACACCGTTGCAATCGAGCGTCTTCGCCCTCATCTATAACCACCTCACTCTCGCGCGGGAAACCCCATCTTCATGAGCTCCGCCCTGACCATTCGCCAGTTGACCAAGACCTACGGAAACGGCTTCCAGGCCCTGCACGGCATCGATCTGGACGTCGCCGAAGGGGATTTCTTCGCCTTGCTCGGCCCCAACGGTGCCGGCAAATCCACCACCATCGGTGTGCTCTCCACGCTGGTGAACAAGAGTGGCGGCACGGTCAGCGTGTTCGGCCATGACCTCGACCGCGAGCCTTATGCGCTCAAGCGCTGCCTGGGCGTGGTGCCGCAGGAGTTCAACTTCAACCAATTCGAGAAGGTGTTCGACATCGTCGTCACCCAGGCCGGCTATTACGGTATTCCGCGCTCGATCGCCAAGGAGCGCGCCGAGCAGTACCTGACCGAACTCGGCCTGTGGGACAAGCGCGACGTGGCTTCACGCGAGCTGTCCGGTGGCATGAAGCGCCGCCTGATGATCGCCCGCGCCCTGGTGCATCAGCCGCGCCTGCTGATCCTCGACGAGCCGACTGCCGGGGTGGATATCGAGCTGCGCCGTTCGATGTGGAGCTTCCTCACCGAGCTGAACAAGCAGGGCACCACCATTATTCTGACCACCCACTACCTGGAAGAGGCCGAGCAGTTGTGCCGCAACATCGGCATCATCGACCACGGCCGTATCGTCGAGCTGAGCAGCATGAAGGATCTGTTGAAGAAACTGCACGTCGAGACCTTTCTCTTCGACCTCAAGGATTCCTACAGCTCAGTGCCGATGCTGCAGGGCTATCCGGCACGCCTGGTCGATCACCACACCCTGGAAGTGCAGGTGGAGAAGAGCCAGGGCCTCAATGCGCTGTTCCAGCAGCTGGCGCAGCAGCAGGTCGAGGTGCTCAGCCTGCGTAACAAGAGCAATCGCCTGGAGGAGCTGTTCGTCTCCCTGGTGGAAAAGAACCTGGCCAAGGTGGCGCAATGACTTCTCAGTACCTCAACAGCGAATTCGCCGCCAACCTGGTGGCCCTGCGTACCATCGTTCACCGCGAAATCCGCCGTTTCGTGCGCATCTGGCCGCAGACGCTGCTACCGCCAGCGATCACCATGGTCCTGTACTTCGTCATCTTCGGTAACCTGATCGGCCGGCAGATCGGCGACATGGGGGGCTTCAGCTACATGGAGTACATCGTGCCGGGGCTGATCATGATGTCGGTGATCACCAACAGCTACGGCAACGTGGTGTCGAGCTTCTTCGGCAGCAAGTTCCAGCGCAACGTCGAGGAGCTGCTGGTGTCGCCGGTGTCACCGCATACCATCCTCATCGGTTTCGTCGTCGGTGGCGTGCTGCGCGGGCTGGCGGTGGGCTTCATCGTCACGCTGCTGTCGTTGTTCTTCACCCACCTGCAGGTGCATCACCTGGGCGTGACCGTGCTGGTGGTGCTGCTGACGGCGACCATCTTCTCCCTCGGTGGCTTCGTCAACGCGGTGTATGCGCGCAACTTCGACGACATTTCGATCATCCCGACCTTCGTGCTGACGCCGCTGACCTACCTGGGCGGGGTGTTCTACTCCATCACCCTGTTGCCGCCGTTCTGGCAGACGGTGTCGCTGGGCAACCCCATCCTGCACATGGTCAACGCCTTCCGTTACGGCATTCTTGGGGTGTCCGACATCCGTATCGGCGTGGCAGTCGGCTTCATGCTGCTGGCCACCGCTGTGCTCTATACCCTGTGCATCCGTCTGCTGGTCAGCGGTCGTGGCATGCGTCAGTGACGTTTGCCGCTCATGTAGGAGCGGATTTATCCGTGATTCTCGCAGCGCAACCGAGCCTGAACGTTAATGTGTAGCCCGGATGCAATCCGGGGGATGGCTGCTGTGCTCCCCGGATTTCATCCGGGCTACCGTTGAATGCTCGCGGCTAAAGCCGCTCCTACAAAATGTGGCGGTGACCGAAAAAACATAGCGAAATAACTTGCGCCCCTGTCAGTAACGCAGCAGCCGGTTAGACTCCGTCTCTACCAAGAAAAAGGGGCTGATCATGACCGTGTTGTTGCGTGCTCTTCCATGGCTGTGTCTGGGCTTGTTCACGACGCCTGCGCTGGCTGCCGAAGGGCCAATGGTCGAGATCGTGCCGGTACGGCAGATGGAGGTGCGTGACGAGCTGATCACCTTCGGTTCGCTGCGCTCCGACGAGTCGGTGATGATTCGCCCGGAAGTGGAGGGGCGCCTGGCGACTCTGCATTTTCGCGAAGGGCAGGCGGTGACGACCGGCGATCTGTTGGTCAGCCTTGACGATGCCATCACCCGCGCCGAATTCGCCCAGGCCCGCGCCAATCTTGACCTCGCGGAAAAGAACCATCAGCGCGCGCAGATGCTGTTCCAGCGCGGCGCCAGCAATGCCCAGGCGCTAGACGAGGCGCAGAGTCAGCAACAGGCCGCGCGCGCCAGCCTGGCACTGGCTCAGGCACGACTCGACAAGACCCAGATCAAGGCGCCCTACGATGGCGTGCTCGGCCTGCGCCAGGCCAGCGTCGGCGACTACCTCAGCGCGGGGCAGAACATCGTCAACCTGGAAGTGCTCGACCCGCTCAAGGTCGATTTCCGTATTCCGCAGAAGGCCGTGGCCCAGGTGCGTCTGGGGCAGACTGTGGAAATCACCCTCGATACTTATCCGGATGAACGCTTTCGCGGCGAGATCTTCGCCATCAACCCGCGCCTGGACGAAGCCGGGCGTAGCCAGGCGATCCGCGCGCATATCGGCAATGACGACCGTCGCTTACGCCCAGGCCAGTTCGTGCGGGTTTCGGTGATCCTAGAAGAGCGGCCGCAAGCGTTGGTGATTCCGGAAGAGGCGGTGATGCCGCAGGGCGACAAGCTGCTGGTCAACCTGGTGGTCGACGACCAGGTCGAGCGCCGCGAGGTGGTGCTGGGTAAGCGCTTCGACGGTCTGGTGGAAGTGCGTGAAGGATTGCAGGGCGACGAAACCGTCATCAGCGCCGGCTGGCAGCGTGTGCGTGAAGGCCTGAGCGTGCGCACCAAGAGCGGGGAGCGTCAGCCGTGACGCTGTCAGATGTCTGCATTCGCCGGCCGGTATTCGCCACCGTTCTGTCGCTGATCGTGGTGCTGCTGGGGCTGATGGCCTACGACCGTCTCAACGTGCGTGAATACCCGAATATTGACGTGCCCATCGTCACCGTGCAGGTCACCTACCCAGGGGCCAGCCCGGAGATCATGGAGTCGCAGGTAGCGCAGCCGGTGGAGGACGTGCTCTCCGGCATCGAGGGGTTGGACTTCGTCACCTCCATCAGTCGCGCGGAAAACACCCAGATCACCGCGCAATTCCGTCTCGGCCGCAGCGCCGACGAGGCTGCCAACGACGTGCGTGATCGCCTGGGGCGGGTGCGCAACCTGCTGCCGGATGAGGTGGACGAACCCATCGTGCAGAAGGTCGAGGCCGACGCTCAACCGGTGGTGTGGATCGCCTTCCACAGTCAGCAGCACAGCGCCATGGAGATCACCGACGTGCTGGAGCGGGTGATCAAGGATCGCCTGCAGACCATTCCTGGTGTCTCCGAAGTGCAGGTGCGCGGTGCGCGTACCTTCTCCATGCGGATCTGGCTCGATCCGGAGAAGCTCGCCGCGCACAACCTCACCGTGCAGGACGTGGAAGACGCCCTGCGTCGGCAGAACGTGGAAATCCCGGCCGGGCGCATCGAGTCGCGCGAGCGTGAGTTCAGCGTGCTGTCGGAAACCGATCTGCGCACGCCGGAGCAGTTCAACGAGCTGATTCTCGACGATTCGCAGGGCTACCTGCTGCGGCTGTCCGATGTCGGTCGCGCCGAGGTGGGGCCGCGCGACGAGCGCACCGTGGTTCGCTTCAATGGCTTGCCGGCGGTGACTCTGGGTCTGGTCAAACAGGCCACGGCCAACCCGCTGGACATTTCCGATGGCCTCGAAGCCGCTTGGCCCGACGTCAAGGCACTGCTGCCCGACGGCATGAACATGACCGTGGCCAACGACAACTCGCAGTTCATCCGCGAATCCATCGACAACGTCTTCACCACCATCTGGGAGGCGGTGGCGCTGGTCATCCTGATCATCTTCATCTTCCTGCGCTCGTTGCGTGCGACGCTGATTCCGCTGGTGACCATCCCCGTTTCGTTGATCGGCGCCTTCGCTCTGATGTCGCTGATGGGCTTCACCATCAACACCCTGACGCTGCTGGCCATGGTTCTGGCTATCGGTCTGGTGGTGGACGACGCTATCGTCATGCTGGAGAACATCCATCGCCATATCGAGGCGGGCATGAAGCCCATGCAGGCGGCCTTCAAGGGCAGCCGCGAGATCGCCTTCGCGGTGATCGCCATGACCCTGACCCTGGCGGCGGTGTTCGCCCCCATCGGCTTCATGCAGGGCACCACCGGCAAGCTGTTCACCGAGTTCGCCTGGACCCTCGCTGGCGCCGTGCTGGTCTCGGGTTTCGTGGCGCTGACGCTGACGCCGATGATGTGCGCAGTGATGCTCAAACCGCATCAGCATGGGCAGCGCCATGGTCGCGTATACAACCTGATCGAAGGCTTCCTCAATGGCCTGACCTACAGCTACAAGCACAGCCTGGACCGTGCCCTACATGCCTGGCCGCTGGTGCTTGGCGTGCTGCTCGGCGCCTTCGTGATGTGCGCGTGGCTGTTCGGTGGCTTGCGTTCGGAGCTGGCGCCGACCGAAGACACCGGCACCATCGTCGGCGTGTTCAATGGCCCGGACGGCGCCACCATCGACTATACGGCGCGCTATGGCCGTGAGGTCGAGGCCGCTTACGCGAGTATCCCGGAGACCAATCGCTACCTGATGATCGCCGGTTTCCCAACCGTGGCCCAGGGCATCTCCTTCATGAAGCTGGAGGACTGGGGCGACCGCTCGCGTACCCAGTTCGAGATTCGCAACGAGTTGTTGCCAAAGTTGCAGGACATCGCCGGCATGCGCGTCACCCCGGTCAATCGCCCACCACTGGGACAGAGCGCGCGTAACCAGCCGATCAACTTCGTCGTGCGCTCGTCCATGGAATACGCCGAGCTACAGGGCTACGTTGATCAACTGATGGAGCGCATGCGTGATTATCCGGGCCTGGAGGGGTTGGACAGCGACCTCAAACTCAACTCGCCGCAGCTCAAGATCACGGTCAACCGCGAGCAGGCAACAGCGGTCGGCACCGATGTATCGGTGATCGGCCGCAGCCTGGAAAGCCTGTTCGGCAGTCGCCAGGTGACCCGCTTCAAGCAGAACGGCGAGCAGTACGACGTCATGGTGCAACTGCAGGATATCGACCGCAGCAATCCGCAGGACCTGGATCGGGTCTACGTGCGTGATCGCGACGGCGGCATGGTGCAACTGTCCAACCTGATCGAGGTGCGCGAGACGGTGGCGCCGCGCGAGCTCAATCACTTCAACCAGTTGCGTGCGGTGACCATCAGCGCCAACGTCGGCACCGGCTACACCCTGGGCGAGGCGCTCAATCATCTGGAAGTCGCCGCCCGTGAGGTGTTTCCACCGGAGACGCAATACGACTACACCGGCACTTCGCGCGACTTCAAGGAGTCCAGCTCGGGCATCCTGCTGATCTTTGCCCTGGCCCTGGCGTTCATCTTCCTGGTGCTGGCGGCGCAGTTCGAGAGTTTCAGTGACCCGTTGATCATCCTGTTCAGCGTGCCCCTGTCGATGGCGGGCGCCTTGCTTGCGCTGAAGCTGTTCGGCGGCACCTGGAATATCTACTCGCAGATTGGTCTGGTGACCCTGATTGGCCTGATCACCAAGCACGGCATCCTCATCGTCGAGTTTGCCAACCACTTGCTGCGCGAGGGCAAGGCGCTACGTGAAGCGGTGGTCGAGGCGTCGGTACAGCGTTTGCGGCCGATCCTGATGACCACCGGCGCCATGGTGCTCGGCTCGCTGCCGCTGGCCATCGCCAGCGGTGCCGGCGCAGAAAGCCGTCAGCAGATCGGCCTGGTGATCGTTGGCGGGTTGCTGGTCGGCACCTTCTTCACCCTCTATGTGATTCCGACGCTATACCTGCTGCTGCGCCGCTGGGCGCCACTGCGGATGATCGAGGAAGAGCCCGCCGCGGCCTGAATGGGGGGGGCATTGTGGTGCGCGCGGCGCACCCTACCTGTGTCGTCGGCCGGGATTAAATTTGAGGCATTGATCGGCGGTAGGGTGCGCCATGCGCACCGAGCAGAAGCAGCTGTTGCGGTGGGTGCGGCGCGGCGGTCAACCCGTTAAACTCGCCCGGTTTTTCGCCACCCTGGATTGCGCCCCATGCAGCACCCCGCCGAACATTCCCCGCTGGGCAAGTCCAGCCAGTACATCGCCGAATACAGCCCAGAGCTGCTGTTCCCCATCTCGCGAGCCACCAAGTGGGCGGAGCTGGGCCTCGATGGCGGCAACCTGCCGTATCAGGGCGTGGATTACTGGAACTGCTACGAGCTGTCCTGGCTGCTGCCGTCCGGCAAGCCGGTGGTGGCTATCGGCGAGTTCGCCATCCCTGCCGATTCGCCGAACATCATCGAATCGAAGTCCTTCAAGCTCTACCTCAACTCCCTGAACCAGTCCGCTTTCGCCAGTTGGGACGAGGTGCAGGCCACGCTGGTTCGTGATCTGTCGGCCGTGGCCGGCAAGTCGGTGGCGGTGCGCCTGCGTTCGCTCGCCGAGGTTTCTGCAGAGGGCATGGCGACGTTGCCGGGGCAGTGCATCGATGAGCTGGACATCAATGTCAGCCAGTACGATCACCCGCAGCCCGAACTGCTGCGTTGCGACGCCAGTCGGGTGGTGGAAGAGAGCCTGCACAGCCATCTGCTCAAGTCCAATTGCCCGGTCACCGGCCAACCGGACTGGGGCAGTCTTGTCGTGCAGTACCGCGGCGCCGCGCTGGATCACGCCAGCCTGCTGGCCTACCTGGTGAGCTTCCGCCAGCACGCGGATTTTCACGAGCAGTGCGTCGAGCGCATTTTCCTCGATCTGCAGCGCCTGCTGCAGCCGCAGTCGCTCACCGTCTATGCGCGTTATGTGCGTCGCGGTGGGCTGGACATCAATCCGTACCGCAACAGCGAGGCGGTCACGCCGGAAAATGGCCGCCTGGCGCGTCAGTAATGATGAAAAATACCGCTCAAACAAGGTTGCCAACGCAGCCTTTGCAGGAGCCCCGCCCCGGGGCGAAGCTTTTCGATTGAGCGTCGCCTAGGTTCGCGGCGAGGCTTTGCTTGAAACGCCGGGGCTTACCCGGAGCAGGGCATTCAGATGCCCATATTGGCCAGGCTCTGCATGATGTTGCGCAGGGTGCCGGCGAGGGTGGGGTGGCTGGCCTCGAAACGTTCCACCGCCAGATTGACGCCATCGATCAGCGTGGCGTCGGGCGCTGATGCGGCTTCACGCGCCAATTGCACCTCGATTTCCTGGGTCAGCAGGTAAAGCGATGCGCGTTCTTCCTCGCTGAGCGGCGTGTCCTGGGCCAGGTGTTGCTGGAGGGCTTCCAGTTGCTGCTGCAGGTCGCTTGCTGGCATAGAGTTCTCTCCTTGTCGAATCGGCATAGCAGGCCGTTGAAAAACTACCTACGTTGGCAATACTGCGTTAAAAACGACCTCAAAATGCTCATTTACAGCATGTAAACTCCGCTTTTTCGGTCGTTTTTGCCTTGTCTTGTCTGCCTCGCCTACGTTTTTCAACGGCCTGGTAGGCATTGACCCCCAGCACCGCCGGAAGTTTTCAGCCCGTACCTGAAGGTTAATCCAAGCGGGGCTGCTTTGCCTGATCCGAGTCAAAGGCTCAGGGCTTTTCGCCCTTGCTCCGGCGTACGCCGATATCGTCCAGGCTGGCCTCGATTTCTCCCAGATGATCGACCACCGAATGCACACCCAGGCGATAGAGCTGCAGCGTGGCCTCGGCGCGCAGGTGTTCCTGATCGCTCGCGCCCAGTGCCTGCCAGTCGGCCAGGGCGTAGCCACAGAGTGGCCCGCAGGCGGCCAGGCCGATGGTCCAGCAGCCGGCATTGAGCCCGGCTTGCAGCAGTAGCGGATTACCGCTGACGACAATGCAGCCATCCAGGCGCTCGACTTCCAGCTGGCTCAGTGCCTGCCAGCAGCTGTCTGGCGCCGGCCACGGCCTGGCCTGGCGTGCCAGCACCGCTTCGATGGGCGTTGGCAGCGCCTCGGCCAGGCGCAGGCTGGTATCGGCTGGCAGGTCGTCCAGCCAGGCGCAGGGCGTGCCGTTGGTATGCAGGGTTTGCAGCAACTGTGCAGCACCTGGGGTGAGTTCGGCATGTTCGCCGGCCACCTCGCTCAGCGTCTGTTGCAGCGCCGGCAGTTGCGCCGCGCTTGCCGGCTTGCCTAACCAGGCGTCCAGCGTCTGGTGCGGCGTACCGACCAGGTTCGGGGGCGTGCACTCGGGATGCAATCGCTGTAGCGCGACGGGCAGCGTACGGGCGCCGAAGTCGACCAGGCAGCCGGACAGTTGAAAGATCAGGGCGGTGCAGGGGGAGGGCATGGGATCATCCGTGGCATTGGCCTAGGCCAATCTAACGCCGACGGATGACCGGAATGTGACCGCTAGATGACGTTGAACAGGGCGCGTACATGCTCCGGCAGGACCACCGACTTGCCGCTTTCATGGTCGATCCACACCAACTTGCAGTAACCCTCACCATAGACCGTGAGCGGGTCTTCGACGGTACGCAGCCGGTGTTCGATCACCAGGCTGCTGCGCCCCACCGCGCCGGCGCTCAGTTCCACCACCACGGTGGCGGGGTGTATCACCGGTTTCAGGTAGGTGTGCTGGGTCTGCAATACCACCGGGCCGAACGGCACGTTGCTCATCGCCACGCCGGCCAGCTCGAACCAGGCGACACGGGCCTCTTCCAGGTACTGCATGTAGATGATGTTGTTGACGTGCCCGTAGCTGTCCATGTCGCCCCAGCGTACGGGGATGTGTGCAGTGTGCAGCAAGGTTTCATCGGTCATCGCATTTCTTCGCTATGCTGCCCAATCAGGGCTCCAGGCTTTATACTACGCGGCATTCGGCCCGCTGGCGGTGGCCACATTATTTTCCTCAAGGAGAGATTTCAAATGCATGTGATCGGTGCTCGCTGGATCGCGCGCCTGGGTGGCCTGATGGCCCTCGTCGGCCTGAGCCTGCTGCCTGCGATGAGTCAGGCCGCTTCGGAAGAAGATCCTTGGGAAGGTTTCAATCGTCCGATTTTCCGCTTCAACGATACCGTCGACACCTATGCGTTGAAGCCGATCGCCCAGGGTTACCGGGCCGTCACGCCGCAGTTTCTGGAAGACGGCGTACACAACGTCTTCGGTAATATTGGCGATGTAGGCAACCTGGCCAACAACCTGCTGCAGGGCAAGTTGCACAATGCCGGTGTCGATACCGGTCGCCTGATCTTCAACACCACCTTCGGTGTGCTGGGGTTCTTCGACGTGGCCAAGCACATGGGCCTGCGCAAGAACGACGAAGACTTCGGTCAGACCCTTGGCGTCTGGGGCCTGAACAGCGGCCCTTACCTGGTCATCCCGCTCCTCGGCCCGAGCACCGTGCGTGATGCCACTGGTCGAGTACCGGACAGCTTCCTGACGCCGTATCCGTACATGGACCACGTGCCGACGCGTAACGTCACCCGTGGCGTGCAGGTGGTCGACACCCGTGCCAACCTGCTGCAGGCCGAGCGACTGGTCAGCGGCGACAAGTACATCTTCATCCGCAACGCCTACCTGCAGAGCCGTGAGTTCAAGGTGAAGGATGGGCAGGTCGAAGACGACTTCTAAGTCTTCACAGATGCAAAAAAGGCGGCTCTGGAGCCGCCTTTTTCGTAAATGCAGATTTCAGCTCATGGAGATGATTGCCAGGCCCAGCGACTGACGACCGTCGCCCAGATCGCTTATCCGCACTACTTCGGCCTGGGCGTCGAGGCCGGCCAGTTCGCTGTGTTCGGAGGGGATATGGATCTTGACCTTGTCACCCATGCTCAGGGTGACTTCAGCCTCGATTTGCATGCCGGTACTGGAAAGATCCAGGCACAGTGCAGGTATTTCCTGGCCAGCATGATGGAGGACGACTGCAGCTTCCAGTCGCATGCGGATGTAGTCGCGTTTCTCGCTGTACGCTCGATCATTCTGACTCATGGACCCTGTCCTCTTCTTATGAGCTCTCCCGCGGCTCTTATAACCCCCGTCGATTTGACCTGTAAAGCCGCCGAACGACGACCGGTCCCGGCTTGAATCGGTCGGCGGATGGGAGTACCGTCTGCCCCTTGAAATCGCCCTGGCGCCACTGATGCGGCGCCGCGCTACGGGCAGTGACCCAAAATTGCCCTGGCGCAGTTTGCCTGGATACCCCATGCACAAAACCAGTGCCACTCTGCTGATCATCGACGACGACGATGTCGTGCGTGCAAGCCTCGCGGCCTACCTCGAGGACAGCGGCTTCAAGGTGTTGCAGGCCAACAACGGTTTGCAGGGGCTTGAAGTGTTCCAGCAGGAAGGCCCCGACCTGATGATCTGTGACCTGCGCATGCCGCAGGTCGATGGTCTTGAGCTGATCCGACGTATCAACGTACTTGGCGTCGAAGTGCCGGTGATCGTCGTTTCCGGTGCCGGCGTGATGAACGATGCTGTCGAGGCCCTGCGTCTCGGCGCCGCCGACTACCTGATCAAGCCTCTCGAAGATCTTGCGGTGCTGGAGCATTCGGTGCGCCGCGCGCTGGACCGTGCGCGCCTGCGTGTCGAGAATCAGCGTTATCGCGAGGAGCTGGAAGCGACCAATCGTGAACTCCAGGCCAGCCTGCATCTGTTGCAGGAGGATCAAAACGCCGGCCGTCAGGTGCAGATGAACATGCTGCCGGTGACGCCTTGGCAGGCCGATGGCCTGAACTTCGCGCACCAGATCATACCGTCGTTGTACCTGTCCGGTGATTTCGTCGATTACTTCCGTATCGACGAGCGGCGTATCGCCTTCTACCTGGCCGACGTTTCCGGTCATGGCGCTTCTTCTGCATTCGTCACCGTGCTGCTCAAGTTCATGACCACGCGCCTGCTCTACGAGTGGCGACGTGGCGGTACGCTGCCGGAGTTCAAACCTTCCGATGTCCTCGGTCATATCAACCGTGGGCTGATCAACTGCAAGCTGGGTAAGCACGTGACCATGCTCGGCGGTGTGATCGATGAGGAGAGCGGCATGCTTACGTACAGCATCGGTGGGCATCTGCCGCTGCCAGTGCTGTTCGAGAATGGTCAGGCGCGTTACCTGGAAGGGCGCGGGCTGCCGGTCGGCCTGTTCGAAGAGGCCGAGTATGGCGATCTGGTGATGGAACTGCCGGAGTCCTTCAGCCTGACCCTGCTCTCCGACGGCATTCTCGACTTGTTACCGGGTGATACGCTGAAAGAGAAGGAATTGGCGCTGCCACAACTGGTTAGCCAGGCTGGCGGTACGCTGGGCGGTCTGCGTCAAGTTCTCGGTCTGGCCAATCTGGGCGAGATGCCGGATGATATCGCCTTGCTGGTGTTGAGCAGGAACCTTGCATGAATCCTGGGATAAGCCCCGGTCGCATCCAATTCGCCGAGCAGGATGGAACCTTCGTCCTGAAGTTTGTCGGTGAAGTCCGTCTGACGCTGTGTTCAGCTCTGGATGCCACGATTGAAAAGATTTTCACCGCGTTGAATTTTTCGGCCATCGTCATCGACTTGACTGAAACGCGCAGTATCGACAGCACGACTCTCGGTTTGCTGGCGAAATTGTCCATTCTGTCGCGGCAGAAGGTGGGCCTGTTGCCGACCGTTGTCACCACCCACGACGACATCACCCGTTTGCTGGAGTCCATGGGTTTCGATCAGGTGTTCAACATCGTCGATCGGCCGATTCCCTGCCCGGATTGTCTGGATGATCTGCCTTCGCAGGATCAGTCCGAAGAGGTGGTGAAGGCCAAGGTGCTGGAAGCGCACCGCATTCTGATGGGGCTCAACGACTCCAATCGCGAGGCCTTTCACGATTTGGTCAGCGCGCTCGAGCGGCACTGATCTTCCGCTTTCCTGTAGGTGCGCCGCGCGCACCGATACCTGCAAAGACAATCGCTGGCGCGCACGGCGCACCCTAGGTTTCGAACTCGCAATGAAAAGGGGCGTCAGCTTGGCTGACGCCCCTTTTCATTCAGGCCTTGGCGGCCAGCAGGGCTTCGAGTTTCTCCTGATCGCGGGCGAACAGGCGGATGCCTTCGGCCAGCTTCTCGGTGGCCATGGCGTCTTCGTTCAGCGCCCAGCGGAAGCCGCCTTCATCGAGGCTCTGGCGAGGTTCGCCGGTAGCACCAGAGGCGAGCTGGCGACTGAGTTGGCCATCGTCCTCAGCCAGTTTCTGCAGCAGGTCGGGGCTGATGGTCAGGCGGTCGCAACCGGCCAACGCTTCGATCTGACCAAGGTTGCGGAAGCTTGCCCCCATCACCACGGTGTCGTAGCCGTTGGCCTTGTAGTAGTTGTAGATGCGTTTGACCGACTGCACGCCGGGATCATCGTTGCCTACGAAATCACGGCCCTCGGCCTTTTTGTACCAATCGTAGATGCGCCCCACGAACGGTGAGATGAGGAATATGCCGGCATCGGCACAGGCCTGCGCCTGGGCGAAGGCGAACAGCAGGGTCAGGTTGGTCTGCACGCCGGCTTTTTCCAGCTGCTCGGCGGCGCGGATGCCTTCCCAGGTCGAAGCGATCTTGATCAGTACGCGATCGCGGCCAATCCCCGCTTTTTCGTAAAGGCCGATCAGGCGCTCGGCGCGGCGCAGGGTCGTGTCGGTGTCGAACGACAGGCGCGCATCGACTTCGGTGGAAATGCGCCCCGGAATGACCTTGAGGATCTCCTGGCCGACGGCCACCGCGAAGTGATCGCAGGCCAATCCCAGGTCTCCCTTGCCGGCACTCACTGCCTGATTCAACAGATCGGCATAGCGGGGCAGGGCTGCCGCCTTGAGCAGCAGCGAAGGGTTGGTGGTGGCATCCACCGGCTGCAGGCGGGCGATGGCGTCGAGGTCACCGGTGTCGGCGACTACGGTAGTGAACTGCTTGAGTTGTTCCAGCTTGGAGGTCATGACGAGGCCTTGTCGTTGCAGATGACATGACCTTACCCGAGGCGCTGCAAGCGCTCAACGGTCGGGTCACTGACAAAATTTACCTTTTCGGGCTGCGCTTTTCGCTGGCTCGTTCGTCTTTAGTAATAACGGTACGTGAGAACGTACCGAAGTCGGTGGAGTCCGACTTTAGACGAGCTGCCAAGGAGCCCGAACATGTCGACCCAAACCCTGCTTTCTCGTTCAGTTTCCGCAGGCCTGGATACGCGTCAGTGCCGTGAGTGGCTGCAGGCCGCCGGGCTGCGCTTCAGCATGCCCAGGCTCAAGGTGGTGGAGGCGCTGTGCAGCGCCAATGACGAAGAGGGTATCTCCGCGCGCGAGCTGCATCGGCAACTGAGCGACGCCGGCGAACCGCTATCGCTGGTCAGCGTGCGCCAGGTGTTGCGCCGCATGGAGGAAAACGGCCTGGTGCAGACGACGGGGCGTAGCCGCTACCGCCTCAGCGCGCCGGATTAATGCCCGCGTAGCAGTTCTGCTGCCTGGTCGAGCAGCGCCAGCGGGTCTTGCACCTTGTGAATGTCCACCGACAGCAACTGGCGGAAACGCCGCGCACCTGGGAAGCCTTGAGCCAGGCCCAGCACGTGACGGCTGACGTGATGCAGGGTGCCTCCCTCGCGCAGATGCTGCTCGACGTAGGGTTTGAGTGCGAGCAGGGCGTCCATGCGGGAAATGCCCTGGTCTTCCGCGGCGAACAGACGGCTGTCCACTTGCGCCAGCAGATAGGGATTGTGATAGGCCTCGCGGCCGAGCATCACACCATCGAAGATCTGCAGGTGCTGCTCGCATTCCTCAAGGGTCTTGATACCGCCGTTGAGGATGATCTCCAGGTCGGGGAAGTCCTGCTTGAGTTGGGCAGCCACGTCGTAACGCAGCGGCGGGATCTCGCGGTTTTCCTTCGGCGACAGGCCTTCGAGGATGGCGATACGCGCATGCACAGTGAAGCTGCGGCAACCGGCATCGCGCACCTGGCCGACGAAATCGCACAGCTCGGCGTAACTGTCACGACCATTGATACCGATGCGGTGCTTGACCGTCACCGGGATGTTCACGGCGTCCTGCATGGCCTTGACGCAGTCGGCTACCAGCGCCGGATGGCCCATCAGGCAGGCACCGATCATATTGTTCTGCACCCGGTCACTGGGGCAACCAACGTTCAGGTTCACTTCGTCATAGCCATGCTCTTCGGCCATCTTCGCGCAGCTCGCCAGGTCCTGCGGGTTGCTGCCGCCCAACTGCAGGGCAATCGGGTGTTCGCACTCGCTGTAACGCAGAAAACGCTCGCGATCGCCATGGATTAGCGCGCCGGTGGTGACCATCTCGGTGTAGAGCAGGGCATGGCGCGACAGCTGACGGAGAAAGAACCGGCAGTGACGATCCGTCCAGTCCATCATCGGGGCGACGGAGAAGCGGCGAGACAGGGCGGACGGCGTGGCTACAACATTTTCTAAAGACATGTGGGATGACGCGTTCTGACGTGTTGACGGGGTTTTCAGGCAAGAAACTCTGGCGCGGCGCTGTTCTACTGGTATCCGTCGCGCAGTGGCGCAACTGCTGGCAGCGGCGTGCAAGTCTACCAGAGCTGTGACTTTTCTCTCGCGACGCGTATCGGTTTAACGCTACAAGCTGCATGCTTTCGGTCGAGCCGCTCTCCAGACAGCGGCCAAATAACAACAACACCTGCGTGAATTGCCTGCATGAAGATTCAACCTCTGCCTCCACTCAACAGCCTGGTGGCGTTCGAGTCTGCCGCGCGAAACCTGAGTTTCACCCTCGCGGCCAAGGAACTGAACGTCACCCAGGGTGCGATCAGCCGACAGGTGCGTCTGCTCGAGGATTACCTCGGCAAGACCCTGTTCGAGCGCACCACCCGTGAAATCAACCTCAGCCCGACTGGCAGCCACTACTACGACACGGTGCGTGAAGCCCTGTTGCAGCTGGCCCATGCCACCGGCGAGATCCGTCACTGGCGTGGTGCGCAGCAGGTCACGGTGGTGACCAGTACCGCCATGGCCTCGCTCTGGTTGTTGCCGCGGGTCGCCGAGTTCCAGCGTGATAACGAAGAAGTGGACCTGCGCATCATCGCCTACGACCACGTCAAGGATTTCTCCCGCCTGGACTGCGACCTGGCGTTGTACTACTGCCGCACGCCGCCGAAGAACATGCAGGTGACACCGCTGTTCGCCGAAGAAGTATTCCCCGTGTGCAGCCCTGGCTACCTGGCCAAGCACCCGGATTTCTGCGACCCGACGCAGCTGGCCACCGGTACCTGGCTGTGGCTGGAAGACCCGCAGCGTGACTGGATCAGTTGGCCGGAGTGGTTCCAGCGCCTGGGCTACAAGGCGCGCGAGCCGCGGCATCGGATCAATATCAACAGCTACTCGATGCTGATCCAGTCGGCGTTGAGCGGGCAGGGTATTGCGCTGGCCTGGTCGAACCTGGTCGACAACTATTTGCAGACCGGCGCATTGGTGCGGCCCATCGATGTCACGCTGCACACCGATGCGCAATTCTGCTTGCTCGAGCCCCTCGGGCGCAGCAGTCGGCAGAGCGTGCAGCGCTTTCGCAACTGGTTGATGGAGCAGGTCGCCAGCGCCCCCGGTGATGAGGTCCAGGCGGGGTGAAACGAGGCTGCCGCAGGCTTTTGGCCTGAGGCAGCTCGTACGTTGCCCGCAGCGCGGGCGACCGGTGAGAAGGGCGGTTTCGCGGCTGTTGGCGTAGAACCGCTGCGCAGCAGGCAGCGCTTGCCGGGTAGGCAAGTGCCTGCAGAGCGTTGCGCAGTGGCGGCAAGATGGCACCGGCGGCTACGCCGGACAAACCATTTCTCGTCATGAGTCGATGAGTTAACGACATGCATCAGCCCTCGAATTCACTGGGTTTATTCACCCGCCATTCCCTATATTTATGATTTTTTGTCATAAATATCAGTGCAAAAAATCGTTTGTCGAACAATCCCCTGCTTTTCGACACTGGTGACCAACGAGCAGCGCCGCAGCGACTGCCGATCACCACCACCGTGCCTTGCAGGGGATAACAACAATGACTCAAGCCACTTCTCAGCAAATCCCAGTGCACCAGCTGGAAACCGTACTCGCGCCGATCCACCAAGCTACCGGCCTGTCCAACGAGTTCTATACCGACCAGAAGTTGTTCGAGCTCGAACGCGACCAGGTCATGGGCAAGACCTGGGCCTGCGTCGGCTTCGCTAGCGATCTGAGCCAGAACGGCTCGGTAAAACCGGTCGACTTCATGGGCCTGCCGCTGCTGCTGATGCGTAACCGTGAAGGCCTGGTGCAGGTGTTCCACAACGTCTGCAGTCACCGTGGCATGAAGCTGGTGGAAGAGGCCGGCACCGTGCAGGGCGTGATTCGCTGCCCCTACCATTCCTGGACCTACGACCTCAATGGCGGCCTCAAGGGCACGCCGCACGTGGGCGGCATCGACAAGCACAAGGACGAGCGTTTCGCCTGCGAGAAGCACGGCCTCAAGGCCATTCGCAGCGCGATCTGGATGGACATGGTGTTCGTCAACCTGTCCGGCGACGCGCAGCCGCTGGAAGAGATGCTGGCGCCGCTGACCGCGCGCTGGAGTCAGTTCCTCGGTGATGACGGCATGGACCTGATGCGCCGCCGCGCCAACATGGACTCGACCACGTTGGACATCGCCTGCAACTGGAAGCTGGCCGTGGAGAACTACTGCGAGGCGTACCACTTGCCGTGGGTGCACCCGAGTCTGAACACCTACTCGCGCCTGGAAGATCACTACAACATCCTCTTCGACGAGCAGTTCGCCGGCCAGGGCAGCTACGCCTACAACCTCTCCGACGTTGCCGGCACCCACCTGCCGCAGTTCCCCAGCTGGCCGCGGGACCGCCTGCGCAACGCCGAGTACGTGGCTTTCTTCCCCAACGTGCTGCTGGGCATCCAGGCCGACCACGCCTTCGCCATGCAGCTGGAGCCGGTCGCACCGGGCCGTACCATCGAGCACCTGCGCCTGTTCTATGTCGGTGACGAGGCACTGAGCGACGAGTACGCCGCCTGCCGCAACGCCATTCTGGAATCGTGGAAGGTGGTGTTCGCCGAGGACATTGCCTCGGTCGAAGGCATGCAGAAGGGCCGTCATTCGCCGGGTTACGGCGGCGGCGCGTTCTCCCCGGAAATGGACATCCCGACGCACTACTTCCACCAGTGGGCGGCGCGCAAGTTGCTGACCATCGCGCAGAACGCCTGAGGAGGCCGTCATGTATCCGATCGCCTCTCACTGGCTCAATTACATCGATGGTGACTGGGTCGACAGCGCCCAGCACCTGAGCGTGAACAACCCCGGTACTGCCGAGCCGCTGGCGACCATCGCCCAGGCCTCCGTCGAAGACGCCGAGCGCGCGCTGCTGGCGGCGCGTCGCTGCGCCGACAGCGGTGAGCTGACCCGCGCCCGCCCGGCGCAACGGGTCAGCTGGTTGCTGCGTATCGCCGAGGAAATCCGCGCGGTGGCGGACGAGGGCGCCTGGGTGCTGTGCCAGGAAAATGGCAAGAGCATCAACGATGCCCGCGATGAGTTCATCGAAGCCGCGCGCTACTTCGAGTACTACGCCGGCATGGCGGACAAGATCGAGGGCACCTCGATCCCGTTGGGCAACGGCTACATGGACTTCACCGTTTACGACCCGATGGGCGTGTCGGCGCAGATCGTGCCGTGGAATTTCCCGGTGTCCATCTGCGCGCGTTCCCTGGCGCCGGCACTGGCTGCCGGCAACGCGGTGGTGATCAAGTCGCCGGAGCTGTCGCCGCTGGGCATGTGCGTGCTGGTACGCGCCATCGTCAAGGCCGGTTTGCCGCAAGGCGCGATCAACATGATCTGCGGCCGTGGTCGCGAGGTCGGGGCGCATCTGGTGAGCAGCGCCAAGGTCGACCAGATCGTCTTCACCGGCTCGGTGCCCACTGGCCAGTCGATCCTCCGTGATGCGGCGGCCAACGCCATTCCCAGCGTCATGGAACTGGGCGGCAAATCGGCCGCCATCGCCTTCGCCGACGTCGACCGCAAGCAACTGCTGGCCAGCGTCAAGAACGGCATTTTCTTCAATGCCGGGCAAGTCTGCTCGGCCATGTCGCGCCTGCTGGTACAGCGCGAGATCTACGAAGACATCGTCCAGGCGGTGGTCGAGCTGGCCGAAGGGCTCAGCATCGGCCTCGGTCAGGACAACCCGGACCTCACCCCGGTGGTCAGTGCCGCTCAACTTGCTGGAATCGAAACCCTGTGTCGGCGCGCAGTCGATGAAGGCGCGGTACTGGCCACCGGTGGCGAGGCTCATAGCGAGCTGGCCGGGCACTTCATGCGCCCGACAGTATTTCGCGATGTGCGCGCGGACATGTGCATCGCCCAGGAAGAGGTGTTCGGCCCAGTGCTGGCGGTCATCCCCTTCGACAGTGAAGAGCAGGCCATCGAGATTGCCAATGGCACCGATTTCGGTCTGGTCGCCGGCGTCTTCACTCAGGACATCAGCCGCGCCATGCGCTGCGTGCGGCGCCTGCGCGCTGGCCAGGTATTCGTCAATGAGTGGTATGCCGGTGGCATCGAAACGCCGTTCGGCGGTGTTGGCCTGTCCGGCTTCGGCCGTGAGAAGGGCCAGGAAGCGCTGTACAGCTACGTACGCACCAAGAACATCGCCATTCGCGTGGCGGGGGAGTGAGCGCCATGTTCAAGACCTGGCTCTGTGTGGTCTGCGGCCTCATCTACGACGAGGCCCTGGGCTGGCCGGACGACGGCATTGTCGCCGGCACCCGTTGGGAGGATGTACCGGCGGACTGGAAGTGCCCGGAATGCAAAGTCGGCAAGGAAGATTTCGAGATGCTCGACATCAGCCCGGTCGTCGCTGCCGCCGCAGCGCCGCTCAGCACGCTGCTGCCGGTGCCGCCGCAACCGCTGCAGACGCTGGCGGCCGACGTGCGTCAGCCCATCGTCATCATCGGTAGCGGTTATGCCGGTTATGGCCTGGCCCAGGCTCTGCGCCGCGCCGATGCCGAGGTGGAAATACGTGTGCTGACCCAGGAGTCCGGGCACCTGTATTCCAAGCCGGCGCTGTCCATCGGCCTGGCTCAGGGCAAGAGCGCCGACGCGCTGGCCGGTGAGTCGGCGCTGGCCATCGAGAAGCGCCTGAAGATTCGCGTCTACCCGCATTGCACGGTGGAGCGCATCGACACCACGGCGCGGCGCCTGCACACCAACATCGGTGAGATGGAATACGGCCAACTGGTGCTGGCCAGCGGTGCGGCGCCGATTCGCCTGCCTATCGAAGGGGCCAGCGACGCGCTGATCAGCGTCAACAACCTGCATGACTACCGCAGCTTCCGCGAACGCCTGGTCGGCGTGCGACGCGTGGCGATTCTCGGCGACGGTCTGATCGGCTGCGAGTTCGCCAACGACCTGGCGGCCAGCGGTTTTCAGGTCAGCGTTATCGGCCTGGGTAAGTGGCCAATGGAGCGCTTGCTGCCAGCCGAGGCCGGGCAACATCTGCAAAGTGCGCTGGCAGCGTTGGGCGTCAGCTGGCACTTGCAGAACACCCTGCGCCGCGTCGATGCACTGGAGCAGGGCTACCGCTTGAGCCTGGCCAATGGCGAAAGCCTGGAGGCCGATCTGGTGCTCTCGGCTGTCGGCCTGCAGCCCAATCTGGGCCTGGCCAAGTGTGCTGGGCTGGTCGTGGGCCGTGGGATTCAGGTCGATGCTCAGTTGCAGAGTTCGCAGCCGGGCATTTACGCGCTGGGTGACTGCATCGAGGTCGATGGGCAATTGCTGCCTTATTTGGCTCCGATCAACCAAGGCATCGCCGCGCTGAGCAAGACCTTGCTCGGCCAGCCGACGGCGGTGAGCTATCCGCTGATGCCGGTGACGGTGAAAACCCCGGCCGCGCCGCTGTGCCTGTTGGCGCCGGCGCCTGGCACTGCCGGTGAGTGGCGCTGCACACCGAGCGCCGATGGTCTGAGCGCCGGTTTCTACGATGCCCAGGGGCTGGCGTGCGGCTTCGTCCTGCTTGGACGACAGGCACAGACCCAACGCAACAGCTGGCTGCAAAGCTGCCAGAACGCACAACGATCAGTGGCCTGAGGGCACGCGCATGAGCAAGCAAATCAATCTGCCCCATGACGACAGCAGTTGTGGCTGGTACGCCGCACTGGCGCAGCAACCTGCGTGCAAGCGCCTGCACGGCGAGCAACGCGCCGACTACGCGGTGATCGGCGCCGGTTTCGCTGGCCTGGCCGCTGCGCGCCGCCTTGGCGAGTTGCTGCCGGACAAACGCATCATCCTGGTCGACGCCCAGCGTGTCGGCCAGGGCGCTTCTGGACGCAACTCCGGTTTCGTCATCGACCTGCCGCACAAGTTCGCCCTGGAACATCCCGACCCGGCACACAAACAGCGCCTGCTGTCGCTCAATCGCGCTGCCATCGCCCAGCTGCAGGGGTTGATCGAGCGTCACGGCATCGACTGCCAGTGGTCCCATGCCGGCAAGTATCAGGGCGCGGTGGGCCAGCGTGGCCTGGCGTATCTGCAGCACTTCGAGCAGTTGCTGAAGAATCTGGGCGAACCCTTCCGCCTGGTCGAGCGCGACGAGCTTGCGCAGGTGCTGGGCAATGCCTATTACAGCCGCGCGATTTTCACCCCGGGTTGCTATCTGATGCAGCCGGCGGCATTGGTCACCGGGCTGGCGCACTCGCTGCCGGAGAATGTCGAGCTGCTGGAAGAATCGCCCATCACCGGTCTGCAACGCGACGGTCACGGCGGCTGGCTGCTGCAGGGCAGTCAGGGCACGATTCGCACCGAGCAGTTGCTGCTCGGCACCAGCATCTTCACCCAGGAGTTCGGTTACCTGCGCAACCGCCTGCTGCCGGTGATGACCTTCGCCAGCTGGACGCGTCCGCTGAGCGATGCCGAGCTGGCGGCCTACGGTGGTCAGCTCGACTGGGGCCTGACCCCGGCCGATCACGCCGGCACCACGGTACGCATGACCCAGGACCGCCGCCTGATCATCCGTAACACCTACAAGCACGTGCCCAAGTACGGCAAGAGCACCAGCGACGGCATGCGCGAGTCGGTGCGCGCCGATCATCGCAAGGCCTTCCTGGCGCGCTTCCCGCAGTTGGCCGATGTACCGTTCAGCCACACCTGGGGCGGTGTTTACGCGATCTCGCGCAACTTCACCAACTTCTTCGGCGAACTGGAGCCGGGCGTGTTCGCCTCGGCCTGCGACAACGGCGTCGGCGCGGCCTGGGGCACCATCTCCGGCACGCTGCTGGCGGAAATGGCGGTGGGCAGCGATTCGGCGCAGTTGCGCGATATCCAGGCGGTCACCGGCATGCCATCGCTCAATCCTCCGGAGCCGTTCCTCGGTTTGGGCGTGCGTTCGCGCATTCGCCTGGCGGCCTGGAACAGTCGGAGCGAGCTATGAACCAGGCCGTTTCCGGGAAGGGCCCGGTGCTGCTGGTCGATCACCATGATCTGGAGTTCCTCCCGCGCGGCGGACCGCCCGGCGCAGCCTTCGTGGCGCGGGCGATCAGCAACGAGATCTCGCCGAATATCGGCATCGGCTTCGCCCGCTGGGAGGGCGCCGAGGTGGCCTGGACCCTGCTGTATGACGAGGTGATCTTCGTCATCGAGGGCTGCTTCGAGCTCAAGGCCAACGGCGAGCTGTATCGCGTCAAGCCGGGGCAACTGCTGTGGATTCCCGAAGGCACCGAGCTGGTCTACGGCGGACATGCGCTGTTCGGTTATGTGGTCCATCCGGGTGACTGGAAACAACGGCAAGGTCTGGCTTAGCCAGGGGAGCGTTGCCGATGGTCCCGCGCGCAGATGGAGCACTCAGGCTCGGGCGGTGCCCACTTTCATCCCTCAGGAAGTCCAGCCATGTTCGAAAACAAGAATAAGTATCTAGCCGACGAGGTCGCCACGCAGCCACTGCGCAATCCGGTCAGTGGCGAGACCCACAGGGCTGCTCGCGCCTATCGTTTGCAGCGAGTTCGTCAGCAACTCAAGGCCGCCGATTGCGCGGCCATACTGCTGTATGACCCGGTGAACATCCGCTACGCCACCGACACCTCCAACATGCAGGTGTGGACGCTGCATAACTACGCCCGCTATGCGCTGGTATTCGCCGATGGGCCTGTGGTGCTGTTCGAGTTCCACAATTGCGAGCACCTGCACGAGGGCAACGAGCTGCTCGACGAGATACGCCCAGCGATCAACTGGAGCTATTTCGGTGCCGGCTCGCGCATCGGCGAGAAGGCGCTGGCCTGGGCCGACGATATCCAGGCGGTGATTCGCCAGCATGCCGGAGACAAGGTGCGCCTGGCGGTGGACAAGGCCGACCTGGAAGGCCTCGACCTGCTGCGCGAGGCTGGCCTGACGCTGATAGAAGGGCACAGCCTGATGGAGCAGGCCCGGCGGATCAAATCCTCCGAGGAGTTGGAATTGATGCGCTGGACCATCGCCGTGTGCGAGCGCGGCATCCAGCGCATGCACGATGAACTGCGCCCCGGCATGACCGAGAACGAGCTGTGGGCCTGGCTGCATTACGAGAACGTGCGCCACGGTGGTGAATGGATCGAAACCCGCCTGCTGGCCTCAGGGCCGCGTACCAATCCCTGGATGCAGGAGTCCAGCGACCGGGAGATGGAGGAAGGTGAGATCGTCTGCTTCGACACCGACCTGATCGGCCCATACGGCTACTGCGCCGACATCTCTCGAGCCTGGACTGTCGGCCACGTTGCCCCCAGCGCCGAGCAGCGCAAGCTCTATCGTCTGGCCCATGAACAGGTACAGCACAACATGGCGCTGTTGCGTCCGGGCTTGAGTCACCGCGAGTTCGTCGAGCAGTCCTGGGACATTCCGCCGGCCTATTGGCACAACCGTTATTGCTGCGTCGTGCACGGCGTCGGCCTGGTCGACGAGTACCCGGCTCTGGCGCACAAGGGCGCAGACTGGGCCAGCAGCGGCTACGACGGCGTATTCGAGGAAAACATGGTGCTCTGTGTGGAAAGCTATATCGGCGAGCAGGGCGGCAAGGAGGGCATCAAGCTGGAGCAACAGGTACTGATCACCGCCAACGGCTGTGAAGCCCTGTCGCGCTACCCGTGGCAAACGGATTGGCTGTGATTGGGGTGGGCCACAATAACTGGTGGAGGGGGGCACCACAGTGCGCATGACTCAGGATCACCTTTTGATCATCCGTAATACCTGCAAGCACGTGCCCACGTACGGCAAGAGCCGCAGCGGCGCCATGCGCGAGTCGGTACGCACCGACCATCGCAAGGCTTTCCAGGTGCGCTGCCCGCAGTGGGTCGATGTGCCGTTCAGCCCTTGCTTCGGCGAGCTGCAGCCGGGCGTGTTCGCCACGGCCTGCGACAAGGGTGTCGGCGCGGCCTGGAACAGTCGGGGCGAGCTATGAGCCAGGTCGTTTCCGGGAAAGGCCCGGTGCAACTGGTCGATCACCATCGATCTGAAGTTCCTCCCGCCCGGCGCCGCCTTCGTGGCGCAGGCGATCAGCCACGAGATCTCGCCGATCATCGGCATCGGGTTCGCCCGCTGGAAGGATTACCGATGGTCCCGTTTTGCTGCGCGCCCGGCTCAGGCGTGGTGGTTGTCGTTGATAAAGGGGTGAGCAATTGCTCGGATTGACCCAGGCGTTCGCTGCACTCTATCTGGCCAGCCTGCTGATGCAGCTCGGCTCGACCCTGCTGATGACTTATCTGGCGCTGCGCCTGACTGCCGGCGGCGTCGCCGAATTCTGGGGCGGCGCGCTGATGGCAGCCAATGCCCTGGGCATGGTGGTCGGCGGCAAGGTCGGCCAGGTGCTGATCGGCCGTGTCGGTCACATCCGTACCTACGTGGCCTGCTCCGGCATCATCTGCGCGGCGGTGCTGACGCATGCCTTCAGTGAGGCATTGCCCCTCTGGCTGTTGCTGCGTTTTGTCGTCGGCGTGGCGATGATGTGCCAGCTGATGGTGGTGGAGAGTTGGCTCAACGACTGCGCGCAGAGCGATCAGCGCGGCAGGGTGCTGGGCATCTACATGGTCGCGGCCTACGTCGGCATGATGCTCGGTCAACTGGCGCTGAGCATCGACGGCAATCTCGGCCTGCATGCGCTACTCGGCGTGGTCATCGCCTTCGCCCTGAGCCAGGTGCCAGTGGCGCTGACCCGCAGTACCCATCCGACCTTACCGGACTCCGAGCCGATCGACCTGCGTCTGTTTTTGCAGCGAGTGCCGCAGTCGCTGTTCACCGTACTGATCTCGGGCATGATCAACGGTGGTTTCTATGGCTTGTCGTCGATCTATGCCAGCCGACAGGGCCTGAGCACGGTCGAAGTGGGCCAGTTCATGGCCCTGGCGATTGCGGCTGGGCTGCTTGCACAACTACCACTGGGCTGGCTGTCGGATCGCCTGCCACGCGCCAGCCTGATTCGCGGTGTGGCGGCGTTGCTGATCCTGACCTGCCTGCCGCTGGCGTTCTATCAGGGCCTGTCGTTCGGCGTGCTGCTGCTGTTCAGCGCTTGCATTGGTTTCCTGCAGTTCTGCCTGTACCCGCTGGGCGTGGCCCTGGCCAACGACAACATGGAGCCGCGTCTACGCGTGTCACTGGCGGGTTTGTTGCTCGCTACCTTCGGTGTGGGCGCCTGCATCGGCCCGCTGCTGGCCGGTGCGCTGATGGGGCATTTCGGCCCCTCCAGCCTCTACCTGTTCTTTGCCATCAGCGCGGCGGTACTGGCGGTTGCCGTGGGACAAGGGCGCGTGACCGGCGAGCACCTGCAGGACGATGCGCCGCTGCAGCATCAGGCCACACCCAATGCCCTTGCCTGCACGACCCTGGCTGCGGTTATCGAGCCAGCGGTCAGCGTGGAGGAGCGAGTCGAGGAGGCACCCAGCCAGAGGCTCTGAACGATCCATCCCTACCTGCGAATGGATGCGCAAAGCTCAGCCAGAACGACGAGCCGGCAGGTGCCTGCCTGGCGGCTCGCCAGCGCCCGTGAAATATGGCTTTGAGGCTTTCTGGCGGCGCCCTGAGTGATCGTGCAGATTGATGATTAAAAGTCATAAGTCGCGCAGATTAAATGGTTTGTCGATGGATTCGGGCCTGTTTGACTATTGATCACCCGCAGCGTTTACCGAGCCGCCAACTGCACCTGCAGGGCTCGGCCCGGATGCGGAGAAAACTATTACAAGAACAAAATCGAGGTGCGTGCATGAAGCCTATGGTTGCGGAAAACATAGTCGGTCGAGACTTGAATATTCGAGTGCTCGGCTTGAACTTCCATCGCGTCATATTCCCCGTTTCCTTCTCCATCATCCTGTTGCTGGTTCTCCTGGCACTGAGCAATCCCGTGGTCTTCGGCGAGACGCTGGAAGGCATCAAGGGCTGGATCCTGAAGAATTTCGACTGGTTCATCATCATCATGGGCAATCTGGCGGTGCTGTTCTGCGCCGGTCTGGCGCTGTCACCGCTGGGTAAGGTGCGTCTCGGTGGGCGCGATGCCAAACCCGAATTCAGCACCCTGTCGTGGTTCTCCATGATGTTCGCCGCCGGCATGGGCGTCGGCCTGCTGTACTGGGGCGTCGCCGAGCCGGTGGCGCAATACACCGCCTGGTGGAAAACGCCGCTGAACGTGGCTGCCAGCACCCCGGAGGCCGCCCATGCGGCGATGGGCGCGACGCTGTATCACTGGGGCTTGCACCCTTGGGCGATCTACCTGACCAGCGCGCTGGTGGTGGGGTACTTCTCCTACAACAAGGGCCTGCCACTGTCGCTCAGCTCCGGTCTGCAGCCGCTGCTGGGGCGTGGGCATCGTGGCTTGCCGGGGCAGATGGTCGACGTGTTCACCGTGGTGCTGAGCATCTTCGGCCTGGCCACTTCCCTCGGTCTGGGCGCGATGCAGGCCACGGCCGGTATTGCCCACGTACTAGGCACCCCGAACACCTTCGCCTTTCAGCTGCTGTTCATCGTCGCGGTCACTGGTCTGGCAGCGTTCTCGCTGTGGCGGGGGCTGGATGCCGGGGTCAAGGTCCTGAGCAACATCAACATGCTGCTGGCGTTGGTGCTGTTTCTGCTGGTCGCGGTCGGTATTGGCGGCATGGCGTTCTTCTCCAACACCCTGAGCGCAGCGGTCGACTACGGTCAGATGTTCCTGCCACTGAGCAACTGGATCGATCGTCCTGATCAGGACTGGTTCCAGGGCTGGACGGTGTTCTATTGGGCCTGGTGGTGCACCTGGGGCCCGCTGGTGGGCATCTTCGTCGCCCGCGTTTCCAAGGGCCGCACCCTGCGCCAGATGGTGGGCATGGTGATGCTGGCGCCGACCGTGGTCACTCTGTTGTGGTTCTCTGCCTTTGGAGGCGGCGCCATCGCCCAGGTGATCGACGGCAGCGGTGCTCTGGCGGCAGGCCTCAGTGACGTCAACATGGCTATCTTCCAGTTCCTGGAAATGCTGCCGCTGGCCGGTATCGGTTCGCTGCTGGTGGTCGCCTTGTTGGTGTTCTTCATGGTGACGTCGGTGGACTCCGGTGCGCTGGTGATCGACAACCTGTCGGCCGGTGGCGACCCCGACACCCAGCCGGTGCAGCGCGTGCTGTGGCTGGTGATGATCGCGTTGGTGACCGTCACGTTGTTCGTGATTGGCGGCGATACTGCGCTCAAGGGCATTCAGGCTGGTGCTGTGGCCATGGGCCTGCCGTTCATGGTGCTGATGTTGTTGCTGATGATTGGTCTGGTCAAAGGCCTGATCGAAGACTGCCGCAACTGACATCTGCCAATCTACGCCCCGACACTCGCCGCAAGGCTGGTGTCGGGGCGTTTGCGTTTCTGCGTGCGCCATTTTTACGACCAAAGGCGCGGTTTACCCAGCCGAAAGCAGCATTGTCTGGCGCTGGTTCGTTGTCGAAGCTGGACGCTAGGCTGCCCAGAGAACCCTCGATGACCCTGCACGCTCCACGTTCTGCCCCTGTTCGGCGCCTGGCCAATGGTGCGCTGCTGCGTGCGCAGCAACAGCCCTGGGCGCAGGAGGTGGGGTTGTGCCTGCGTGTGGCCGCCGGCAGTCATGACGAGCCGCCGGCCTATCCGGGGCTGGCGCACTTTCTCGAACATCTGCTGTTTCTCGGTAGCCGCGATTACTCGGGCGAGCAGGGGTTGATGGCCTTCGTCCAGCGTCATGGCGGGCTGGTCAATGCCTCGACTCAGGCGCGGCACACCGATTTCGTCTGCGAGGTACTGGTCGAGTTGCTGCAGCCGGCGCTGACGCGTCTGCTGGATATGCTCTGCCAGCCGTTGCTGGCGATCGACGCGCAGCTGCGCGAGCGCGAGGTGTTGCACGCTGAATACCAAGCGCGCAGCCAGGATGCCGACAGTCGCATCGATCATGCTCTGGGACAGGCGCTCGCTGCCGGGCATCGCTGCGGCGCGTTTCTGGCAGGTGATCGCAGCACGCTGGTTGTGGAGTCTGCGGAATTTCAGCGGGCGCTGCGTGATCATCACCAGCGCCACTACCAGGCTCGGCATATGAGCCTGACTCTGGTTGGGCCACAACCGGCCGAGCAGCTGCTGGATATCGCCGAGGCGCTGCTTGGAACGTTGCCGGTAGACGAGGGCGACGCCTGTTCCGCTCCGCCGCTGGACCTGCTGCCGCTGCGAGCGCCGTGCCTGCACCTGCAACACAGCAGCCCTGGTGTGTACCTGGGCCTTGCCGTGCAGCTCGACACCCATCACCTGAATGCGTCGTTGGATCTGTTGCTGGATGCTTTGCAGGGCCCTGCGCCCGGCGGCTTGCTCGACGGCCTGCGCGCGCTGCAATTGTGCCGGCAGTTGCAGGCGCGGGTGCTATATCAGCACCGGGGACAATGCCTGTTGCGCCTGGACGTTCCTGGCGCCACCGCGGAGCAGGGCGCTGCATTACGCGCGGCCGTGCAGAGTTGGGCCGCGCAGCTGCAGGGCCATGCAGATTGGTCATTGCGACTGCAGCACCAGCAGCAGGCAGCAGCGCTCAGGTTGCTTGGGCTCAGCCCGTTGGCGGCGGCCAGGGAACTGCAATCGCCTGCTCAGGACGACAGCCACACCTTGCGCGACCTGAATGCCTTGCTGGCTTGCCTGGCTTGTGGTGAGGGGCTGATCGAACTGCAGTGCGACGAGCAGGCGCGGCCCCTGTGGCCGGCAATCGGATTGGATTTGCCATTGCAGGCCCTGCCGACGCCATCGCCAGCACTACTCCCGAGACGCCATTGGCGGCTGCCCGACGATGATCCGCTGCTGGCCGGTACTGCTATGGCATCGGCCGTTCTGCCACTGGCCGCGCTGCGACATCATCCGGGGCAGGTCGAGGGTGGGCCGGCTGCGCTTTACTGGCGCGGCCCTTGTTCAGGCGATGCAGCTGTCATCGAATCGGGCTTGCTGGCGTGCAGCGCCGATCTGCGCTGGCGTGGTGAGCGGCTGGGCATCGCCTGTCAGCTGAGCGTGCAAGCTGCTGGCTGGAGCCTTTCATTGTGCGGCCCGGCGCCGCTGTTGCCGGCCTTCAGTGCCTTGCTGGTGCCGCTGCTGTTGGCCGCGCTCGATCAACCGGTCGAACCTGCTTCTCAGAGCATGCTGTTGCGGGCGCTGCTGCAGCGTTTGCCGCGGCTGTGCGAGCTGCCCAAGGCCTCGCGGCTGGAGGGGCTGAGTGTCGGGCTCGGAGCGAGCGAACAGGCACAGTTGGCCGAGCTGTGCGCAGCTGTCGAGTCGCTGGCGGATCTGCCGCCAACGTCCCGCATCGAGACCGGGATCGACTGGCAGCAGGTCGTGCAGCCGGGTACGGATGCTGCGTTGCTGCTGTTCTGTCCCTTGCCTGCCGGCGATGCCTGTACCGAGGCCGCCTGGCGTCTGCTTGGCCAGGTGTTGCAGGGGCGCTTCTACCAGCGCCTGCGTGGCGAGCTGCAATTGGGTTACGCGCTGTTCGCCGGTTTCCGTCAGGTCGAGGGTTGCCGGGGCCTGTTGTTTGCCCTGCAGTCGCCGGTGTGCGAGGCGGCTGGGATCTTCGAGCATATCCGCGCCTTTCTGGGCGAGCAGCGTCAGTTGCTCGCAGCACTGGACGATACGGCCTTGTCGCGGTATCGCGATGCCTTGCTGCCAGCGCTGAGCCCGGCCAAGGCCAATCTGCCGCGTGCCGAGCAGCTATGGCAGCTGCATCTGGCAGGCTTGCCCGAGGTGCACCTGCAACGGGTGCAGCAAGCGTTGGTGGCCCTGACCGCGAACGATCTGCTCCAGGCTCATGAGCAACTGCTAAGCGCCCGCGACTGGCGCGTACTGGCCAGCGGAGCGCCGTCGCCGGCCTAGGCTGCGTTCTCTTCAGCGCTCTTTGCGCGACTGCGCGCGAATTTCCAACGCCCTTTTTCTGCAGGAGACCCGGTCCGGTGCGAGGCTCTGGCTTTGCCGCGTTCTTTCGATTCGCCGCGGGGCGCGGCTCCTACAGGATGAGGCAGCGTCTGGTGGCTGTGTAGGAGCCCCGACCTGGGGCGAAGCCTTGTGCAGCCGCGCCGCCGCCGTTCGTTGCGGTGCGCGACGCCTGCCGCTTCGTTACTGGCGCATGTCTACGCCCTAGGGCTGGCCCGGTACTAATACCTTTCTCCCGCTACCGGTAGCAGGTCGGTCGCGAGTCGGCGGAAGCGCGACGGTAGCGCCCGGCCAAAGCAGCAGCGAATCGCGGCCAAGGCAGCGTATGGCCCGCCGGACCCGCTTTCGATAATCGCCTCCGACACGACTGCCCTGGCGGTCGCCACTCAAGCGGAGAGCGTTATGCACAACAACAAGATCGCCATCACTCGACTTCTGCCCCTGACCCTGGCCACCGCCGTCGCTCTGGCGACCGCGCAGCAGGCCGCCGCCGAGATCGTCCTGTACGACAAGGACGACACCACTTTCTCCACCGACGGCTACATCAACGCCTTCTACGTCAACAGCGACGTCGATCGTGACGGCGAGCAATTCGACCGTCGCCAGTCGCGGGTGAAGATGGGCTTTCTGCCCAACTGGATCGGTTTCAACTTCGGCAAGCAGATCGATGATCTGAAGCTGACCGGCCGCTCGTCCTTCTGGGTCACCATCAACGACAGCGAAACCAACGGCACCGATACCGCCATCGATGTGCGCCAGTTCTACGGCACCGTCTCCAGCCCGGAGTGGGGCGAGGTGCTGGTGGGTAAGGACTTCGGCCTGTTCTCGCGCTCCAACATCTTCCTCGACGAGCTGCTGGCCGGGTACGGCAACGTCTCCGACACCCTTGGCCTGGTGGACGGCAATGGCGTGTCCTTCGGCAACATCGGCACCGGTTACCCATACCCGTTCCCGACCTCGCAGATCACCTACCGCAACAACAATCTGGCCGAAGGCCTGCGTGTCGCGGTCGGCATCATGGACCCGGTCGACACCAACGACGACAGCGCCACCGGCAAGGCCTACCAGGAAAACCCGCGCTTCGAATCGGAAGTCAGCTACCAGTTCGATCTGGGCGGCTCGACCATCTACACCTGGGTCAACGGCGCCTACCAGACCTCCGAGAACACCGACGACACCGTCGACAAGGTCACCTCCAAGGGCCTTGGCTATGGCGTGCAGGCCAAATTCGGTGGTCTGTCGCTGACCGGCTCGGGTTTCCAGGCCAAGGGCATCAACCCGTTCTTCACCAACAACCTGGGCGAGCCGACCCTGCGTGACATCGACAGCGACGGCTACCTGCTGCAGGGCTCCTACACCTGGGGCAAGAACCGTGTGGCGCTGTCCTACGGCAAGACCGAGGACGACGGCAACGGCCTGGGCGTGGCGGCGGACTACGAGACCCGCGGCATCGCCTACTTCCGCACCATCAACGACAACCTCAAGCTGGTCGCCGAGTACAACCAGTACCAGATCGATGCCGCCGCCGGCAGTGGTTTGAACGAGGATACCGACACCTTCGCCGTAGGTGCGGTGCTCAGCTGGTAAGCCACACGGCTTGTAGACGACGGGAGGCCCAAGGGCCTCCCGTTCTTTTCGAGCCTGTTCACGATCTGCTGCGCGTCGGCGCTACTGCGTTAAAAACAAGCTCGGAATGCTCATGTACAAAAGTACACTCCGCTTCCTCGCTTGTTTTTGCCTTGTATCGCTCTAGCTCGCCAGATCGTGAACAGACTCTCAGGGATCGAAAGGAAGAATTCAATGATCGGACTCTGGAGCGAATCGGCTCAAACCTACCTGCTGATACTGGCGATCAGCACCACGCTGGTCTTTGCGCTGCCCATCTTCCTCGTGCCGCTGGCCTGGGCGCGCCTGATGCGTTGGCGCATTCCGCAGGACATCGACCTGGCGGTGTATTTCGGGCGCTGCCTGGGCGCCTTCATCCTCATCGTCGAAGCGCTGATGCTGCGCGCCGCGCTGACCGGCGAAGCGCTGCACACCACCTTCGAGGTGCTGGCCGCGGTGGCCCTGCTGATGGTGCTGGTGCATGTGCATGGCGCGATCAAGCGCATCCAGCCGTGGACGGAAACCCTGGAGATCGGCTTCTACGCCGGGATGTTCGTGCTGACCCTGATGTTCTGGCCGGCCCTGTAAGAACACTGGTGCGCGCGGCGCACCAGTTTGTAGGGCGGGTGCAACCCGCCGTTGCCCCACTGGCGGGTTGCACCCGCCCTACATATTGAATTGCCCATGTATGGCGTGACCGGGGTGGCGGCGTGCGTCGCGTACTGCTTCGCGAGTACGCCCTACGGATCGACTACCCAGTACTCAAGTAGCATGGGGCGGGCAGCACCGGCTTCGTAGAATTTCCCCATGATCAGCAGGTGCATTGGGGCGTGATATGGCCTTGCAACAGCCGGACGGCGTGCTCAGCGCCGTCTCCAGCACGAAGGATGTGGAATTGGCCGCCCAGGAACTGGCGCGCCAGCTGATCCACCCCTATCTCGGCTTCGTGCTGTTCTTCTGCTCGGCTGAATACGACCTCGACGGGCTCGGCCAGGCGCTGGAAGCCCACTTCGGCGGCGTCAGCCTGGTCGGCTGTACCAGCGCCGGTGAGATCACCCCGCAGGGCTATGGCCGTGGCTGCGTGGTGGCGTTGGGCTTCGACCTGCGCTGTTTCTCCATCGCCAGCGTGCTGATCGACGAGATGGAACGCTTCAACCTGCTCGATGCGCAGCAACTGGTCGATGGCCTGGTCAAGAACTGTCGCAGCAACGAGCTGGCCTCGATCAAGGGCCACAGTTTCGCCCTGACCCTGCTTGATGGCCTTTCCAGCCGCGAGGAACTGGTGCTCGGCGCACTCAGTGCGGCGCTGGGCAGCATCCCGCACTTCGGCGGCTCGGCCGGCGACGACAACCACCTTACCCACACCCACGTCTACCACGGCGGCCGCTTTCACAGCGGCGCCGCTGTAGTCGTGCTGTTCAACACCTGGCTGGAGTTCGAGGTGTTCAGCACCCATCACATCCAGCCCAGTGCGGAAAAGCTGGTGGTGACCCGCGCCGACAGCGCCACGCGCCGGGTGTACGAGCTCAATGCCGCGCCGGCGGCGCAGGAATACGCCGACCTGATCGGCGTGCCGGTCGAGGCGTTGGATCTGCGCGCGTTCGCCGCCTATCCGCTGGCGGTGCGGATCAGCGATCACTACTACGTGCGCTCGATCCAGCAGGTGCACGACGACCTCAGCCTGACCTTCTACTGCGCGGTGGAGAACGGCATCGTCCTCACTGCCATGCACCCAGGCCCCTTGCTGCCTAACCTGCAGCAGCTGTTCGCCGGGCTCGAGCAGCGCCTCGGCCCGCTGCTGCTGACCATCGGCTGCGACTGCTTCCTGCGCCGCCTGGAGATCGAGAACGATGGCGGCGTCGAGTCGGTCGCCACACTGCTGCGCCAGCAGCGGGTGATCGGCTTCAACACCTACGGAGAGCAGTTCAATGGCATGCACATCAACCAGACCTTCACCGGTGTCGCCATTGGCCGACCTGTTGGGCGTGCCGAGCGCTGAGCTGCAGGCACGCTGTACGGCGCTGGAGCAGGAAAACGCCAAGCTCAGGCGCATCAACGCCGCGCTGATCGAGCGGGTCGAGTCGATCCATTCCCGTGGCGATGACGCCTACGCGGCCTTCCAGCATTCGGTGGTGCTCTCCGAGCAGGTGCGCGAGCGCACCGACGCGCTGAACCAGGCGATGGCCGAGCTGAAATCCAGCAACCAGTTGCTCAGCGATGCGCGGTTGCGTGCCGAGACCGCGCACCAGCATTTGATCGATGCCATCGAGAGCATCTCCGATGCCTTCGTGCTGTTCGACGATCGCCAGCGCATCGTGCTGTTCAACAGCCGCTTCAAGGCCTTGTGGGCGCGCAGCCGTGCGCGCATCGGCACCGGTACGCGGCTGGAGGAAATTCGCCGGCTGAGCCGCAGCACCGGCCTGGTGGTGGAGGCGCAGCTGGGCAAGGAGGGCGAGCCGAGCCTGTTCCGCCTGCAGGATGGGCGCTGGGTCCAGGTCAGCGAACGGCCGACCCGCGAGGGCGGGCTGGTGATCCTCTACACCGACATCACCGAGGTGAAGCAGAGCGAGGCGCTGCGCCGCGAGCAGGCCCTGGCGCAGAAGTCGCGCCTGCTGCAGCGCGCGGTCGATAACCTGTCGCAGGGCATGGCCATGGTCAATGCCGAGGGCGCGCTGGAGTTGTGGAACCACCGCTTCCTCGAGCTCTGCGGGCTGGCGCCGATCAACGCCCATCGGCCGTTCGCCGAAGTGATGGCGGAAAGCGAACTTGAGCCGCTGACCCCGGACAGCCGCGATGCCACCGGCAAACCACTGCGCCAGGTGGAGGTGCGCCTGTTCGATGGGCGCATGCTGGAAGTGCGCACCCATCCGCTGCCCACCGGCGGATTCGTCAACACTTTCACCGACATTACCGAGCGTCATCGCCAGGCCCAGGCATTGAGCGACAGCGAGCGCTGGATTCGCCTGATCACCGACCACGTGCCGGCGCTGATCGCCTACCTGTCGGCCGACCTGGTCTACGAATTCACCAACAAGGTCTACGAGGAATGGTACTGCTGGCCGCGCGGCGCCATGCTCGGCCAAAGCCTGCGCGAAGTGCACAGCGAAGAGCATTGCCAGCGCCTGGAACCCTACGTCGAATTGGCGCTGTCCGGCGAGAGCGTGACCTTCGAATTCGCCGAAACCAACCACAACGGCCAGGAGCGCTACATGCTGCGTTCCTACGTGCCCAACCGTCAGGCCAGTGGCGAGGTGGTGGGGATCTTCGTGCTGATCCGCGATATTACCGAGCGTCGCCGCACTGCCGAGGCATTGCACCAGGCTTATCAACACCTGGAACAGCGCGTGCGCGAACGCACTGCCGAGCTGACCACAGTGAACGACCAGCTGCGCCGCGAGATCGACGAGCGCACGCAGATGGAGGCGCGCCTGCGTGAGGCCAAGGGCGAGGCCGAGCAGGCCAACCTGTCCAAGACCAAATTCCTCGCCGCGGTCAGCCACGATCTGCTGCAGCCGCTCAACGCCGCGCGGCTATTCACCAGTGCGTTGTTGGAGAAGAAGGACCTGAGCGGCTGCGCGCCGCTGGTGCGCAACGTCAGTAACTCGCTGGAAGACGTGGAAAGCCTGCTCGGCACGCTGGTGGACATTTCCAAACTCGATGCCGGGGTGATCAAGCCCGATATCGCGCCATTCGCCGTCAGCGAGCTGCTGGAGAACCTGGCCGCCGAGTACCACCAGATCGCCGGTAGCGAGGGTTTGCGCCTGGACTACCTGCCCAGCTCGGCCCTGGTGCGCAGCGATGTGCAATTGCTGGCGCGGATTCTGCGCAATTTCCTCAGCAATGCCATTCGCTACACCGCCAGCGGGCGCATCCTGCTGGGCTGTCGACGGCGCGGCAACAGCCTGTCCATCGAGGTCTGGGACACCGGTATCGGTATCGCCCAGGACAAGCTGCTGGAGGTATTCCAGGAGTTCAAGCGCGGCGACAACGTGCAGCGCAAGCAGGATCGCGGCCTCGGCCTGGGCCTGGCGATCGTCGAGAAAATTGCGGGCATGCTTGGCCACCGCATCCGCGTAGCGTCGCAGCAGGGCAGGGGCTCGATGTTCGCCGTCGAGGTACCGTTGACCCGCCGCGCACCGCGCGTGCGCAGGGTGCAGGACAGCCCGCATCTGTTGCTCGAACGCCTCAGCGGCGCGCGGGTCTGGGTGCTGGATAACGACGCGGCGATCTGCGCCGGCATGCGCACCCTGCTCGAAGGCTGGGGCTGCCGGGTGGTTACTGCGCTGAGTGAAGAAGACCTGGCGTGCCAGGTGGACAACTACCACGCCGAGGCCGACCTGCTGATCGCCGACTACCACCTCGATGACGAGCGCAATGGTGTCGACGCCGTGGCGCAGATCAACGCCCGACGCAGCACGCCGCTACCGGCGCTGATGATCACCGCCAACTACAGCAACGAGCTCAAGCAGCAGATGCGCGAGCTGGGCCATAGCCTGCTGCACAAGCCGGTGCGACCGATGAAGCTGAAGGCGGCGATGAGTCATTTGATGGAGCGTGGGGCGGGGGGGTGATCGCGGGTCATATCCGTAGGGTGCTGCCTGTTCAGCGGGCAGATTTACAGGTCGTGAGTCGCAATCGGACGGTATTTGTAGGAGCCGACTTGCCGGCGATCAGGCCACGGATACATGGATCGCCCGCAAGCGGGCTCCTACAAAAAGCAGCACCCGCAAGGGGGCCATATTTGTGAGTCGTGAGTAGCTGTTGCTGGCGTCTGCTCAGCGAGCCCGTAGCCCGGATGCAATCCGGGAAAGATCACGCCGTTCTGTCCCGGATTGCATCCGGGCTACGATACGGGCACCTCGTCAATCATCCGCGATCAGGCGTTTGCCCAGGCTGACCGATGCATCGATCTTGTAGCCAAGCCGTTCGTAGAAAGCCAATGCCGCCGCATTGGTGTAGCGCACCTGCAGGCTGAGTTTGGGGCAGCCCAGAGCGAGCAACTGTTCTTCGATATACGCCATCAACTGACGGGCCAGGCCTTGCTGGCGTTGCTCGGGGCACACCGCCAGGTAGTTGACCCAGCCACGGTGGCCTTCATAACCGGCCATGGCCGAGGCCACCAGCTTGCCATCGATTTCCCCAACCAGAAACAGCTCAGGCTGCACCTGCAGCTTGCGCTGGATGTCCTTGTGCGGATCGTTCCAGGGGCGGGTCAGGTCGCAGCGTTGCCAGAGGTCGACGACGGCGGCTTCGTCGGAGAGCTGGAAGGGGCGGATGTGCATGGTGGACTCCAATCGGTGAGGCCGCCGTTTTAGCACGGGTTGATGACGGGAGTCAGGACAACCTCGTGTGTCACTCCCGCGAAGGCGGGAGCCCAGGTGCTATGCGCGGGATCGACGCTCACTCTTGCCGAGCTAGCGCCGCAGATAGGACGCGAAATCGATATCGCCAGCCGAGAGAATGGCCTGCACACGGTTGTGCACGTTGAGCTTGCGCAGGATGGCCGAGACGTGCGCTTTGACCGTGGTTTCGGCGATATCCAGGCTGTAGGCGATCTGCTTGTTCGACTCGCCCTTGGTCATGCGTTCGAGCACCAGCAACTGCTTGCGCGTCAGCGCCTGCAGCAGCTCCGGCGAGATGCTGTGGTGGTCGGGGTGGTGGCGATGGCCGCCGCTCTTCTGCGAGCGGATGATGTCCGGCGGCAGGTAGACGTTGCCGTCGAGGATCTGCGCGATGGCCTCGGTCATCTGCGCGCGTGGCGAGGACTTGGTGATGAAACCCACTGCGCCGTAGGTGATGGCCTGCAGCACGATCTGCTTGTCCTGCTCGGCGGAGACGATCACCACCGGGATGGTCGGCGCCTCGTTGCGCAGGTTCATCAGCCCACCCAGGCCGTGCATGCCGGGCATGTTCAGGTCGAGCAGGATCAGGTCCAGATCGTCGTGGCTCTGGGTCAGCTCCAGGGCGCTGTCCAGGTCGGCGGTTTCCATGATCTCGCTGCCGGGAAAACCGTCGGCGATGACGTTATGGATGGCTTCACGAAACAGCGGATGGTCGTCGGCAATCAGAATCTTGTACATGGCCTTGCACCTCGTTGTTGTGATTATGGTGTGGCAGTGGGCGTGAGGAAAGCAGCAGGCAGTTCGGCGGGTTGAGCAGGCGCCATCGGCAGGCCGGCCTGTTCCCAGGCATCGACGCCGTCACGGTACCAGTAGAGTTGGCGATAACCCATGGCATGGGCGCGACGCGCGGCGTTCCAGCTCGGCCAGCAGTCGGGGCGGCAGTAGAAAACGAAAGGCTTGTCCAGGTCGCCTTTACTGGCCTGGTTCAGGTAATGGGTGAAGTAGCGCAGCCATAGCGCTTCCAGGTTTCCGCTGCCGGTGTTGGGTAGCCACAGACTGCCGGGGATGTTGGCGTGGGGCTCTTCTTCGATGAAGCGATCATGGCGCCACAGCTGGCGGTAGACATCGATCAGTTGAGCATCGGAGCGTTCGTCGAGCAGCTTTTGCAGGGCGGGAGTATCGAGAACCTGAACCCCCTCAAGCGTTGACGGTGTCGGGCTGCGGTACTGGCTGCTGCGATAGCCGTCGGCATCGAACAGCTCTTCGGAGTGCACGACGCAGACCAGCAGCAGGGAGGCGAGCATCAAGCCTGCTTGCACGGGCAGACGGTACTTCATGGCAAGGTCTCTACTTATTGTTGTGCCGGTATTACAGGCCATGGTCGCAGGCTTGGGAATTCTACGTTGGAGAGGAAAACCAGTACCAAAGTAGTAGAGGGGCTGCTGAGACGTTCGTAGGGCGGGTGCAACCCGCCGTCGCGCTATTGGCGGGTTGCACCCGCCCTACGGATTTGGGCTGCATTCGGCAGCGGACGCAGAGCCATTCCCACGTGGAGCGAGAGCAACGATCAAGTGCATTGCTGGTTTCAGCCCGCTTTGCGCAGCGCCGCATGTTGCGGATTGAAGCTGGCTACGGCGAGCAGCGTCAGCAGCACGGTGAGGCCGGCGCAGATCAGCAGCGCCTCGACATGCAGGCGCAGGTACAGCGCATTGCGCACCAGCTCCACGGCGTGGGTGAAGGGATTGGCCGCGCACAGCCAGTACAGCCACTCGCTGGACTCGCGCATCTTCCACAGCGGGTAAAGCGCAGACGACAGGAAGAACATCGGGAAGATGACGAAATTCATCACCCCGGCGAAGTTTTCCAGTTGGCGAATGCCGTTGGACAGCAGCAAGCCCAGCGCGCTGAGCAGCAGCGCCACCAGCAGCAGCGCCGGCAGTGCGGCGAGCAGGCCCCAGGCCGGCGGCTGCACGCCGTAGACCCAGGCGATCGCGAGAAAGGCATAGACCTGCAGCAGCGAGATCAGCGCCGTGGCCAGCAGCTTGGCCACCAATAGGAAGGCGCGCGGCAGCGGGCTGGTGAGCAGCACGCGCATGCTGCCCATCTCGCGGTCGTAGACCATCGACAGCGAGCCCTGCATGCCGTTGAACAGCAGGATCATGCAGGCCAGGCCCGGCACGATGTAGGTGTCGTAGGTGATGTAGGTGTCGTAGGGCTCGATGATGGCGATGCCCAGCGCGGCGCGGAAACCGGCGGCGAACACCAGCAGCCACAGCAGCGGACGCACCAGGGCGCTGAGAAAGCGCGAGCGCTGCAGGACGAAGCGCAGCCATTCACGCAGGACGATGCCGCGCAGGCATTCCCAGTAGGCGGTCATGGTTGCGGCTCCTCGGCCGGGTGTTCGCGGCTGAAGCCGCTCCTACGGGCCTGGGTATCCAGGTTTGGTCGCAGCGCCTCGCGCACATGGCCACGGCCCAGTGCCTCGTCGCCGGTCAGGCGGGCGAAGCTGATGGCCAGGTCGTCGCCGAACTGGCTGGCCTTGCCCCAGGCCACGCGCTCGCCTCGATGGAGGATCAGCAGATCGTCGCTGGACTCGATCTCGTCCAGCAGGTGGGTCGTCCATAGCACGCACAGGCCCTGTTCGCGGCACAGGTTGCGTACGTGCCGGCCGAGCGCCTGGCGGCTGGCCGGATCGAGTCCGGCGCTGGCCTCGTCGAGCAGCAGCAGGCGCGGCTGATGCAGCAGGGCGCGGGCGATCTCCACCCGGCGCCGGTGGCCGCCGTTGAGCGTGCGCACCTTGTCGTGACGGCGCTCGGCGAGATCCTGGCGCAGCAGCTCTTCGTCGATGCGCGCCTGCGCCTGGCGGCGCGGCATGCCGTGCAGGGCGGCGTGGTAGGCGAGGTTCTGCTGCACCGAGAGGTCCAGATCCAGGGTGCTTTGCTGGAACACCACGCCAAGCTGGCGCAGCGCCTGGCGTGGCTCGCGGGCCAGGCTGTGGCCGAAGATCTGGATATCGCCCTGCTGCAGCTCAAAGAGGCGGGTGAGCAGGGCGATCAGGGTGGACTTGCCGGCGCCGTTGGGGCCGAGCAGGGCGGCGAAGCGCCCGGGTGCCAGCGCGAAGGCCAAGTCGTTCAGCGCCTGGCGTGCACCATAGGCGAAGCCGACGCCGCTCACCTCCAGCGCATTCATGGCGTCACCACCACGCCCCAGGGGTAGCGGCCGACCTTGATCGACTTGCTCACCTTGAGCGAGTCGACCTCGATCACCGACACATCGCCGCTGACCCCGTTGGTGGTCAGCAGGCGCCGCTGGTCCGGGGTAAAGGCCATATGCCAGACGCGCCGGCCCACCAGGAGGTAGTCGAGCACCTCGTAGCTCTTGGCATCCACCACAGCCACATGGTTGGCCGGGCCGAGGGCGACAAAGGCGTAGCGGCCGTCGTCACTGAGCTTGACTCCCACCGGCTGCACCTTGTCCGGGTGCACGCCCTTGATGGCGAAGTTGAGCACCTTGAGCACCTGGCGCGAGTCCACATCCAGCACCGTCACCGTGCCGCCGATCTCGGCCGAGGCCCACAGGCGCTTGCCGTCCTTGTCGAACTCGACGTGACGCGGGCGCTGGTCGACCAGGGTGTTGTCCACCAGTTGATTGGTGCTGGTGTCGATCCAGTGCAGCATGTTGGTGGTCTCGCTGGTGTTGACCGCCCACTTGCCGTCCGGGCTCACCGCCATGCCTTCGGGCTCCACGCCCACCTCGATCTGCGCCAGCACCTCGTCGCTCTGGGTGTCGACCACGGTGACCAGGGCGTCGTCCTCGTTGGAGATGTACAGCCAGCGGTCGTTGGGGTGCAGGGCGAATTGCTCGGGGTCTGCGCCGGAGGGCAGCTCCTTGATGATCTTGCGCGTGGCCAGGTCCATCACCTGCACGCGGTCCGAGTCGCTGGCGCAGATGTACAAGAGCTTGTTGTCGGAAGACAGCAGCAGCCCACGCGGGCGCATGCCGACGTCGAGGGTGGCGGTGACTTCGAGGCTGTCGAGGTCGATGACGCTGATGCTGTCATCCTTCTCGTTGGACACGTAGGCAGTGGCGGCTAAGGCCGAGTGGCAGGCCAGGCCGAAAGCGACGGCGCAGGCAAGACGGGTCAGTTGCATGGGGTTGATCCTCTTGTTGTAGTTGTTGGTAGCCGTTGTTTTTGTGGGAGGGGCTTTCGACTCGGGCACCCTGCTTCGTTCTACCTCCTGCATCCCTGCAGTCGCAGCCGCGACAGTCGCCGCTAAAGCGCCTCCCACAGGTGTTCTGATTTTCTGTAGGAGCCCGCTTGCGGGCGATACCTTGCGATGATCGCCGGCAAGCCGGCTCCTACAGAGGTGTTCCCGCCAGATCGCAGCTCACCTCAGGCCGGTCGTAGCCGAGGCTGTCCATCTCGTTGCTGGGGTGCAGGAAACCCTCCTGCGGCGAGGTGCTGACCAGGGCGCGCGGATGGACCAGCGGGATCGGCTGGCGCAGCTCGCCGTTCCACGGGCGAAAGCTCAGTTTGCGCCCCTTGAAGCCGTCCAGCGGCAGTTGTTCGTTCAGCAGCAGGTGGCGAATGCCCTGCGGCTCGGCGGCGCGCTGCTTGGTGATGGCCGTGGCCAAGCTGCGCACGGCCATCCAGGCGGCGAAGTCGCGGTCGTTCATCCAGCGTCCGGCCAGTGCCTCGAAGCGCTTCTGCAGCTGCGCGGCGCCGAAGGTTTCCACCGTCTTGTGCCAGGCGGTCGCGGTCAGGCCCTGGGTGCCAGCCACCGGGCGCGGGTACCAGGTGTTGTAGGGCAGGTATTCGCCGAAGTCGCCGCGCTCGTCGGCCACCAGCACCACGTCGTACTCGCTGGCCTGGGTGAACAGCGGCATTTCCGCCTGGGCGCTGCGGCGCTGGTCGTTGTCGAAGCTCCAGGGTTTCTCGGCGACGATCTTGTGGCCGAAACGCTTGGCGGCGCGCTTGAGCGCATTGGCATAGGCGAGGTCGTCCTCGGTGTTGCCCGTCACCAGCAGCCAGCGCGTCCATTTGCGCACGGCGAGAAACTGCGCCAGGGCATCAGTCAGCATGGCGCGGCTGGGCAGGGTGTGCAGCACGTTGCCCAGGCACTGCGCGCGACGCAGGCCGTCATCGCTGCTGCCGGCATTGAGCAGCAGGCTGTCCGGCAGGCGCTGGCTGAGCTGGCGCAGGGTCGCGGCGGGGGCGTTGATCACGAAAAGGCGAATGCCTTGCGCATGCAGGTCATCGGCCGTGGCCAGTAGAGTCGCCGCATCCTCGCTTTCGGCTGCCTCGAGGCTGTAGCTCTGTTTGAGAAAGCGCCCGGTGCTGTTGCTGTCGGCGATGGCCAGCTCGGCGCCACGACGCCCGGCGTCGAGTGGTTCGGGAATGACGTTGGACAGCAGCGGCCCGCGCGGCGGCAGGTGCGCCAGGTAGCCGATGCGCACCTGCAGCTCGTTCGCGCTGGCGCCGGCCGCCACGCCGAATGCGGCGGCGAGGCATAACAACAGGCGGCAACTAATCCGGTGCATGGGGCAACTCCTGCAGAGGTTGTCGCCAGCATAGGAAGCGTCGCCAGGTCGGGAAATATGCCCAAGGTCGCGCCGGCTTAGTACAAAGGTCGTAGCTCTTCAGGGCCGTTCTTCAAGGCCTTCACTCGCCTTGTTGGCGGATATCCAGGCGCAGGCCATGGATGCTGGCCTTGCCGTCGCGGACGCGTAACTGGGCGTCTTCGCGAATTTCCAGCTGCTGTATCCGGTCACCGCGTTTCAGCTTCTCCCGGATCAGCGAGAAGGCCAGGATAGTGCCGCCTGCGTTTATCAGTGCGGGCTCATTGCGCTGGTAGCTGTACTCGTCGGCCTGGGCAAAGGTCTGCTGCCAGAGCGTGCGCAGCTGCGCCTTGCTCAGATGCTGCCAGTTACGCTCGTGCGGCAGGCGCACCAGGATCTGCGCGTCATCGTCGATCAGCGTCACCAGTGCCTCGGCATCCTGGCGTTGGGCTGCCTGGTCGACCGTCGCGAGGGCCGCCAGTGCGGCGTGGCGTTCGTGCTCGGTCGGGGTGATGGTGGTGCGGCTGCCTTCGCGGCTGGCGAGAAACTGCTGGGCCTGCGGATGTTCTCCCTGCCTGGCCGCGGCCCGTATCCAGCTCAGCCCGGCACTGTGCTGGCCTTGCTTGTACAGGCGTTCACCCAGCCTCCACTGCGCCTCGGCGTTGTCCTGCTCGGCAGCACGTCGATACCACTGCGCCGCCTGGTCCGGGTCGGCCTCGGTGCCCAGCCCCAGGTCATGGGCGCGGGCCACCTCGTACATGCCGATGGCGTCACCCGCATCGGCGGCGCGCCGGTACCAGGCCAACGCCAGCTCGAGGTTGGCTGCGGTGCCCAGGCCGGCGGCGTACATGTTGCCGAGGTTGAGCATGCCCTGGCGGTTACCGGCTTCGGCGAGCTGGCGATAGCGCTCGAAGGCCTCATCGAAGTCGCCCATCTTGTATACCGCATAGGCGTCCAGCACCTGGATCATCTCGCGGGCGATACGCGTCTGTTCGTCGTCGCCGGCACTCAGCGGCGTGCTCAGCAGTGTGCCCAGCAGCAGGCAGGCGAGATGACGCATGGCGGTATTCCAAGAGGGTGAAAGCGATGAGTCAGGCTAACAAGCCGGGTACGTGCGGTATTTAGTTCGATGGTGGCGGATGGATGCGCCGATGGTGGCGGGTAGAGCAGGGGCGATGGGCATTGGGCCCGGATCTGGCGGGAAATCTGCCCAAAGTACCAGCTGGGCAATACCAAGGTAGTAACCCGGTGCGGGCCTTTACTTCCTAGCATGGCAGTCAACGTCCAATAACAAGAACAGGTGAACGCCATGCGTATTTTCAAGGCCCTGCTACTGCCGCTGTTGCTGATCATCAGCCTGCTCGGTGTCGATCAACTGCATGCCGCTGGCGACATGACTCGGCGCCCGGTGGCGCTGCCCGATCTGGTGCTGGGTAACGACGACAGCGACTACTTCATGTCGCAGACCGAGTACCAGCTGCAGACCGGCCAGGCCTACCAGCTCAAGATCATCGCCAGCGGGCAGAAGGAATACGCCTTCCAGGCGCCGGAGTTCGCCACCGCCATCTACCTGCGCAAGGTCGAGGCTGGCGGCGTGGAGATCAAGGCGGTGACCCTTACCGAGCTGGAGTTCGAGGACGCCGGCGAGGCGGAGATCTTCTTCCTGCCGGTCAAGCCGGGCAAATACCGCTTCTACGCCAAGGGCCTGGAAGGCAAGGGCATGCTCGGCCATTTTGTTGTCAAGTAGCGTGGTCAAGTAGATGACCGCCCTCGGCCGCATCAACCTCGGCGTCAGCCTGCTGTTCGTGCTGGTGACCCTGGCCGGGCTGGCGCTGCTGCTGCGCCAGGCCGGCCACGACGTACGCCGCGAGCTGCTGGCGGCCGAGGCGGTGGTCGAGTACCTGGGCGAAGTGGCGCGCAACAACCCGGCCAGCCTGCGCCCGGAGCTGACCGAGAACCTGCGGCATATCCGCGTGAGCTGGCTGCGCCCGGGCGAAGAGCCCGAACAGCAGACCGAAAGCCTCATCGAGCACTGGATCGCCGAACGCCTGTTGGGCTCGGCGTCACTGGTGGCCGATGCCTGGCCGCTGGAGGATGGCCGCGAGTTGCGTATCGCCCTCGATCCCTATGATGAAATCGAGGAAATCCAGGACTCGCTGCTGCAACTGCTGCTGCTCAGCGCCTTCGCCCTGATCCTCTGCCTGCTGACCATTCGCTTTGCCGTGCAGCGGGCTCGGCGTGTGCTGGACGAGCTGCTCGCCGGCCTGCGTGAAGTTGGCGCCGGCCACTTCGATACCCGTTTGCGTGACCACGGCCTGGCCGAGGCCAAGCACCTGGCGGCGCACTTCAACGAGATGGCCATTACCCTGCAACAGGTGCAGGCGGACAACGCCGAGCTGACCCAGGCGCTGCTGGAGTTGCAGGAGCGCGAACGCACGCGCCTCGGTCAGACCCTGCATGACGACCTCGGCCAATACCTCAGCGGCATTCGCGCCCAGGCCTGCCTGCTCAAGGTAATTGCCGACCGGCCGCAGCAGGTGCAGGACACCGCGCGCCTGCTCGACGACAACTGCGAGCGCCTGCAGCAGGGCTTTCGCAGCCTGATTCGCGACCTCTATCCGGTGGTGCTGGAGCGCCTGGAGCTTGGCCCGGCGCTGCAACAACTGGCTGCTGACTGGCAGCAGGCGCAAGGCATTCGCTGCCGCCTGCAACTGAGTGAGCACCTGCCGAGCCTACCGCTGGCGAGCAAGGCCCATCTCTATCGCCTGGTGCAGGAGGCGCTGACCAATGTCGCCCGCCATGCCGATGCCAGTGAGGTACGCATTCGCCTGCAACGCCGTGGCCAAGGGCTGCGGTTGCTGGTGCGCGACAACGGCCAGGGCACCGCACTGCCGCTGCGCCCCGGTATCGGCCTGCGCTCGATGCGCGAGCGCAGCCGCAGCCTGGGCGGCGAACTGCGCCTGCACAGCCGCCCACAAGCGGGCTGGGCGCTGTGCCTGAATATTCCCCTGGAGGCAACGTCATGAAGATTCTGCTGGTAGATGACCACGCCGTGGTGCGCCAGGGCTACGCCAGCCTGCTGCGTGCGCTGTTGCCGGAGGTGCAATTGCGCGAAGCCTGCGACGGCGAACAGGCGTTGCAGCGGGTGCAGGAAGAGATTCCCAACCTGGTGATCATGGATATCGGCCTGCCCGGCATCAGCGGTCTGGAAACCACCCGCCGCCTGCGTCAGCGCCTGCCACAACTGCGCGTGCTGTTCTTCAGCATGCACGACGAACTGCCCCTGGTACGCCAGGCACTGGACGCCGGCGCCATCGGCTACCTGACCAAAAACTCGTCGCCGGAAGTGCTGGTGGAGGCGGTCAAACGCACCGCCGCCGGCCACGCCTATATTGAACAGCAACTGGCTACTCAACTGGCCTGTAACCCCGCCAGCGGCGACGGCTTCGACCCACGTTTGCGCGAACTGACTCAGCGCGAGTTCGAAATATTCGTCATGCTCGCCCGTGGCCTGCCACCCCGGCAGATCGCCGAGAAGCTGTGCATCAGCGCCAAGACCCTGTCCAACTACCAGACCCTGGTAAAGAACAAACTGCAGATCAGCTCGCAGGCGGAGTTGGTGCATTTGGCGATTGATAGTGGGGTGGTAAGGGTGGGGTTGGAGAGTGCCTGATTCAGGGTGGGTTCGCGGCTGAAGCCGCTCCTACGCAAATCAGCGTTCGGCCGCAGACCGTAGGAGCGGCTTTAGCCGCGAATGGGCCGTAGGGGCGCCACCAAACGGTGCAGGCTCCTGGGCAACCAGCCGCGCTCCCTGTGCTATACCCCTGACACCCTATTCATCGAGGCAACGGAATGCCAACGATTACTCCTTACCGCGGGCGCGCCTTGCGCCTGGGCCGTTGCTCCGAGCCGGGGCGTATCTATTTGCTGACCGTCGTCGTCCGTGAGCGCGAGCCGCTGCTTGGCGATTTCATGGCCGGGCGTTTGCTGGTTGCCGAACTGCGCGCGGCGGTCGAGGCGGGCGGGGTGAATTCCCTGGCCTGGGTCGTGATGCCGGATCACTTTCACTGGCTGGTCGAGCTTCGGGAGCAATCGCTGGCGGCGGTAGTGCAGCGAGTGAAAGGTCGCAGTGCTCGGACGATCAATCGGCATCTGCGGCGTGAGGGTACGCTTTGGCAGGCGGGCTATCACGACCACGCCCTGCGCCGCGAAGAGGATGTGCAGGCGGTGGCGCGTTATGTGGTGGCCAATCCGTTGCGGGCGAGGTTGGTGAGGCGGGTTGGGGATTATCCGCTGTGGGATGCGGTTTGGTTGTGAGTTGGTGGAACGCTTCGTAGGCAAGCGATTTGTGAGGACATAGCCATCTGGATAGCCCTGCCAAGCAGGGCTATCTGCCGCCGATTACACGCGCTTAGTACAGCCGGGTTGGCTGGCGTCGATGATCAAGTTTCCTTCGGCGCGAATACCGATTGTCCCAATGAGGAACGAGTGGTTGAGCTGGCTGATAACAAGGTCGCTCAGACCGACAGCGCACTTGTCTTTTTCGATAGCCTTATCGATTGCGGTTTTCATGTTCGGTATGCCTGTTGGAAAAAGGATAACCGGGTATTTGTCTTCGCCAACTACGCGTGCGCCTTTGACGAAATTGGCAGAGTTAAGGTTGTAGTTTTTCGTGCTGCCAACTGTCATATCGGCTACGCGGATAGTGCACCCTGACGCCATGACAGCGCCCACAATGGTGATCAGCAATGCTTTCTTCATAGTTCCCTCCCGTGGAAAGGGCAGAAATGTATCAGAATGCCATCGCGGAGATCGAGAAGAGTGTTTCGTGATAGGTGCCGTTTGCACTGGCTGGCAGAGTTTCGAGAGTAGATCTGGGCAGAGGGATTGCTTATTGCGGGAAGCTGTTCGAATGAGTCTTCCCCGATATTGATCGTCCCCACGCTCTGCGTGGGAATGCAGCCCTCGACGCTCCGCGTCCGCTTGTAGGCCGTGGCGCATATGCATCCGCTGGCGGCGCAGAGCGTCGCGGGTTAGCTCCCACGCAGAGCGTGGGAGCCATATGTCGCTTCCCTCAGTCTCACTCGCTACCTTCGCGCACCACTCGCCAAACCGTATTCGCCAGATCATCTGCCACGATCAGTGCGCCGCTCGGATCGACCGTGACGCCTACCGGGCGGCCGCGATTCTTGCCGTCTTCAGTGCGAAAGCCGGTGACGAAGTCGATTGGGTCGCCTGAAGGGCGGCCATTTTCGAAGGGCACGAAGATTACCTTGTAGCCCACCGGGTTCTTGCGGTTCCAGCTGCCGTGCTCGCCGACGAATACGCCGTCGGCATATTGTTTTGATCGTTCCCACGCTCTGCGTGGTAATGCAGCCCTCGACGCTCCGCGTCCGCTTGTAGATCGTGGCGCGTATGCAGCCGCTGGCGACGCAGAGCGTCACGGGCTATCTCCCACGCGGAGCGTGGGAGCCATATGCCGCTTTCCTCAGTCTCACTCGCTATCTTCCCGCACTACCCGCCAAACCGTATTGGCCAGATCATCCGCCACGATCAGCGCGCCGCGCGGATCGACCGTCACGCCCACCGGGCGGCCACGGGTTTTGCCGTCTTCATCGCGAAAGCCGGTGACGAAGTCGATGGGGTCGCCTGCAGGGCGGCCGTTTTCGAAGGGCACGAAGATCACCTTGTAGCCCACCGGGTTCTTGCGGTTCCAGCTGCCGTGCTCGCCGACGAACACGCCATCGGCGTATTGCTCGCCCATCACTTCACTGGAGAAGTCCAGGCCTAGCGCGGCAACGTGGGCGCCGAGGGCGTAGTCCGGGGCGATGGCGCTGGCCACCTTTTCCTCATCCTGCGGCTTCACCCGTGGGTCGACGTGCTGGCCGAAGTAGCTGTAGGGCCAGCCATAGAAGCCGCCTTCCTGCACCGAGGTGAGGTAGTCGGGCACCAGGTCTTCGCCCAGTTCATCACGCTCGTTGACCACCGCCCACAAGGTGCCGGTGCTCGGCTGGATGGCCAGTGCGGTGGGGTTGCGCAGGCCGGTGGCATAGGGCTTGTAGGCGCCGGTTTCGGCGTCCACCTGCCAGACCAGGGCGCGGTCGACTTCGGCCTCCATGCCGCGTTCGGTGATGTTGCTGTTGGAGCCGATGCCGACGTACAGGTAGCGGCCGTCTTCGCTGATGGTCAGCGCCTTGGTCCAGTGGTGATTGATCTCCGACGGCAGGTCGGCGACCTTGCTTGGCGAGCCGCTGGCCTTGGTCTGGCCCTCTTCGTAGTCGAAGCGCACCAGCTCGTCCTGGTTGGCCACGTAGAGGTTGCCCTCGTGCAGGGCCAGGCCGTAGGGCGCGTTGAGATCGTCGGCGAACACCGTCTGCAGCTCGTAGCTGCCGTCGCCATCGGCGTCGCGCAGCAGGGTCAGGCGGTTGCCGCTTTCCACCGTGGTGTTGCCGCGTGCCTTGATCACGCCGGCGATCACGTCCTTGGGCTTGAGCTTGGCTGCGTTACCGCCACGGCCTTCGGCGACGAGGATGTCGCCGTTCGGCAGCACCAGGGTTTGCCGGGGGATTTTCAGGTCGGTGGCGATGGCGCTGACGCTGAAGCCTTCAGGCACGGTCGGTCGCTGATCGCCCCAGGGCGTCGGCTCGGCGATGGTCATGCTTGGCAGGATGCCGCGTTCGGGCTCGGGCAAGTCCGGCTGGGCGCCGTAGAACTGCTGTTTGCTGCCGGGCTCTTCGCCGCAGGCGGTAAGCAGCAGGGCCAGGGGCAGGGCGGTCAGTGCGATGGCAGTTTTCATCGGGCGTCTCCTGTGCGTGGCTGGGTCAGGCCGATCCAGGTGGCGGCGATGGCCAGCAGGGTAACGATCACCGACAGGGCCAGACCCATGGGCATCACGGCCCAGGCGTCCTTGGCGTGCTCCAGCGCATTGATGAAACCCAGCACCCAGGTGACCAGGAGCAGCAGGAAGTAGGTGAGCGGGCGCGAGCTGCCACGTGCACGGAACAGCCCGACGAGGGCGAACAGCAGCGCCAGGCCGGCGAATACCAGGGCACCGGCGATCAGCCAGGAGGCGAAGTTGCTCCACTGGATCTGGTAGCTGCGGTAGTAGGCGATGTCGGCGAGCAGGGCGCCGAGAAACAGCGGCACCTGGCCGCACAGCAAGGTGGCATGCAGGGGGCTGAGGATGTTGGGGTAGGCGTGTGGCGTTGCAGTGGTGGTGGTCACGGCAGGTCCCTCTTGGGCAATGACTGATGGCGGCCTGGACGCTGCCGCCTCGATCTGGCTGTTCCTAAGAAGGGATTGCCCTGTGTGGGCATGGTTCAGGTTGTTTTGCTGTCGGGCGGGAGAGCGAGGTTTTTGGTGTGAGGTGTTGGATCTGGTGCTCGCGTGAAATGTAGGAGCGGCTTTAGCCGCGATGTTCATGAGCGCATCGCGGCTGAAGCCGCTCCTACGGGGGAGAGCGTTGAGCGGCGTAGGGCGGGTGCAACCCGCCAGAACGCGGATCGGCGTTTATCGTGCTTGCTTTTGGTGGGCTGAAGCGGATCACCGCCCGGCCCACCCTACGCGGGGAATCAGTCCCAGCCCTTGGGGCAGGCTACGCAGCCGGGCATGTTGGCGTCCTGAAAGTTGCCGAAGCGGGTACGGGCGCCGCTGAGGTTGGCGTTTTCCAGGTTGGAACCGCCGAGTTTCACCTCTTGCAGGTTGGCATCTTCAAGATGCGCGCCTTTGAGATCTGCCTTGCTCAGCCAGGTCATTTCCAGATTGGCCGCCTGCAGCTGGACGTTGTGCAGCTTGGCCCCGGAGAGGCGGGCGAACTCCAGGTTGGCGGCGCGCATGTCGGCTCCTTCGAACTCGGCAGCCTGGGCGAACAGGCCCCAACCGCCGATGGCCACCAGGCTGGCGCCGGACAGGTCGGCCAGGCGCAGGTTGCTCTGTTGCAGGCTGGCGCGGGTGAGATTGGCGCCGCGCAGCTTGGCTTTCTCCAGATTGGCCAGGTCGAGGTTGACGTGGCGCAGGTCGGCGCCGGAAAGATCCGCGCCGGACAGGTTCATGCGGCGCATGTCGAGGTTGCGCAGGTCGGCACCACGCAGGTTGGCGTTGGGGCATTGGCTGTCGGGCTCGATGCGGCAGCCGTTGATCTGCGGCACGCCGTCGTTGTCAGTTTCGGCGCCGATAGCGTGGCTGCCGATTACCAGCAGCAGGACCGGGATAAACAGGGGCAGGTAATTCATGGCGAGTCCTCGGGGTGATTGCCTGATGCGCTTCGCGGCTGAAGCCGCTCCTACGGGAATACGGTGGGGTAGCAGGGGTAGGGTGCGCCGTGCGCACCGCAGCCAAATGCGGATAGCAAGAAGCTGGTGCGCATGGCGCACCCTAGGTGCGCCATGCGTTGGGCCCTTAGCGCTGGGCGCTGGCCTTGTCCCAGCTCGGCAGCTTGAACACCCAGAAGGAACCACCCTGAGCGACCGGCTTGGTCAGCTCGGCCATGTCGCCACCCCACAGCGGCACAGCGCCGCCGTAACCAGCGGTCACGCCGATGTACTGCTCGCCGTCCTGCTCCCAGGTGACGGGCGGGGAGATGATTCCGGTGCCGACCTGGAACTTCCACAGCTCCTTGCCGTTCTTGGCGTCGAAGGCCTTGAAGTAGCCGTCGCCGGTGCCGGTGAACACCAGGTTGCCCTTGGTGGCGAGCACGCCGGCCCATAGCGGCAGGCGCTCTTTATGCTCCCAGGCGACCTTGCCGGTGGTCGGGTTCATCGCCCGCAGGATGCCGACGTGGTCGTCGAACAGGCGCTTGATGCGAAAGCCCATGCCCAGGTAGGCGGAGCCCTTCTTGTAGTGCGCTTCTTCGGCCCAGTAGTCCTCCTTCCAGTGGTTGGCCGGCACGTAGAACAGGCCGGTGTCCTGGCTGTAGGCCATCGGGTTCCAATTCTTGCCGCCGAGGAAGGGCGGGGAGACCTCGACCACTTCACCCTTGCTTTCGCCCGGCTTGGGCTTCGGCGGACGCTGGCCTTCGTTCTCGACCGGGCGCCCGGTTTCCAGGTCGATATGGCTGGCCCAGGTGATCTTGTCGACGAAGGGGAAGGCATTCTTCAGCTTGCCGTTGGCGCGGTCGACCACGTAGAAGAAGCCGTTGCGATCGGCATGGGCGGTGGCCTTGGTGACCTTGCCGTCCTTGTCCTTGTAGTCGAACAGCACCAGTTCGTTGTTGCCGGAGAAGTCCCAGGCGTCGTTCGGGGTGTGCTGGTAGAACCACTTCACTTCGCCGGTAGTCGGGTCGACGCCAACTTGGCCGGAGGTGTAGAGGCTGTCGTAGTCCTTGGGATCGCCACCGTCGCTGGTCCGCGCCCAGCCGTTCCATGGTGCCGGGTTGCCGGCGCCGATGATGATGGTGTTGGTTTCGGCATCGAAACTGGCGCTCTGCCACGGCGCGCCGCCGCCCTGGCTCCAGGCTTCCTTCTTGCCGGTCGGGTGGTTGGGGTCGTCCGGCCAGCTCGGCGCCTTGACGTCGCCGGTCGGGGTGCTGTCCTTGCCGTTCAGGCGGCCCATGTGGCCTTCGACGAACGGGCGCATCCAGACTTCTTCGCCGGTATCCGGGTCGCGGGCGAACAGTTTGCCGACCACACCGAACTCGTCACCGGAGCTGCCGTGGATGACCAGCACCTTGCCGCTCTTGCCATCTTTGACGATGGTCGGCGCGCCGGTCATGGTGTAGCCGGCGGCGTGGTCGCCGAACTTCTTGTTCCACACCACCTTGCCGGTGTCCTTGTTCAGCGCCACGACGCGGGCGTCGAGGGTGCCGAAGTAGATCTTGTCGCCATAGATGGCGGCGCCGCGATTGACCACGTCGCAGCATGGGCGGATGTCGTCGGGCAGGCGGTGGCTGTAGGTCCACAGGCGCTTGCCGGTCTTGGCGTCGAGGGCGAACACACGCGAGTAGGAACCGGTCACGTAGACCACGCCGTCATGGATGATGGCCTGCGATTCCTGACCGCGCTGCTTCTCGTCACCGAAGGAATAGCTCCAGGCCGGGGTCAGCTTGAACACGTTGTCGGCGTTCACCTGAGCCAGCGGGCTCCAGCGCTGGGCGTTGGTGCCCATGCCGTACTGCAGCACGTTGCTGGTGGTGGTGTGGTCGTTGGCAATGTCATCCCAGGTGACCGGCTTGGCAAACGCGCCCTGGCTCAGCGCCAGGCCGCCGGCCAGCATCAGGGCCAGCGCCAGGGGGCGTGGGGTGCTGGGTAGGTTTCTTGTTGTCATGGTTGTGCTTCCCATTGGAGGTGGTAGGTCGCCGCAGTGGCAGTTCGATGGTGGAACTCGCGCACCTTTGCGCCTACGGAAAAACTCCCGCCTTTGCCGGGACGATTTCCCGGTCGGCCCATGACTTGGCCTTGCTCCCAAGGCATCACCAAAACCCCCACCCAAGCCCTACTACCAAGGGACTAGAGCGCGACCACCAAAGCAGCATTCGGCGTGCCGCGCGGCCTTTCTAAGATGGTCGCCACGAGCTCTGTGCGAGCTGTCTTGCGTGCATTCGATGAGGTCCTAGCCATGAACAAGAAAATCAATTCCACCCTGGCCCTGGTATTGCTGGCAGCCTCGACCCAGCTCTGGGCGCATGGCGACGTGGTGCCGCAGGCGGTCAATACCGACGGCCTTGAGCCCCTGGGTGAAGAGTGGCTGGAAGAGAATCCCTATCGCGACAACCCGCGCGCCATCGAAATTGGCTCCTCGGCCTACAACCAGAACTGCGCCGCCTGCCATGGCCTGGAAGCCAAGTCCGGCGGTATCGCCCCGGACCTGCGTCTGCTGGAACTGGGGGCCATGGGCGACGAGTGGTACAAGGAGCGGGTGATCAACGGTGCGGTGCGCGATGGCCGCGTGTACATGCCGAAGATGGCCGACTTCCTCAGCCAGGAAGCGCTGTGGGCGGTGCGCAGCTATCTGGAGAGCGTGCACGTCGAGGAGTAAGAGCGTGATGAAAAATCTGCTGCGCGCAGGCCCAGCGCGACCTGCCTTCGCTCGCGACGATTTCTTCAACCTCTCCGAGGCCATGCGCCGGCTGATCCTGTTGTGTGGCCTGCTGCTGTGCTTGGGCACTGCCCAGGCACAGGTGCGCGACTTCGACCGCATCACCGAGTCGGGCACCCTGCGCGTGGCGCTGTACCAGAATTTCCCGCCTTACAGCTATGAGCAGGACGGTCAGCCCCGCGGCATCGATTACGAGCTGGCCAAGGCGCTGGCTGACGGCCTCGGCCTCAAGCTGGAGCTGATGTGGGCGCCGCCAGGCGAGAAGCTCGACGATGACTTGCGTGACTACATCTGGCGTGGCCGGGTGACCGCGCAAGGCCAGTTGGCCGACCTGATGTTGCGCGTGCCATACGACCGCGACTACACACAGATGCGTAACGAACTGGGCGAGCTGGTCAACGAGCGCGTGGTGATGTTCGGCCCCTATCAGCGCGAGCGTTGGCAGTTGGCGTTCGACCGTCGGCGGCTGCCCGAGGTGCCGAGCATCGTTGCGCTGCGTCAGCATCCGGTGGGTGTGGAAGTCGAGAGCGTGCCCTCGTTCTATCTGAGTTCGGCGCAGGGCGGCATGCTCAGCCAGGAAACCCGTCACTACCCGACGCCGCAGCTGGCCTTCGCCGCCATGCAGGGTGGTGAGGTGGATGCGGTGATGGCGCTGCGTGGCGAGGTGGACTGGCTGCTGCACGAGGCGAATGACCCGCAGCTGGCCCTGGCCGAGAACGCCTACCCGGACATGGGCCGGCAGATCTGGGAAATCGGCATGGCGGTGCACGAAACCAACCGGCAACTGGCCTATGCCCTGGAAGAACAGCTGGAAAACCTGATTCTCGATGGCTCGCTCGAACGCCTGTACGCGCGCTACGGGTTGCGTTACGAGAAGCCTGAACAATACCAATAAGAGTCGAGCCGGAGGTGGGCGATGGATTGGCGTAGCCTGATGTTGCTGGCCCTGTTTGCCTGGGCCTGGGAGGCACGGGCCGCCGCGCCCGATCCGGTCACATCGGTGATGTGGGACTACTACCACCAGCGTCTGCTAAATGGTGAGGCCTTCGTCTTCGACGACAAGATTCGCCTCGAGGTACCGCCATTCGCCGAGGATGCGCGCCAGGTGCCGATCCAGATCGACGCCAGCGCCTACCGCGGCAAGGTCAAACGTATTCTCGCCTGGGCCGAGCTCAACCCCATCCCGCGTATTCTCGACTTCGCCCCCGGCAAGCATCTGGAGCCGAGTCTGGCTATTCGCATCCGTGTCGAGCAGGCCACGCCGATTCGCGCGGCGGTGCTGACCGACGATGGCGTCTGGCATATCGGCTCGGCTCGCGTCGAGGCAGCGGGTGGCGGCTGTACTGCGCCTAGCGTGGTGCGTGCCGAGGCAGGCTGGGAGGAGCGCCTGGGCCAGGTGCTGGGCAAACGCTTCGTGCGTGGTGAGGACAGCCGCCTGCGCCTGCAGGTCTCGCACCCCATGGACAACGGCCTGGTCGGCGGCATCCCCGAGTTCTACATCGAACAGGCCGAGTTGCGTGATCCGAATGGCCAGGTGCTGGGGCGCCTGGAGCTGTTCCCGGCGGTCAGCGAGAACCCGACGCTGACCTTCGACCTGCGCGGCGATCAGCAGGCCGAGCTGTGGCTGCGCGACAACAACGGCAACGAATTCCAGGCCGCGTTCTGAACGTACTTTCATTCGTCGCGGGGCGTGGCTCCTACAAAGCAACAATGCTCGCCCAGTCTGTAGGAGCCCCGCCTCGGGGCGAAGCGTGCGGCTCAGGCGGATTTCGAGGAGAAAAGCATGCGCTGGATAATGTTTCTGCTGGCTCTCGGTTCCGGGTTTGTCCAAGCACTCGACTACAACCTGCAACCGCGGCAGATCGCCGAGGGCGTTTGGCTGCTGGAAGGCAGCACCGGTAACTTCGCCGCAGACAACGGCGGCAATATCGTCAACGTCGGCTTTATCGAAACTGCCGATGGCGTGGTGGTGATCGATACCGGTCCTTCGCGTCGTTACGGTGAGGCGCTGCGCCAAAGCGTCGAGAAGGCCACTGGCAAACAGGTGGTGCGCGTACTCCTGACTCACCATCATCCCGATCATGTGCTGGGCAACCAGGCTTTCGCCAGCGTACCCATCGCCGCGTTACCCGAGACCACCCGATTGCTGGCCGAACAGGGCGACGCCATGGCAGAGAATATGTACCGTCTGGTGGGCGACTGGATGCGCGGCACCGAGGTGGTGCTGCCCACTGAGGAATTACAGGAAGGCACGCTGGAAATTGGCGGCCGACGCCTGCAGTTGCTGGCGCTGCGCGGGCATACCGGCGCCGACCTGGTGATTCTCGATGAGCGCACGGGCGTGTTGTTCGCCGGCGATATCCTGTTCTACCAGCGCGCGCTGACCACGCCGAACAGCCCGGGCCTGGACGTGTGGCTGGCCGATCTGGATCGCCTCCAGGCCTTGCCCTGGCAGCAGATCGTGCCCGGGCACGGGCCGCTGACCACCGATGCCGCGCCTTTCGCGCAGATGCGCGATTACCTGGGCTGGCTCGATGGCTTGCTGCGCCAGGGCGCGGAGCAGGGCGCGGAGATGAACGAGCTGATCCGCGCGCCTATTCCGGAGCGCTTCGCCCAGGTCAGCCTGAGTCGTTACGAGCTGATCCGCAGTGTCAGCCACCTCTACCCGCACTACGAGCGCAACGCCATGGGGCGGGTAGATGCCAACCCGTAGGAGCCCGCTTGCGGGCGATGGTATTGGCCGGTGGGCCTTATCGCCGGCAAGCCGGCTCCTGCAGGAGCACCAGTTTCGTAGCCCGGATGAAATCCGGGAGAAATATGCTCGCTACCCCCCGGATTTCTTCCGGGCTACACACTACCCACGCTACGAGCTCAATGCGATGGCGCGGGTGGATGCCAACCCGTAGGAGCCCGCTTGCGGGCGATGGTGTTGGCCGGTGGGCTTTAGCCGACAAGCCGGCTCCTACAGGAGCACCAGCTTCGTAGCCCGGATGAAATTCGGGAGAAATATGCTCGCTACCCCGGATTTCATCCGGGCTACACACTACCTACACTACGAGCTCAATGCGATGGGGCGGGTTGATGCCAACCCGTAGGAGCCCGCTTGCGGGCGATGGTGTTGGCCGGTGGGCTTTATCGCCGGCAAGCCGGCTCCTACAGGAGCACCAGCTTCGTAGCCCGGATGAAATTCGGGAGAAATATGCTCGCCACCCCCGGATTTCATCCGGGCTACACACTTGAAGACATTACCGCTAAAGCGCCTCCCACACTTATGCTGTGGGCCAGGGCCTAGAGCTCTTCGTCATCACGAATCAGCACGTAATGACGGCCGTGCTCGGTCTCTTCGTGGTCGTAGACGTAATACATCACCACGTCGCCCTGGTTGGACTGCACAGCCACGTAGTCACCGCTGTCGGGCATGAAGAATTCCCGGGTGGCCGGCTTGGCCAGGCATTCGATATGGGCGCTGACGAAGTGGGTGGGATCTTCCTCGCCGTAGTAGTCCTCGCGCTGGTGCGCATCCCAGTCCTGTGGCGGCTCGAAGGCGCCGGTGATCAGGACCTTGGCGTCGCCCAGGTCCTGCTCTTCGGCATCCGGGTCCTGCTCGTCGGGGCGATAGACCGTACAGTCCAGCGCATCGGGATGGTTGAGAATTTCCTGGCGAGGGTGGGGCACGGGCGTCTCCGATCAGAATGTGCGGGCGGCCAAGTGTCGGGCAAAGCCGGGGCCGCCGCAATCGTCATGATCATGGCCTGTGGAGCAGGTATTGCTACCAAGGAACGAGGAAAATCGGCTGGGGGTGCAATTGTTGGGTGGCCTGTGCGAGCCAAGAATTTGCGGCAGACCGGGAAAATTTCCCGGCAATAACAATGAACCCGCAGAGGTAGCCGCAATGAAACACACCGGTCTTCGCCAGCCCTTACTCCTCACCGCGCTGTGCGCGGCGATGCTGATGCCGTCCGCCGCCGCGCTGGCGGTCACCGACGCCGAGATTCTCAAGGACGCCACCACCACCGACGAGATCGTCACCAACGGTCTCGGTCTGCAGGGCCAGCGCTACAGCCCGCTGAACATCCTCAACGATCAGAACGTCAAGGAACTGCGCCCGGTCTGGACCATGTCCTTCGGCGGCGAGAAGCAGCGCGGCCAGCAGGCGCAGCCGCTGATCAAGGACGGCGTGATGTACGTTACCGCCTCCTACTCGCGGGTGTTCGCCGTCGATGCGCGCACCGGGCGCGAGCTGTGGCAGTACGAAGCGCGTCTGCCGGACGACATCCGCCCCTGCTGCGACGTGATCAACCGGGGTGTCGCCCTGTACGACGACCTGGTGATCTTCGGCACCCTGGACGCCAAGTTGGTGGCGCTGAACAAGGACACCGGCAAGGTGGTGTGGCGCAAGAACGTCGCCGATCACAAGGCGGGCTATTCGATCACCGCAGCGCCGCTGGTGGTCAACGGCAAGCTGATCACCGGCGTTTCCGGTGGCGAATTCGGCGTGGTCGGCAAGATCGAAGCCTACGATCCGAAGAACGGCGAGCTGCTGTGGAGCCGCCCGACCGTCGAAGGCCATATGGGCTACGTCTACAAGGACGGCAAGGCCGTCGAGAATGGCATCAGCGGCGGCGAGGCCGGCAAGACCTGGCCGGGCGACCTGTGGAAGACCGGCGGTGCCGCGCCCTGGCTGGGCGGCTACTACGATGCCGACACCAACCTGCTGTTCTTCGGTACCGGCAACCCGGCGCCGTGGAACTCGCACCTGCGCCCTGGCGACAACCTCTATTCCTCCTCGCGCCTGGCACTGAATCCGGATGACGGCAGCATCAAATGGCACTTCCAGACCACGCCGCACGACGGCTGGGACTTCGACGGCGTCAACGAGCTGGTCTCCTTCGACTATCAGGAAGGCGGCAAGACCGTGAAGGCTGCGGCCACTGCCGACCGTAACGGCTTCTTCTATGTGCTCGATCGCACCAACGGCAAGTTCATCCGTGGCTTCCCCTTCGTCGACAAGATCACCTGGGCCAAAGGCCTGGACAAGAACGGCCGGCCGATCTACGACGACAGCAACCGTCCGGGCTCGCCTAGCGCGAAGGAGAAGGGCACGAGCGTGTTCTCCGCTCCGGCCTTCCTCGGCGCCAAGAACTGGATGCCCATGGCCTACAGCCAGGACACCGGCCTGTTCTACGTGCCGTCCAACGAGTGGGGCATGGACATCTGGAACGAGGACATCGCCTACAAGAAGGGCGCCGCATACCTGGGCGCCGGCTTCACCATCAAGCCGCTGAACGAGGACTACATCGGCGTGCTGCGCGCCATCGATCCGAAGACCGGCAAGGAAGTGTGGCGCCACAAGAACTACGCGCCGCTGTGGGGCGGGGTGCTGACCACCAAGGGCAACCTGGTGTTCACCGGCAACCCGGAAGGCTACCTGCAAGCATTCAATGCCAAGACCGGTGAGAAAGTCTGGGAATTCCAGACCGGCTCGGGTGTGATCGGCTCGCCGGTGACTTGGGAAATGGACGGCGAGCAATATGTCTCCGTCTTGTCCGGCTGGGGCGGTGCGGTACCGCTGTGGGGCGGCGAGGTGGCCAAGCGCGTCAAGCACCTGAACCAGGGCGGCATGCTGTGGACCTTCAAGCTGCCCAAGGAACTGGTAGCCAAGCGCTGATCGGCTGAGGCGTCAGACGATGGCCGGACTCTGTCCGGCCATCGTCGTTTCTGGCGCCTGCCTGCCAGCGCTGAGCTGCTGCGATATACCACGGTTGGATTTTCGCGTTTGGGAACGCAAGACCAGGCGAACGGGTCTAGCCTTTAGCTTCCACAGCCTCGTACCTCGCTGCCAAAAGCCCGTGCCAGACAGCTCTACTACCAAATGACTAGGTGATCTATGCCATGGGCGCATACCGAGGTTTTCGGGGGCTTCCTAAGATCGAACCATGACTCGCTTCCCCGATTGGCAGCGGGCTCCGACAACAAGAGAGGTCAGCATCATGATTTACGCGAAACCGGGTACCGCAGGCGCCGTCGTCACCCTCAAACCACGCTACGGCAACTACATCGGCGGTGAGTTCGTCGCTCCGCTCAGCGGCCAGTACTTCAGCAACACCAGCCCGGTCGATGGCTCGGTGATCGGCGAATTCCCCCGTTCCAACGCTGCCGACATCGACAAGGCGCTGGACGCTGCCCACGCCGCCGCCGACGCCTGGGGCCGCACCAGCGTGCAGGAGCGCTCGCACATCCTGCTGAAGATCGCCGACCGCATCGAAGCCAACCTCGAACTGCTGGCCGTGGCCGAAACCTGGGACAACGGCAAGGCCGTACGTGAGACGCTGAATGCCGACGTACCGCTGGCCGCCGACCATTTTCGTTACTTCGCCGGCTGCATCCGCGCCCAGGAAGGCAGCACCGCCGAGATCAACGAAGGCACCGTGGCTTATCACTTCCACGAGCCGCTGGGCGTGGTCGGGCAGATCATCCCGTGGAACTTCCCGCTGCTGATGGCCGCCTGGAAACTGGCTCCAGCCCTGGCTGCTGGCAACGCCGTGGTGCTCAAGCCGGCCGAGCAGACGCCGCTGTCGATCACGCTCTTCGTCGAGCTGATCGGCGATCTGCTGCCACCGGGTGTACTCAACATCGTTCAGGGCTTCGGCCGCGAAGCCGGTGAGTCGCTGGCCACCAGCAAGCGCATCGCCAAGATCGCCTTCACCGGTTCCACCCCGGTGGGTTCGCACATCATGAAGTGCGCAGCCGAGAACATCATCCCGAGCACCGTCGAGCTGGGCGGCAAATCGCCGAACATCTTCTTCGCCGACATCATGAACGCCGAACCGGCCTTCATCGAGAAAGCCGCCGAAGGCCTGGTGCTGGGCTTCTTCAACCAGGGTGAGGTGTGCACCTGCCCGTCGCGCGCCCTGGTGCAGGAGTCGATCTACGACGCCTTCATGGTCGAAGTACTAAAGAAGGTCAAACAGATCAAGCGTGGCAACCCGCTGGACACCGAGACCATGGTCGGCGCCCAGGCTTCGCAGCAGCAGTACGACAAGATCCTCAGCTACCTCGAAATCGCTCAGCAGGAAGGCGCCCAGGTGCTCACCGGCGGTGCGGCCGAGCAACTGCAAGGAGACCTTGCCAGCGGCTATTACATCCAGCCGACCCTGCTCAAGGGCACCAACAAGATGCGCGTGTTCCAGGAAGAGATCTTCGGCCCGGTGATTGGTGTGACCACCTTCAAGGATGAAGCCGAAGCCCTGGCCATTGCCAACGATACCGAGTTCGGCCTCGGCGCCGGCGTGTGGAGCCGCGACATGAACGTCGCCTACCGCATGGGCCGCGCGATCAAGGCCGGCCGTGTCTGGACCAACTGCTACCACCTGTACCCGGCGCATGCTGCCTTCGGTGGTTACAAGAAGTCCGGTGTCGGCCGCGAAACCCACAAGATGATGCTCGACCACTACCAGCAGACCAAGAACCTGCTGGTGAGCTACGACATCAATCCGCTCGGCTTCTTCTGAGTTCTGATGCATCCACAAAGCGGCGCGCTCGCTCCGGTGCGCCGCCTCTTGCCAGGCGAACAACCCTACCCGGGTGGATCTGCAGGCAGCCATGGGCCTGAACGGCAGCAGATCCTTATCGCGACGCGGCTTCGGCCGCGTTTTTTATTGGCGCATGTTTCAGGCCAGGCGATGACTGGAACCTTCCAGGTGCGAGGCATGCCTACTGATAGCGCCACCTACCAATGCCAGTGCAGATTCATCCCAAAGTACCATTTGGCCTCTTGCCTGGCGGGGGCTTAATGGGGTTGCCGGAATGCCCCGGCTTCATAACAAGAGGACCGCACCATGTGGACTAAACCCGCCTACACCGATCTGCGCATTGGCTTCGAAGTGACCATGTATTTCGCCAACCGCTGATCGCTCCTGGCCCCGGCTCGTCCGGGGCATCCCCGCTGGTGACTTCCATGCATATCCAGATTCTCGGCTCCGCCGCTGGCGGTGGCTTCCCCCAGTGGAACTGCAACTGCCGCAACTGCCGTGGCGTGCGGGCCGGTACGCTGCGGGCGCAGCCGCGCACGCAATCGTCCATCGCCATTTCCGATGACGGCGAGCAGTGGATTCTGTGCAACGCCTCGCCAGACATCCGCGCGCAGATCGAGGCCTTCCCGGCACTGCAACCGGCACGCAAGCTGCGTGATACGGCGATTGCCGGCATCGTTCTGCTCGACAGCCAGATCGACCACTGCACCGGCCTGCTGACCCTGCGCGAAGGCTGTCCGCACCAGGTCTGGTGTACCGATATGGTGCATCAGGATCTGACCAGCGGCTTTCCGCTGTTCAATATGCTCAGCCACTGGAACGGCGGCCTGCAGCACCGCCTGATCGAGCTGGATGCCGCACCCTTCAGCATTCCCGCCTGCCCGGCACTGAACATCACCGCCATTGCTTTGCGCAGCAGCGCGCCGCCTTATTCGCCACACCGGGGCAACCCGCACCCGGGCGACAACATCGGCCTGTTCATCGAGGACAGTCGCAGCGGCCGCAGCCTGTTCTACGCCCCCGGTCTCGGCCAGGTGGATGAGCACCTGTTGAGCTGGATGCGTCGCGCCGATTGCCTGCTGGTGGACGGCACGCTGTGGCGCGATGACGAAATGCGCGTGTGCGAGGTCGGCGACAAGCTCGGCAGCGAGATGGGCCACCTTTGCCAGAGCGGCCCGGGCGGCATGATCGAGGTGCTCGACGGTCTGTCGTCCGCGCGCAAGATCCTCATTCATATCAACAACACCAACCCGATTCTCGACCTGGATTCGCCCGAGCGCGCCGAGCTGGACGCGCACGGCATCGAGGTCGCGTTCGATGGCATGAGCATCAGTCTGTAGGGTGTGCGGGGCCGCCTAGGCTATGCGCACCAGGACTCCAGATGGCTAGCACTGGTGCGCACAGCGCACCCTACGACAATTCGTACCGGAGTGTCTTGATGAGCCAACCTGCCATGAGCCCTGCCGAATTCGAGCAGGCGCTGCGCGCCAAGGGCGCGCTGTACCACATTCATCATCCGTTCCACCGCGCCATGTACGAAGGGCGCGCCACCCGCGAGCAAATTCAGGGCTGGGTGGCCAATCGTTTCTACTACCAGGTCAACATCCCGCTGAAGGATGCGGCGATCATGGCCAACTGCCCGGATCGTGAGACGCGCCGCGAGTGGATTCAACGCATTCTCGACCACGACGGTGCGCCAGGTGAGGAGGGCGGTATCGAGGCCTGGCTGCGCCTGGCCGAGTCGGTCGGCCTAGACCGCGAGCAGGTGCTGTCGCAGGAGCTGGTGCTGCCCGGCGTGCGCTTCGCCGTCGACGCCTACGTCAACTTCGCTCGTCGCGCCAACTGGCAGGAAGCGGCCAGCAGTTCGCTGACCGAGCTGTTCGCCCCGCAGATCCATCAGTCGCGCCTGGATGCCTGGCCGCAGCACTACCCGTGGATCGATGCCACCGGCTACGACTACTTCCGCAAGCGTCTGAAAGAAGCGCGCCGCGACGTCGAGCACGGCCTGCGCATCACCCTCGAGCACTACCGCACGCGCGAATCACAGGAACGCATGCTGCAGATCCTGCAGTTCAAGCTGGACATCCTGTGGAGCATGCTCGACGCCATGAGCATGGCCTACGAGCTGCAACGCCCGCCGTATCACACCGTGACCAACGAGCGCGTCTGGCACTGGGGTATAGCCTTATGAGCCTCAAGCAAGCGGTGCGCACGGCGCACCCTACGGCCGGGTCCTTTGTAGGGTGCGCCGCGCGCACCAGTGAGGAGTCTGAACAATGACAGCTGTCATCCTGCCCCCCAGCGTACCCGCCATCCGCCGCGGCTTCCGCCTGCAATTCGAGCCGGCCCAGGGTTGCCACGTGCTGCTCTATCCGGAAGGCATGATCAAGCTCAACGACAGCGCCGGCGAGATTCTCCAGCAGGTCGACGGCAAGCGTTCGGTAGCCGAGATCATCGGCAACCTGCACCAACGCTTCCCCGATGTGCCCGGCATCGACGAAGACATTCTTGCCTTCATGGAGGTGGCCCATGCTCAGTTCTGGATCGAGCTTCGCTAAAGCAGGTCATGAACCAGGGCCGCCGCTGTGGCTGCTGGCCGAGCTGACCTACCGCTGCCCGCTGCAGTGCCCGTACTGCTCCAACCCGCTGGATTTCTCCCAGCAGGGCGCCGAGCTCACCACCGCCGAATGGATCGAGGTGTTTCGCCAGGCCCGTGAGCTGGGCGCGGCGCAGCTGGGGTTTTCCGGTGGCGAGCCGCTGGTGCGCCAGGATCTGGCCGAGCTGATCAAAGCCGCGCGTGGCCTGGGCTACTACACCAACCTGATCACCTCCGGCATCGGCCTCACCGAAGCGCGCATCGCCGAGTTCGCCGATGCCGGGCTCGATCATATCCAGATCAGCTTCCAGGCCGCCGACGAGGAGGTGAACAACCTGCTGGCCGGCTCGAAGAAGGCCTTCGCGCAGAAGCTGGCCATGGCCCGCGCAGTCAAGGCGCACGGTTATCCGATGGTGCTCAACTTCGTCACCCACCGGCACAACATCGACAACATCGAGCGCATCATCGAGCTGTGCCTGGAGCTGGAGGCAGATTTCGTCGAGCTCGCCACCTGCCAGTTCTACGGCTGGGCGGAACTCAACCGCGCTGGCCTGCTGCCGACCCGCGCGCAGCTGGAACGTGCCGAGCGCATCACCAACCAGTGGCGCGACAAACTGGCGGCCGAGAATCACCCGTGCAAGCTGATCTTCGTCACCCCGGATTACTACGAGGAGCGCCCTAAGGCCTGCATGAACGGCTGGGGCAACCTGTTCCTCGACATCACCCCGGACGGCACGGCACTGCCTTGCCACAGCGCACGGCAGTTGCCGGTGCAGTTTCCCAATGTGCGCCAGCACAGTCTCGAACATATCTGGCGCGAGTCGTTCGGCTTCAACCGCTTTCGCGGCGATGACTGGATGCCCGAGCCGTGTCGTTCGTGCGACGAGAAGCACAAGGATTTCGGCGGCTGTCGCTGCCAGGCCTTCATGCTCACTGGAGATGCCAGCAACGCCGACCCGGTGTGCAGCAAGTCGGCGCACCATGGCGTGATTCTCGCGGCACGCCAGCAGGCCGATGAGGCGCCGCTGGGGCTGGATGCCCTGCAGTACCGCAACGAGAAGGCCTCGCGGATCATATGCAAGGCGTGAGTGACCCCGACTCGATCTGGAGCGCCGAACAGGCCGCGGCCGCCAGTGCCGATTTCGCCGAGCTGCACGCTGCACACGGCGGCGTGCTGTGGGTGGCGTTTGATCCCGGGCTGGCGCGGTGCGGGCTGTTCTTCTGTCGCGACGGCGTTGTGTGCGAGCTGACGCCACCAGGGTTTTCCGTGCGCAGCCGGGTCTACGAGTACGGCGGTGGTGCCTGCTGCGCCACGGATCAGGGCGTGGCGTTCATCAATGAGCGTGATCAGCAGATTTACCACCTGCCGATTGCGTGTAGTTCCGTAGGAGCGGTTGGGCGGCATTCCGTTTCAGCCGCGAATCTTGGTGATTCAAGAGAAATCGCGGCTGAAGCCGCTCCTACGGGATGTGAGCCGCAGGCACTGACGGCTCGCGCCACTTGCCGCTATGGCGACCTGTCCTTTGTGCCCGTCTGGCAGGCATTGCTGGCGGTGGAGGAAAGCCATGAGGGTGGCGCGGTGGTGCATCGTCTGGTGCGCATCGGCCTCACCGGTAAGCGCGATGTTCTGGTGGAGGGTGCCCATTTCTATGCGGCGCCGGTAGCCGACCCCAGCGGCCAGCGTCTGGTATGGATCGAGTGGGATCGCCCGCATCAACCCTGGGTTGCCACGCATCTGTGTCAGCGCGAGTCCGGTGAGCGTAGCCGGGTGTTGTTGGGTGAGACGGGAGATCGATCCCTGCAGCAGCCGAGTTTCGATACGCAGGGTCGACTGTGGGTGTTGAACGATCGGGCCGGTTGGTGGCAGCCAAGATGCATCGATGCGGGTATACGGTTGGCCGCCGCGCCGTTCGATCACGCGGCCGCGCCCTGGCAGTTGGGCGGCAGGACCTTTCTGCCGCTGGAAAACGACGAACTACTGCTAACCCGTTTCGAGCAGGGCACCGGCATCCTGATCAGGCATCGTACCGTCGGCACGGAGCAGCGATTGGCTGAAGACTTCACCCGCTTCCGCTCCCTGGCTGCCGACAGCGAATATTTCTACTGCATCGCTGCCGCACCGGATCGCTTGCCGGCGGTGCTCGCCATTCGCCGCAGCGATGGCGCACTGCGGATACTCGCTGGCGGCGAGCAGCCCTTGCCCGAACGGCAGCTTTCCCGTCCCGAGCCAATAAGCTGCGAGGTAGGGCAGGGCGAACATTGCCATGGTTTTTTCTATGCGCCGATTGATGGGGCCGAGCGCCCACCACTGGTGATCTTCCTGCACGGCGGACCGACTTCGGCCAGCTACCCGGTATTCGACCCGCGTATCGCCTTCTGGACGCTGCGCGGTTTCGCCGTGCTCGACCTCAATTATCGGGGTAGCAGCGGTTACGGTCGTGCTTATCGGTTGCGTCTGGCTGGCGAGTGGGGCGAGCTGGAAGTCGAGGACATTCGCGCCGCGATCAACGCACTGGCCGGTGATGGCCGTATCGATCCGCAGCGCGTGTTCGTGCGCGGCGGCAGTGCTGGCGGCTTCAGCGCGCTGCGTGCACTGGCCGAGCTGCCGCAGTTACGTGGTGGTGCCAGCCTCTACGGCGTCAGCGACCCGCTGGCGCTGCGCCGGGTGACCCACAAGTTCGAGGCAGATTACCTGGACTGGCTGATCGGCGACCCCGAGCAGGATGCCGAGCGCTACCTGGATCGCACACCCTTGTTGCAGGCCGACCGGATCAGGGTGCCGGTGATTTTCTTCCAGGGCGCGCTGGATGCGGTGGTGGTGCCGAGCCAGACCGAAGCCATGGTCGAGGCGCTGCGTCAGCGTGGCTTGCCGGTGGAATATCACCTGTTCGCCGAGGAACGCCACGGTTTCCGTCAGGCTACCAATCTTGCCACTGCGCTGCGCGCCGAGCATGCCTTCTATCAGCGGCTGAGCTGATCGCAGGTCGCATTGCATTAACCCGGCAATGCAGTAGGCTGATCGCCATTCCATAACAAGAAATTTCAGGCCGTTGTATGAGCCACGATTTGAGTCAGCTGCGAAAGTTCGTTTCCCCCGAGATCATCTTCGGCGCCGGTTCCCGGCATAACGTCGGCAACTACGCCAAGACCTTCGGCGCACGCAAGGTGCTGATCGTTTCCGATCCCGGTGTGGTCGCCGCCGGCTGGGCCGGCGATATCGAGGCCAGCCTGCAGGCCCAGGGCATCGCCTACTGCCTGTACACCAAGGTCTCGCCCAACCCGCGGGTGGAAGAGGTGATGGAGGGCGCCGAGCTGTATCGCAGCGAGGGCTGCAACGTCATCGTCGCCGTCGGTGGCGGCAGCCCGATGGACTGCGCCAAGGGCATCGGTATCGTCGTCGCCCATGGCCGCAGCATTCTCGAATTCGAAGGCGTGGACACCATTCGCGTGCCCAGCCCGCCGCTGATCCTGATTCCGACCACCGCCGGTACTTCGGCAGACGTGTCGCAGTTCGTGATCATCTCCAACCAGCAGGAGCGGATGAAGTTCTCCATCGTCAGCAAGGCGGTGGTGCCGGATGTGTCGCTGATCGATCCGGAAACCACCCTGAGCATGGACCCCTTCCTCAGTGCTTGTACCGGCATCGACGCCATGGTGCATGCCATCGAGGCCTTCGTCTCCACCGGTCATGGTCCACTGACCGATCCGCACGCGCTGGAAGCCATGCGCCTGATCAACGGCAACCTGGTGCAGATGATCGCCAACCCCGGCGATATCGCCCTGCGCGAGAAGATCATGCTCGGCAGCATGCAGGCCGGCCTGGCCTTCTCCAACGCGATTCTCGGCGCCGTGCATGCCATGAGCCATAGTCTGGGGGGCTTCCTCGACCTGCCGCATGGCCTGTGCAACGCCGTGCTGGTCGAGCACGTGGTGGCGTTCAACTACAGCGCGGCGCCGGAGCGTTTCAAGGTCATCGCCGAAACCCTCGGTATCGATTGCCGTGGCCTCAACCATGCGCAGATCCGCCAGCGCCTGGTCGAGCACCTGATCGCCTTCAAGCACGCCATGGGCTTCCGCGAGACGCTCAGCCTGCATGGCGTCAGCACCTCGGACATTCCGTTTTTGTCCAGCCATGCCATGGACGACCCGTGCATCCTCACCAACCCGCGTGAATCGACCCAGCGTGACGTCGAGGTGGTGTATGGCGAGGCGCTCTGACGAAGCGCTGGCCGGGCTGCTGGGGCTCGGCAGCCAGTCGGCGCGCAAGAGCCATTACCCCGAGCTATTGGCGCGTCTGGAAGAGCTGGAAACCGAGCGCAACCGCTACAAGTGGCTGTTCGAGCACGCCGTGCACGGCATTATCCAGGCCAGCCTGCAGGACGGCGTGTTGGCGGCCAACCCGGCGATGGCGCGAATGCTCGGCTATGACGATCCGCAGCAGGTATTGTGGTCGTCGGACGATCTGGCCCGGCACCTGTTCGTTGGCGGCTTCGATGAGCTGACGCTGATTCGTGAGCGCCTGAGTCAGGGCCAGGCTTTGCTCGGCTACGAAACGCGCCTGCGCCGGCGCGATGGCAGCACCATCGACGTGCTGATGAACCTGCTGCTCAAGCCCGAAGGCGAGGGCGTTTTCGAAGGCTTCGTCGCCGATATCACCGAGCGCAAGCAGGCGCAGCAACGTCTGCAACAACTCAACGACGAACTGGAGCGCCGCGTCGCCGCACGCACCTTCGAGCTGCTCGAATCCAACCGCAATCTGCAGCGGCAGATCGAGGAACGTGAGCGTATCGAGCTGGCCCTGCGCGAGGCGCGCGACGCCGCCGAGGCAGCCAACCGCAGCAAGGACAAGTACCTGGCCGCGGCCAGCCACGACCTGCTGCAGCCACTCAACGCGGCGCGCCTGCTGATCTCCACATTGCGTGAGCGTGAACTGCCAAGCGCCGAGCAGAATCTGGTGGAGCGCAGCCACCTGGCGCTGGAAGGCGCTGAAGATCTGCTGGCCGACTTGCTGGATATTTCCAAACTGGATCAGGCCGCGATCAAGCCGGATCTCGATGTCTATCGCCTTGAAGAGCTGCTGGCGCCGCTGGCTTCGGAATTCGAAAGCGTGGCCTCGGCCAGTGGTTTGCGCTTACGGGCGCGAATTGCCAGTTATGCGGTGCATACCGATTTCCGCTTGCTGACGCGCATTTTGCGCAACTTCCTCAGCAATGCCTGCCGTTATACCGAGCAGGGCGGCGTGTTGCTCGGTGCACGGCGCCGTGGCGCATTCGTCGAGCTGCAGGTGTGGGACAGCGGCCGGGGCATTGCGGCCGATCAGTTGGACAAGATCTTTCTCGAGTTCAATCAGCTGGAGGTCGGGCGGGCGGCCGAGCGCAAGGGCGTCGGCCTGGGCCTGGCTATCGTCGAGCGTATCGCCCGCATGCTGGGCTACCCGGTGCAGGTACGCTCGTTGCCGGGGCGCGGTTCGGTGTTCAGCATCCGTGTGCCGCTGGCGCAGGAGGCTCCACGGCGTCAGGTGCAATCCGTGGCGCAATCGGTTCTCGGTAACCCCTTGCCGGGGCGGCGCCTGCTGGTGATCGACAACGAGGTGGACATCCTCCACAGCATGGCCGCGTTGCTCGGGCAGTGGGGCTGCGAGGTGGTGACGGCCGTTGATCTTCCCGAGGCGCTGCAGCGTCTGCAGGGCAGGGCGCCGGAAGTGATTCTGGCGGATTTTCACCTCGATCACGGGGTGCTTGGTTGCCAGGTGATTCAGCAACTGCGTGACGAATTTTCCAGGCCGATTCCGGCGCTGATTATCAGCGCCGATCGCAGCGATGCCTGTCGGCGCGAGCTGCAGGCGCTGGGTGCACCGCTGCTGAACAAACCGGTCAAACCAGGCAAGCTGCGTGCGGTGCTCAGCCAGCTTCTGATGGAAATGTGAACCCGCGCAGACTGATGGAGTGAACCCGAGCGATTTGGATGCTGTCTATTGGCTACCTCGTCCCTCAGGAGATAACCACAATGACAATTTCCATGAACCCCGTTATGCGCCGTCTGGCAGCCATTACCGCGCTGTTTCACCTGCTGCTGGTGGTGCAGATTCCTGCCGCGAATGCGGCGATGGTCGGCACTCACGAGGTGATCGCCGAGCAGCAGCACAAGGTGGATCAGGAGCAGTTGATGGCCATGCTCGATGACGAGCAGGTGAAGGAAAAACTGGTGTCCATGGGCGTCGACCGTGATCAGGTCGAGTCGCGTATCGCCAGCCTGACCCCGGCCGAACTGGCGCAGTTCAACCAGCAACTGGATCAGGCGCCTGCAGGTGCGGGTGTGGTCGGCATTATCGTGTTGTTTCTGGTGATCTTCATCATCACTGATATGCTGTGCGCCACCAACATCTTCAATTTCGTCAAATGCATAAATCGCTGATTCGCCTCTGCTGTATCGCATCGATCGTTCTACTCACAGCCTGCGCTCGCTCCCCGGTGTTATCACCGGTGGGCGAGCGTTTGCCTGAGCGGGTGGAGCTCACCGATGTACCTTTCTTCCCTCAGGACGCCTTCCAGTGCGGGCCGGCTGCCTTGGCCACCATGCTCAATCAGCGTGGCGTGCTGACTACGCCCGGTGCGCTCAAGGACAAGGTCTATATCCCCAGCCGTGAAGGCAGTCTGCAGGTGGAGATGGTCGCCGCGGCGCGCAATCACGAGATGCTGGTGTATCCGCTGCAGCCACGCCTGGAGGCGGTGCTCGCCGAAGTGGCCGCCGGTAACCCGGTGCTGGTGCTGCAGAACCTGGCGTTCGACTGGTACCCGCAATGGCACTTCGCGGTGGTGGTGGGTTACGACCGTCGTGAGCGCACGCTGATTTTGCGTTCGGCCACCACGCGCAGGCTCGAAGACAGCTTCAACAGCTTCGACAGAACCTGGGCACGCGGTGGTCGCTGGGCGGTGGTCACCCTACCGCCGGAGCGCCTGCCGGCGCAGGCCGACATGCAGGTCTGGATGAAGGCCGCTAACGACCTTGAGCAAACTGGCAATGCCCAGCCGGCGCGGCGCGCCTATCGCCGCGCCGCCGAGGCTTGGCCGGAGCAGTCACTGCCATGGTTTGCCCTGAGCAACAGCCGCTACGCCGATGGTGACCGCAAGGGTGCCGAGCAGGCGTTGCGTGAGAGCCTGAAGCGCGAACCGGGGTTCGCTGCGGGTTGGTTCAACCTGTCGCAGGTGTTGGGTGAGCAGGGCTGTGCCCGTGAGGCGCAGCAGGCCCAGGCGTGCGCACAGCGTCTGGCGCCGGATGATGAGCGCTTCGCTGCGCCGTCGAAGGTCGGTGGTAGCCCTGGGCAGTGTCAGGCCTTGTCGGTCTGCCCATGATGCACATGAAAACGGCGCCCTCGGGCGCCGTTTTCAGTGGTGTGCAGGATGATCACACGCCGAGCTTGTCACGCAGGGTGTAGTACCAGGCGCCGATAGCGCTGAATGGTACTTGGAACAGGCGACCGCCCGGGAAGGGGTAGTGCGGCAGGCCGGCGAAGGCATCGAAACGCTCGGCCTGACCACGCAGCGCCTCGGCCAGAACCTTGCCTGCCAGGTGCGTGTAGGTCACGCCATGGCCGCTGCAGCCTTGCGAGTAGTAGATGTTGTCGCCGATGCGACCGACCTGCGGCAGGCGCGAAAGCGTCAGCAGGAAGTTGCCGGTCCAGGCGAAGTCGATCTTCACGTTCTTCAGCTGCGGGAAGGTCTTGAGCATCTTCGGCCGGATGATCGCTTCGATGTTGGCCGGGTCGCGTGCGCCATAGACCACGCCACCGCCGTAGATCAGGCGCTTGTCGCCGGTGAGGCGGTAGTAGTCGAGCAGGTAGTTGCAGTCTTCCACGCAGTAATCCTGCGGCAGCAGGCTGGCAGCCACTTCGTCGGACAGCGGCTCGGTGGTGATCACCTGCGTGCCGCACGGCATTGACTTGGACGCCAACTCCGGCACCAGATTGCCCAGGTAGGCGTTACCTGCGACGACCACGAACTTGGCCTTGATGCGACCTTCCGGGGTGTGCACCACCGGTTTGGCGCCGCGCTCGATGCGTGTGGCCGGGGACTGTTCATAGATCACGCCACCCAGCGACTCCACTGCAGCGGCTTCGCCCAGGGCCAGATTCAGTGGGTGGATATGGCCACCGCTCATGTCCAGCATCCCGCCGATATAGTTCTCGGTAGCAACCACTTCGCGAATGCGCTTGGCGTCCATCAGTTCCAGCTGGGTGTGGCCGTAGCGCTCCCAGAGTTTCTTCTGCGATTCCAAGTGGCCCATCTGCTTGCTGGTCAACGCGGCGAATACGCCACCGTCCTTCAGGTCGCACTGGATGTCGTATTTGGCGATGCGCTCACGGATGATGCGGCCACCCTCGAAAGCCATCTGCCCAAGCAATTGCGCCTGCTTGGGGCCGACCGTGCGTTCGATCACGTCGATGTCTCGGCTGTAGCTATTGACGATCTGGCCGCCGTTGCGGCCCGATGCACCAAAGCCGACCTTGGCCGCTTCGACGATGCTCACCTTGAAACCGTTCTCCAGCAGGAACAGTGCAGTGGACAGGCCGGTGTAGCCCGCACCGATGATGCACACATCGGTCTCCACCTCACCTTGCAGAGCAGGGCGTTGCGGGACGGGGTTGGCTGAAGCGGCGTAATAGGATTGTGGATATGCCGTGTGCGCCATCTTGAACCTCTGTTCTTTATTTTTTACGAATGATCCGATGCTACCTGAGTTGAAAATGGCCGGCTAGTCTCCGTGCAAAATATTCAACGATCGGGTTTCGATAAAAAATTGGCCTATTTCAGTGAGTTAGCGAAAAAATCTGTTGACGGCCAAAAAGATCTGCGTAGAATGCGCACCCATCGAAGGCACATAGCTCAGTTGGTTAGAGCACCACCTTGACATGGTGGGGGTCGTTGGTTCGAGTCCAATTGTGCCTACCAAATCGATAAGAAGGGGTCGCTAAGCGACCCCTTTTTTATTGCTCGGATTTTTCGAGCAGGTTTTGCGTGTTTGTTTCAAGCGGCAGCTTGTCAGGGCTCAGGCTTTCTGAAAGCATCCGCACTCTTTTACTTCCAGTGACTCTGGTTCGGTCTGGTTGGCCTTCGGGCTCCTGCCATCGTTAGGTGGGTACACCGCTGAATCGCTTCCTGGCTCATCCCAACCCACGTGACCTTTGGTAGGGGTCACCACTAGGAGAGGAGGCGCCATGCCCATCATTACTCTTCCCGACGGCAGTCAGCGTTCGTTCGATCATCCGGTATCCGTGCTGGAGGTCGCGCAATCCATTGGTGCGGGTCTGGCCAAGGCCACCCTTGCTGGCAGGGTAAACGGCAAGCAGGTCGATGCCTGTGACGTGATCGATACCGATGCCACCTTGCAGATCATTACGCCGAAGGACGAAGAGGGGCTGGAGATCATCCGTCACTCCTGTGCCCACCTGGTTGGGCATGCGGTCAAGCAGCTGTACCCGAACGCCAAGATGGTGATCGGGCCGGTCATTGACGAAGGCTTCTATTACGATATCGCCATCGATCGTCCCTTCACGCCGGAAGACATGGCGGCCATTGAAAAGCGCATGGCCGAGTTGATCGAGAAGGACTACGACGTCATCAAGAAGATGACGCCGCGTGCCGAGGTCATCGAGCTGTTCAAGTCGCGTGGCGAGGAATACAAGCTGCGTCTGATCGACGACATGCCGGACGAAACGGCTATGGGGCTGTATTTCCATGAAGAATACGTCGACATGTGCCGTGGCCCGCACGTGCCGAACACGCGCTTTCTCAAGGCGTTCAAGCTGACCCGCATTTCCGGTGCCTACTGGCGTGGCGACTCGAAAAACGAGCAGCTGCAGCGTATCTACGGCACTGCCTGGGCGGACAAGAAGCAGCTGGCTGCCTATATCCAGCGTATCGAAGAGGCAGAGAAGCGCGATCACCGTCGCATCGGCAAGCAGCTGGATTTGTTCCATCTGCAGGAAGAAGCACCGGGCATGGTGTTCTGGCACCCCAATGGCTGGACCGTCTATCAGGTGCTGGAGCAGTACATGCGCCAGGTGCAGCGTGAGAACGGCTACGTGGAAGTGCGCACGCCGCAGGTGGTCGACCGCATCCTCTGGGAGCGCTCTGGGCACTGGTCCAACTACGCCGAGAACATGTTCACCACGGCTTCGGAAAACCGCGACTATGCGGTCAAGCCGATGAACTGCCCGTGCCACGTGCAGATCTTCAACCAGGGCCTGAAGTCCTACCGCGACCTGCCGCTGCGCCTCGCCGAGTTCGGTGCTTGCCATCGCAACGAGCCGTCCGGCGCGCTGCACGGCATCATGCGCGTGCGTGGCTTCGTGCAGGACGATGCGCACATCTTCTGTACCGAGGATCAGGTCAAGAAGGAAGCGGCCGATTTCATCAAGCTGACCCTGCAGGTCTATGCGGACTTCGGCTTCAGCGATATCGCCATGAAGCTTTCGACCCGTCCTGCCAAGCGCGTGGGCTCCGACGAGCTGTGGGATCGCGCCGAAGGCGCGCTGGCCGAAGCGCTGAATGAATCCGGCCTGGCCTGGGAATATCAGCCGGGTGAGGGCGCCTTCTACGGTCCGAAGATCGAGTTCACCCTGCGTGACTGTCTGGGGCGTAACTGGCAGTGCGGTACGCTGCAGTACGATCCGAACCTGCCTGAGCGTCTGGATGCCAGCTACATCGCCGAAGACAACAACCGCAAACGCCCGGTCATGTTGCACCGCGCGATCCTCGGTTCGTTCGAGCGTTTCATCGGTATGCTGATCGAGCACTACGCCGGTTCCTTCCCGGCTTGGCTCGCTCCGACCCAGGCAGTGATCATGAATATCACCGACAAGCAGGCCGATTTTGCCCGTGAAGTCGAGAAAACTCTCAATCAAAGCGGTTTTCGTGCCAAGGTTGACTTGAGAAACGAAAAGATCGGCTTTAAAATCCGCGAGCATACCTTGCTCAAGGTTCCCTATCTCTTGGTTATTGGAGATCGGGAAGTCGAGACTCGATCCGTTGCTGTCCGTACTCGTGAAGGCGTCGATCTGGGCTCTATGCCCATCGAGCAGTTCGCCTCTCAGTTGCAGCAAGCGGTTTCCCGGCGTGGTCGCCAAGATTTGGAGTAATAACTATTAAGCGTGAAATGAGACAGGATAAGCGGGCCGCTCCCAAGGCCCCGATCAACGAGAACATCACCGCACGTGAAGTGCGCCTGATTGGCGCCGACGGCGAGCAGATTGGTGTTGTTTCGATCGATGAAGCGTTGCGCGTGGCCGAAGAGGCCAAGCTGGATCTGGTAGAGATCTCTGCTGACGCACTGCCGCCGGTTTGCCGTATCATGGATTACGGCAAGCACCTGTTCGAAAAGAAAAAGCAGGCTGCTATTGCCAAGAAGAATCAGCACCAGCAGCAGATTAAAGAAATCAAGTTTCGTCCAGGGACGGAAGATGGGGATTACCAGGTAAAACTACGCAACCTGGTACGTTTCCTTGAAGACGGGGACAAGGCCAAGGTATCTCTGAGATTCCGCGGCCGTGAGATGGCTCACCAGGAACTGGGTATGGAGCTGTTGAAGCGGGTCGAAGCTGACCTTGCTGAAATCGGCACTGTAGAACAGCATCCTAAGCTGGAAGGACGCCAGCTGATGATGGTCATCGCACCCAAGAAGCGTAAATAATCTACCGGGCACTGGCAGGCCTGATGGTTATCAGTTGTTAATGAATGCGGAGTACAAAACATGCCAAAAATGAAAACCAAGAGCGGTGCTGCGAAGCGCTTCCTGAAGACTGCTACAGGCTTCAAGCACAAGCACGCTTTCAAGAGCCACATCCTGACCAAAATGTCCACGAAACGTAAGCGCCAGCTGCGTGGCAGCTCGCTGATCGGTCCGTCGGACAAAGCTAAAGTCGAGCGCATGCTGCGCGTTCGTTAATCGGTCAAGATACTTAGAGGTAATTACTCATGGCTCGTGTTAAGCGTGGCGTTATCGCTCGTGCTCGTCACAAAAAGATTCTGAAACTGGCTAAAGGCTACTACGGCGCGCGTTCGCGTGTGTTCCGTGTTGCCAAGCAGGCTGTCATCAAGGCTGGTCAATATGCCTACCGTGACCGTCGTCAGAAAAAACGTCAGTTCCGCGCACTGTGGATCGCTCGTATCAACGCTGGTGCTCGCGTCAACGGTCTGTCCTACAGCCGTCTGATCGCAGGCCTGAAGAAAGCGTCGATCGAAATCGACCGTAAGGTTCTGGCTGATCTGGCAGTGAACGAAAAAGCGGCGTTTGCTGCGATTGTCGAGAAAGCTAAGGCCGTTCTGGCTTAAGTCCCCCGACAATCACCGGGCTCGCCCGGTGGCAACGTCAAAGATAGGGGAAGAGCCTTAACAGCTCTTCCCCTATTTCGTATCTGGAGTCTGTAAATGGAAAATCTGGATGCATTGGTCTCGCAAGCGCTTGAGGCCGTGCAACGAAGTGAAGATGTCAATGCCCTGGAACAGCTCCGGGTTCAGTACCTTGGCAAGAAAGGCGAACTGACCGCCCTGATGCAGACTCTGGGCAAGCTGTCGGCCGAAGAGCGCCCGCAGGCTGGCGCCCTGATCAACACCGCCAAGAATCAAGTGCAAGACGCCCTGAATGCCCGCAAATCCGTGCTTGAGCAGGCCTTGCTCGCCGAGAAGCTGGCCTCCGAGCGTATCGACGTGACCCTGCCAGGCCGTGGCCAGGCATCCGGTGGTCTGCACCCGGTCACTCGCACGCTCGAGCGTGTCGAGCAGTTCTTCACCCATATCGGCTACAACGTGGCCGAGGGTCCGGAAGTCGAAGACGACTACCACAACTTCGAGGCGCTCAACATCCCTGGCCACCACCCGGCGCGGGCGATGCACGACACCTTCTATTTCAACGCGAACATGCTGCTACGCACCCACACCTCGCCGGTGCAGGTGCGCACCATGGAATCGCAGCAGCCGCCGATCCGCATCGTCTGCCCCGGCCGTGTCTATCGCTGCGACTCCGATATCACCCACTCGCCGATGTTCCACCAGGTCGAAGGCCTGCTGGTCGATGAGGACATCAGCTTCGCTGATCTCAAGGGCACCATCGAGGAATTCCTTCGTGTGTTCTTCGAAAAACCCCTGGGTGTGCGTTTCCGTCCTTCCTTCTTCCCCTTCACCGAGCCGTCGGCCGAAGTCGACATGCAGTGCGTGATGTGCTCCGGCAAAGGTTGCCGCGTGTGCAAGCAGACCGGCTGGCTGGAAGTGATGGGCTGCGGCATGGTGCATCCGAACGTGCTGCGCATGAGCGGTATCGACCCGGAGAAATACTCCGGCTTCGCCTTCGGCATGGGTGTCGAGCGCCTGGCCATGCTGCGTTACGGCGTCAATGACTTGCGCCTGTTCTTCGATAACGACCTGCGGTTCCTGGCGCAATTTCGCTAGCAGCCGCCCCTCGTGATCGAATTCATTTAGCGTGACAGTCGCGTAGCGACGCTTCCTTCAAGTCCTTCTCCCCTAGGAGAAGGTGGCGCAAAGCGCCGGATGAGGGTGGGGTATGCCGCGTAGGCTTGCATGATGTGGGTGCCTACGCGGCATGCCCGTCAAGGAGAACAGACAACATGAAATTCAGTGAACAGTGGCTGCGCAGTTGGGTGAATCCCGATGTATCCCGCGAGGATCTGGTCGCGCGCCTGTCCATGGTCGGCCTCGAAGTCGACGCCGTACAGCCGGTGGCCGGCGCCTTCAGTGGCATCGTGGTCGGTGAGATCCTCAGTGCCGAACAACATCCGGACGCTGACAAGCTGCGTGTATGCCAGGTTAGCAATGGCAGCGAGACCTTCCAGGTCGTTTGCGGTGCGCCCAATGCCCGCGCCGGTATCAAGATTCCGTTCGCCATGATCGGCGCCGAGCTGCCGGGCGACTTCAAGATCAAGAAGGCCAAGCTGCGTGGTGTGGAGTCGCAGGGCATGCTGTGCTCGGCTTCCGAGCTGCAGATCAGCGAAGACAACAGCGGTCTGATGGAGCTGGCTGCCGATGCGCCAGTGGGCAGCGACATTCGCGCTTACCTGCAACTTGATGACGCCAGCATCGAGATCGGCCTGACTCCTAACCGCGGTGACTGCCTGTCGCTCGCCGGTCTGGCTCGCGAAGTCGGTGCCATGTACAGCGCCGCCGTTTCGCCAGTCGCTATCGACGCTGTTGCTCCTGCGCATGACGAAGTGCGCCCAGTCGAGGTGCTCGCGCCCAAGGCGTGCCCGCGTTACCTCGGTCGCGTTGTACGTAACGTTGACCTGTCCCGTCCGACCCCGCTGTGGATGGTCGAGCGGCTGCGTCGTTCCGATATTCGCAGCATCGATGCGGCGGTGGATATCACCAACTACGTGATGCTCGAGCTGGGCCAGCCGATGCACGCCTTCGATCTTGCCGAGATCAGTGGCGGCATTCGCGTGCGCATGGCGGAAGAGGGCGAAAAGCTGGTGCTGCTCGACGGTCAGGAAGTCAGCCTGCGTGCCGATACGCTGGTCATCGCTGATCACAGTCGCGCTCTGGCAATCGCGGGCGTGATGGGCGGTGAGCACAGCGGCGTGAGTGAGAAGACTCGCGACCTGTTCCTGGAGAGCGCCTTCTTCGACAATATCGCTGTTGCCGGCAAGGCCCGCTCCTATGGTTTGCACACCGATGCCTCGCACCGCTTCGAGCGCGGTGTGGACTCGCAATTGGCACGTAAAGCGATGGAGCGCGCTACTGCGCTGCTGCTGGAGATCGTTGGCGGCGAAGCCGGCCCGGTCATCGAAGTCAGCAGCGAGGCCGATCTGCCGAGCGTGGCGCCGATCACTCTGCGTTCCGAGCGCATCAACCAGATGTTGGGTATGGAGATGGACAGCGCCGAGGTCGAGCGTCTGCTCACCGCGCTGGGTCTGGGTGTCAGCGCTCAGGGCTCCGGCCAGTGGCTGGTCAGCGTGCCAAGTCACCGTTTCGACATCAGCCTGGAAGTGGATCTGATCGAAGAGCTGGGCCGCCTGTACGGTTATAACCGTCTGCCGGTGCGCTATCCGCAGGCGCGCCTGGCGCCACAGGCCAAGTCCGAGGCGCGTGCTGAGCTGCCTGCTCTGCGTCGCCTGTTGGTCGCCCGTGGCTACCAGGAAGCTATCACCTATAGCTTTATCGATCCCAAGCTGTTCGAGCTGTTCACTCCTGGCGTAGAGCCGTTGCAACTGGCCAATCCGATCTCTGCCGATATGGCTGCCATGCGTTCCTCGCTGTGGCCAGGGCTGGTCAAGGCGCTGCAGCACAACCTCAATCGTCAGCAGTCGCGCGTGCGTCTGTTCGAGAGCGGCCTGCGTTTTGTCGGTCAGCTGGAACGTCTGCAGCAGGAAGCCATGCTCGCCGGCGTGATCACCGGCAGCCGCCTGCCTGAGGGCTGGGCCAACAGCCGTGATAACGTCGACTTCTATGATCTGAAAGCCGATGTCGAGGCGCTGCTGGGTTATGCCGGTGCGGCTGATGCCTTTAGCTTCGTGCCTGGCGAGCATCCTGCTCTGCATCCAGGCCAGACCGCTCGCATCGAGCGGGAAGGGCACCTGGTTGGCTTCATGGGTGCTCTGCATCCTGAGCTCACCAAGACCCTGGGCTTGGATCAGCCGGTATTCCTCTTCGAGCTGGTGCTGGCCGAAGTGGCTGCTGGTCGCATGCCTGTATTCAGCGAGTTGTCGCGCTTCCCTGAAGTGCGTCGTGACCTCGCGCTGCTGGTCGATCGCGAACAGCCGGCCGAGGCTGTGCTGGGCGCAATCCGTGAAACGGCGGGAGAATGGCTGACGGACCTCAAGCTATTTGACGTCTATCACGGTAAAGGCATTGATCCGCTTAGAAAAAGCCTTGCCGTCGGCTTGACCTGGCAACATCCATCGCGCACTCTTAATGACGATGAGGTGAGTACTACTACGCAAAATATCCTCACCTGCCTCGAACAAAGGTTCAACGCCACGTTAAGGAAGTAGCGTATGGGGGCTCTGACGAAAGCTGAAATGGCGGAACGTCTGTATGAAGAGCTCGGCCTGAACAAACGGGAAGCCAAGGAACTGGTGGAGCTGTTTTTTGAAGAGATCCGCCAGGCTCTTGAGCTGAACGAACAGGTCAAGCTGTCCGGGTTCGGCAACTTCGACTTGCGCGATAAGCGCCAGCGACCCGGCCGTAACCCGAAAACAGGGGAAGAGATTCCAATCACGGCTCGCCGTGTGGTCACTTTTCGTCCAGGGCAAAAATTGAAAGCCAGGGTCGAGGCCTATGCTGGAACCAAGTCATAACGACGAACTACCGGCAATTCCCGGCAAACGCTACTTCACCATTGGTGAGGTCAGTGAACTCTGCGCGGTCAAGCCCCACGTTCTACGTTACTGGGAGCAGGAATTCCCACAGCTGAATCCGGTAAAGCGGCGGGGTAACCGTCGCTATTACCAGCGTCAGGATGTGCTGATGATTCGGCAGATTCGTGCACTCCTGTACGATCAAGGTTTCACCATCGGTGGCGCACGTCAGCGCCTTTCTGGTGACGAAGCCAAGGACGACACCACTCAGTATCGTCAGCTGATCAAACAGATGATCGCCGAGCTCGAGGATGTTTTGCATGTACTGAAGAAGTAAGGCCAAGAAAAAGTTGCCTTATTTCAAAAGCTTAATGTATAGTTTCTCCCGCTTTCAGTCACCTGAAAGCATCGTCGGGGCGTAGCGCAGCCCGGTAGCGCACTTGCATGGGGTGCAAGGGGTCGAGTGTTCGAATCACTCCGTCCCGACCAAAAAACCCTAAAAATCCAGTCATCTAGCGGTGACTGGATTTTTTATGCCTGATGGTTTTCGCCTGCCTTCGAATTTTGCCCCACCATATTTTTTGTTCAGCTTAGTACTCATGAGGAAGGACTGGTGGGGCGCTCTGTGTCAATGAGTTGGCTAGGGCAATCGAGCCAAGCAGCAAGGGTCTGTGTTAGTCACAGACTCAAACTGACCGAACGAGGTTTGTCGGTGGCCGAGGTAGCTGCTCGTTTGAAGTCTTGCGCTACCCACTTTGGGTGATAGGCAAAGTGGATACCCTGGCGACCAGTTCCCCGACCGGTGTGCCGGCGAGCGATACCTCTGCGGCGTTGATGGATTTCATTGGCGTCCCCGGGTACGTCCTGTTTGTTTGATTTCCTCAGGCTAGACAGGCCGCTCATGCTTGAACAGTTCAGCGATTTGGCGTGCGGTATCAAGTGGTGTAGCGATGAGCATCAGAGCATCAAGGGTGTGTCCATTGGACTCGAACATGCTCAAGCGGACTGTGCCGTCATAAGCTCGCTCCAGCCATCCATCCGCATGTTCATGAGGATTAGAAAAGCTGGAGCTGCCCACTACGATTTGACAGTGAGGAAATAGCGTCTAGGTTGAAGATCGAGCCTAACGTGCTCGTCTTACTCACTTACAAGGAACGTTAAAATGATGAAAATCTACCTTTCCTCCGTGCTATTCGCCGTTCTCACCTCCCTCTCCCTCGCTGCTTCGGCAGTAGAAACCTCGAAGACCGAACCAGCCAAGCCGGCCTCTGTGCAGGTTGCCCAGGCGGTCACCGTTAATCTGAATACCGCTGATGCCGAGACTCTCCAGCGCGAGTTGGCGGGTATCGGAGCAACCAAGGCGCAGGCAATCGTGGCTTATCGTGAGGCTCACGGTAACTTCGCTTCGGTTGACGAGTTGCTTGAGGTCAAAGGTATCGGTGAGGCGACTCTGGATAAGAATCGCGACAAACTTATGGTTGATTGACGCCTGCAGCTATCGTTACCACCAAGGCCGGTCGTTGACCGGCCTTTTCGTTTTGGGTCGGTCTCAAATGCTTCAGGTCGCTTGTGACATAGCCGTTGATGACGCACCTTGTCGTCAAATGCTGGCAAACTTGCGCTTCGATTTTCGACAGGAGTCAGTCGATGCCCGCCAGCCCGGAGTTGTCCCCCGGCCTTATCGTCATTCACGGCAATCACCTCGAAGAGCTGCGTGCGCTGGCGGTGCAGTGGATGCGACGCTATCCATTGCGGCCGCTGGAGAATGAGGTACTGCTGGTGCAGAGCAACGGCATCGCCCAGTGGCTCAAGCTCGCGTTGGCCGAGCGTGACGGCTGTGGCATCGCGGCGGCGCTGGACGTTGACCTGCCGGCGCGCTTTCTCTGGCAGGCGTACCGCAACGTGCTGGGCAAGGACGCGATTCCGCAGCAGTCGCCCCTGGACAAGGCGCCGCTGACCTGGCGCCTGATGCGCCTGTTGCCGGGCCTGCTGGCCGAGGAGGCGTTTGCGCCCTTGCGCCGCTTTCTCGCCGATGACCAGGATCTGCGCAAGCGCCACCAACTGGCCGAGCGCCTGGCCGATCTGTTCGACCAATATCAGGTCTACCGTGCCGACTGGCTGGCGGACTGGGCCGGCGGACAAGACCGCTTGCGCACCTCGCGCGGCGGCGAAAGGGTGCTGGAGGGCGACTCCCGTTGGCAACCCGCGCTGTGGCGCGCCTTGCTGGCAGATGTTGGCGCGCAGCACCTGGCCGAAAGTCGCGCCGGCGTGCATCCGCGTTTCGTCGCTCGAATGGGCGAGATGGATGCAGCGCCGCCCGGACTGCCCCGACGTGTCACCGTTTTCGGGATATCGTCGTTGCCGGCCCAGGTGCTGGAGGCGCTGGCGGCCATGGCGCGTTTCAGCCAGGTCATGCTCTACGTGCACAACCCCTGTCAGCACCACTGGGGCGATATCGTCGAAGACAAGGATCTGTTGCGCCACGAATACCGCCGCCAGCAGCGCAAGGGCAGACCAGGCGCGCAGATCGGTCTGTTCGAGCAGGAGGACATGCATCAGCACGGACAACCGCTGCTCGCTGCCTGGGGCAAGCAGGGGCGCGACTACATCAACCTGCTGGATCAGTACGACGAGCCGCAGCGTTACCGCGAGCAGTTCGAGCGCATCGACCTGTTCAGCCCTGCCAGTGAGGGCAGCCTGCTCGGCCAGCTACAGAACGACATCCTCGACCTGCGCCCGCTGGCGGAAACGCGTAGCACCTGGTCGCCGGTCGACCTGAAACGTGATCATTCGTTGCGTTTTCATATCGCCCACAGTGCTCAGCGCGAAGTGGAAATTCTCCACGATCAGCTGCTGGCCAGTTTCAGCGAGGACGCCACGCTAAGGCCGCGCGACGTGATCGTCATGGTGCCGGACGTCAATGCCTACGCACCGCATATCCAGGCAGTGTTCGGCCAGTTCGCCAGTGACGACCCGCGTTTCATTCCCTTCACCCTGGCTGATCAGGGACTGCGCGGCAAGGAGCCGATGATCATCGCGCTGGAGCATTTGCTGCGCCTGCCGGACAGCCGCTTCAGCGTCAGTGAGATACTCGACCTGCTGGATGTCGCCGCGTTGCGTCAGCGCTTCGCCATCGCCGAGGATCAGCTGCCCACCCTGCGCCGCTGGTTGGAGGGCGCCGGTGTGCGCTGGGGGCTGGATTCGAGTCAGCGGCAGTCGCTGGGCCTGGGCGAGAACCTGGAGCAGAACACCTGGCGTTTCGGTCTGCGGCGCATGTTGCTGGGCTACGCAGTGGGTACGGGCGACGCCTTCGCCGGCATCGAGCCGTACGACGAGATCGGCGGGCTCGATGCTGCGCTGATCGGCCCGGTGACGCGCCTGCTGGAAAGCCTCGACCGGCATCTGCAGCAACTGCGCGAGCCGGCCACGCCGGTGCAGTGGGGCGAGCGCCTGCGAAGTTTGCTCGACGACTTCTTTCAGCCGCAGAGCGACCGTGAAGAGGTGCTGACGACCCAACTGCTCGATGCGCTGGATGCCTGGCTGGAGCTGTGCGAGGCGGCGACGCTGGAAGAAGCGCTGACCCTGCCGGTGGTGCGCGAAGCCTGGCTGGGCGGGCTCGACCAGGGGCGGCTGAGCCAGCGTTTTCTCGCCGGTGCGGTGAATTTCTGCACCCTGATGCCGATGCGCGCGATTCCGTTCCGCCAGGTCTGCCTGCTGGGCATGAACGATGGCGACTATCCGCGCAGTCAGGCACCGCTGGATTTCGACCTGATGGCTGGCGACTACCGCCCCGGTGACCGCTCGCGTCGCGAGGATGATCGCTATCTGCTGCTCGAGGCACTACTGGCGGCGCGTGATCGTCTCTATATCAGCTGGGTAGGGCGCAGCATTCGCGATAACAGCGAGCGGCCGCCGTCCGTGCTGGTCGGCCAGCTGCGTGACCATCTTGCCAGCGCCTGGACACTCGCCGGTGGCGGCGACCTGCTGCATGGCCTGACCACCGAGCACCCCTTGCAACCGTTTAGCCGCCGCTACTTCGATGGCCAGGGGCAGCTGTTCAGTTATGCCCACGAGTGGGCAGCCCTGCATGGCCAGGTCTCGACCCGCGAAAGTGCTCCGCCCTTGCCGGCCTGGGAGGAGGGACAACAGCTCACGCCCGAGCTGTTGCAGTCGTTCCTGCGCGATCCGGTGAAGTGTTTCTTCACCCGTCGGCTCAAGGTGTATCTCGACGAAGAAGAGCAGGCGCAGCTCGACAGCGAACCCTTCGCCCTCGACGGCCTGCAGCGCTACCACTTGCAGGAAATCTTGCTCAAGGCGGCGGTAGCAGGTGACGTGGACAGCGACGATGCGCTGAGGGCGGCAGCCGATCGCCTGCAACGCAGCGGCGTGCTGCCGCTGGCCGGTTTCGGCGAGCAGTATCGCAACGCTTTGCTGGAGCCGCTGCCGGCGCAGGTGCAGCGCTACCAGGGGCTTTGCCTGTGCTGGCCGAGCCTGCTGGAGTCACCGCAGCGCCTGACTTTCGCCGCAGCCGGTGTTCAGCTCGATGGCTGGCTTGCCGGGCTGCGGCAGAAGGCCGATGGCGGCCTGGCGCGTCTGGAGCTGCTGCCGGGTGCGTTGCATAAGGACAAGAGCTGGAAGTGGCATCGCCTGCTGCGGCCCTATGCGTTGCACGTCATCGCGGCGGCTTGTGGTGTGCCGCTGACCACCTTGCTGGTCGGCGAGGATCGCAGTCTGGCGTTCGAACCCCTACCTACGGAGCACGCAGCCCGCGTACTGACCACTTGGCTGGAAGCCTGGAACGCCGGTATGCAGACGCCTCTGCCGGTCGCCCTGAAAACCTCGCTGGCCTGGTTGCAGGACAACAACGAGGACAAGGCTCGCAGCATCTACGAGGGAGGCTACAACCTCTCCGGTGAAGTCCAGGGCAGTGCCAGCCTGGCGAGGCAGTTCCCGGACTACACCGCGCTCACCGCCGATGGCCAGTTTCCGGCATGGAGCGAACGGCTCTACCAGCCGCTGCTTGATAGCAACCCCCAGGCGCTCGAAGAGGACGCAGCATGAATCAACAGCGCCCTCTGGCCCTGAAGTTTCCCCTGCATGGCAGCCGTCTGATCGAGGCCAGTGCCGGCACGGGCAAGACCTTTACCATTTCCGCGCTCTATCTGCGGTTGATTCTCGGCCATGGCGACGACGCCGCATTCCGCGAGCCTCTGTTGCCGCCGCAGATTCTGGTAGTGACCTTCACCGATGCCGCGACGCGCGAACTGCGCGATCGGATTCGCGCGCGCCTGGTCGAGGCCGCGACCGTATTCCGGGGCGATGCCCAGGGAGATGACCTGCTGCGCGAGTTGCGCGGTGATTTCACGCAAACGCAGTGGGACGAGTGCGCCCGCCGCCTGGAGCTGGCGGCGCAGTGGATGGACGAAGCCGCCGTATCCACCATCCACGGCTGGTGTCAGCGCATGCTGCGCGAGCATGCCTTCGACAGCGGCAGTCTGTTCAGCCAGACCCTGGAGACCGATCACAGCGAGCTGTTGGCCGAGGTGGTGCGCGACTACTGGCGGCAGCACGGCTATCCGCTGCAGGGCGCCGCGCTGCAATGGGTGGCAAGCGTCTGGGGGACTCCCGAGGGTCTCGGCACTAGGCTGCGTCCTCTGCTGGGCGAGGAGGGTGAAGGGACGACGCAGTCGCTGGGCGAACTGCTCGATAACGCGCTGCAGCAGCGTGAGCAGGCGCTGGCCAAACTCAAGTCGCCCTGGCTGGCCTGGGCCGATGAGCTGCAGTTGTTGCTCGATGCAGCGGTGGCGGCCAAGCAGGTGGACGGCAAGAAAATCCAGGCGCGGTTTTACAACCCCTGGTTGGCCAAGTTACGCGAGTGGGCTGGCGGCGAAGAGTTGCGTCTCGACCTGGGCACAGGCTTCACTCGCCTGACCCCCAATGGCCTGGCCGAAGCCTGGAAGGGCGAGGCGCCTGATCATCCTGCGCTGGACGCCATGGCTTTGCTCAAGGCGCAACTCGATGCGCTGCCGGACCCCGCTGATGCGGCTTTGCGCCACGCGGCGGCCTGGGTTCGCCAGCGCTTCGATTGGGAGAAACGCCAGCGCGCGGAGATGGGCTTCGACGACATGCTCGTGCGCCTGGACGCTGCCCTGCAAGGCAGCAATGGGCCGCGCCTGGCCGAGGTGATTCGTCGCCAGTTCCCGGTGGCGATGATCGATGAATTCCAGGACACCGACCCGCTGCAGTACCGCATCTTCGATACGCTCTACGAGGTCGAGGCCAACCGCGACGACTGCGGCCTCTTTATGATCGGCGACCCCAAGCAGGCCATCTATTCCTTTCGTGGCGCCGATATCCACACCTACCTGCGTGCGCGCCGGGCCACGTTCGGGCGCCACTACAACCTGGAAAAGAACTTCCGCTCCAGCCAGGCCATGGTCGATGCCGTCAATGGCGTTTTCCTGCGCGCCGAACAGCGTGAAGGCGGCGAGGGAGCGTTCCTGCTGCGCGACGATCTGCCTTTTATCGAGGTGGGCGCCCAAGGTCGGCGCGAAGTCTGGAGCGTCGACGGCCAGGCGCAACCAGCTCTGACGGTATGGCAACTGGCGAGCGACGAGCCGGTTGCCAAGGGCGCCTATCTGGATGCCATGGCGGCCGGTGCGGCCAGCGAGATTGTGCGTCTGCTGGATCTGGGCCAGCGTGGGCAGGCAGGTTTCATCAAGGACGAGGCGCTGATTACTCTGCGGCCCAGCGATATCGCCGTGTTGGTGCGTGATTTCAACGAGGCGCAGGCCATTCGCGGCGAGCTGGCTGCGCGCGGCGTGCGCAGCGTCTATCTCTCCGACAAGGATTCGGTGTTCGCCGCCCAGGAGGCACGCGATCTGCTGCTGTGGCTGCGTGCCTGCGCCGAGCCGGATCAGGATCGCCCGCTGCGTGCAGCGCTGGCCAGCGCGACGCTGGGGCTGGCGTTGGCCGAGCTGGAGCAGCTCAACCTCGACGAGCGCACCTGGGAGCGCCGCGTCATGCAGTTCCGCGACTATCGCCAGCGCTGGCAGCGCCAGGGCGTGCTGCCGATGCTGCGCCAGCTGCTGCAGGACTTCGAGCTGCCGCAACGGCTGATGGGGCGTGACGATGGCGAGCGAGTACTGACCAATCTGTTGCATCTGGCTGAACTGCTGCAGCAGGCCGCCGCCGAACTCGATGGCGAGCTGGCGCTGATTCGTCACCTCGGCGAGCTGCTGGCCGGCGAGGGGCAGGCGGCCGACGAGCAGGTGTTGCGTCTGGAGAGCGACGAGGCGCTGGTGCGCGTGGTGACCATCCACAAATCCAAGGGCCTGGAGTATCCCCTGGTGTTCCTGCCATTCATCTGCGCCTTCCGCCCGGTGGATGACAAGAAGCCGCTGCAGATCCACGACGGCGAGCGCCGACGGTTGGTACTCAAGGCCGATGAGGACAGCCTGGCGCGCGCCGAGCGTGAGCGTCTGGGTGAAGATCTGCGCCTGCTCTACGTGGCATTGACCCGCGCCCGACATGCCTGCTGGCTGGGTGTGGCGGATCTGAAGATCGGCAACGGCAAGAAGTCGCGCCTGCATGAATCGGCGTTGGGCTACTTGCTCGGGAGCGGATTGCCTCTGGCGGCCAGCGGCGAGCTTGCCAACTGGCTCGCGCCGTTCGCCAGCGGACTCGATAGCGCCGTGTCGCCTGTGCCGCCGGCCAGTGAGCAGCGTTATCGCATGATCGAAGAAGGACAGTTCGAGCCGCACTGGCGCACGCCGATACGACGCGCCGCCGAACATTGGTGGATTGCCTCCTACAGTGCACTGCGTCTTGACGAGGACGCCCCCAGTCAGGTCAGCCGTCACGAAGACGCCGCGCCCGACAGCCCGGCGATGCAGAACGCCATCGATGATGAGGATCCGTTGCTGGCGTTGGCGCCGCTGCCGGCATCCGCTCAGGGCCTGCATCGTTTTCCGCGTGGACCGAACCCCGGTACCTTCCTCCATGGCCTGCTGGAAATGGCGGCACAGGAAGGCTTTGCGGCGCTTGTGCAGGACCCACTGAGGCTGCGCGAGGCGCTGGCCAGGCGCTGCCAGCGGCGTGGTCTGGAAAGCTGGATCGATCCGCTGCAGGACTGGCTGCTGGCGCTGCTGAGCCAGCCGCTCCCACTGGCGGGCGCGGATAGCGTGGTGCTGGCTCAACTGACGCAGTATCAGCCCGAACTGGAGTTCTGGTTCGAAGCGCGCGGGGTCGATGTCAGGCTGCTGGATCAGTGGGTGCAGCAGTGCGAGTTGCCGGGTATCGCCAGGCAGCCGCTGCGGGCTGACACCCTCAACGGCATGTTCAAGGGCTTTATCGATCTGGTATTCGAACATCAGGGGCGTTACTACGTGGCGGATTACAAATCCAACTGGCTCGGCAGCGACGACAGCGCCTATACCCGTGAGGCGATGGAAATGGCCATCGCCAGCCACCGCTATGACCTGCAATACGTGCTCTATGTGCTGGCCCTGCATCGGCAGTTGCGTCTGCGCCTGCCGGATTACGACTATGACCGGCATTTGGGCGGCGCGCTCTACCTGTTCCTGCGTGCGCCGCAGCAAGGCGCCTACCTGGCGCGACCGCCGCGCGAGCTGATCGAGCGTCTAGATGCGCTGTTCATGGGCGAAGCAGAGGAGGGCGCAGCATGAGTGCGATGCTGGCGCCGGCGCTGCGTGATCGCGCCGAACTCTTTGCCCTGCTTTCTGTATGGAGCGAGCGTGGCTGGCTGCGCGAGCTGGATCGGGCGCTGGCGCAGTTGTTCGCCGAGCTGGACGCGGACGCTTCGCCCTTGCTGCTGCTCGGCGCCGCACTGGCCAGTCACCAGCTGGGTCAGGGGCATGTCTGCCTGGACCTGGCGGCCACGCTGGCCAATCCGGATTTCACCCTGTCTCTGCCACCGGAGGGCGAGGACGCAGAAGAGGCGATGATCCTGCCGTCGCAGGTGCTGGCCGGGCTCAGCCTGGAGTCCTGGCTGGCGGCCTGTGCCGGCAGCGCGCTGCTGGAGTCCGAAGGTGCTCCGCTGGTGTTCAGCGGCGCCTGTCTATATATGAGGCGTTACTGGAACTACGAGCGCCGGGTGGCTGGCGATATCGCTCGGCGTCTGCAGGCGAGCGCCGCGGCCCCGACCGATCTGGCTGCGCGCCTGGCTTCACTCTTTCCCGAACCGCTGATGGTGGACGGCCAGCGCCTCACCGACTGGCAGAAGCTGGCTTGTGCCATGGCGGCGCAAGGGCGCTTCACCCTGATTACCGGTGGGCCGGGAACCGGTAAGACAACCACAGTGGTGCGCCTGCTGGCGCTGTTGCAGGAGGCGGCCATGGCCACTGGCGAGCCCCTGCGCCTGAGTCTGGCGGCGCCCACCGGCAAAGCGGCCGCGCGGCTGACCGAATCCATCGGCGCGCAGGTGCAGTCCCTGGCGCTGGACGAGCGAGTGCGTGAGCAGATTCCAACCCTGGTGACGACGCTGCATCGCCTGCTGGGCAGTCGTCCTGGCAGCCGTCATTTCCGTCACGATGCCGCCAACCCCTTGCCACTGGATGTGCTGGTGGTCGACGAAGCCTCGATGATCGACCTGGAAATGATGGCCAGCCTGCTGGGCGCGTTGCCGGCGCATGCGCGTCTGATTCTGCTGGGCGACAAGGACCAACTGGCGTCGGTGGAGGCCGGTGCGGTACTGGGGGACCTGTGCCGAGAGGCGGAGAGCGGTGGCTACAGTGAGGCGACGCGTGCCTGGCTGGAAAGCCAGACGGGCGAACGGCTGGAAGATCCGGCGTTGGTGCCCGGTGACAAGGCTCTGGCGCAGCATATAGTCATGCTGCGTCACTCGCGTCGTTTCGGCAGTGGTTCGGGTATCGGGCGTCTGGCGCGTGCGGTGAACCTTGGCGATGCGCAGTCGGCCCGCGCGACTCTGGCAACCGGTGCACATGATTTGTACGTGTTGCGTTTGTCAGGTGAGCAGGATCGTGCGCTGGAGCGACTATTAATAGAGGGGCAGGGCGGCGGCGAGCCTCGTCCGCAGGGGTATGCGCATTATCTGCAGATGATGCAGGCGGAGCGCCCTGCTCCAGATGCCGACTCCCAGGCCTGGGATCGTTGGGCCGGTCGCGTCCTGGCAGCGTTCGATCAGTTCCAGTTGCTCTGTGCGGTTCGTAAAGGTACATGGGGCGTGGAAGCGCTCAACGAACGTATTGCCGCAGCGCTGGTAAAGCGGGGCCTGCTTGAGCAGTCGCATGGCTGGTATGAAGGTCGGCCCGTGCTGGTAACGCGCAACGACTACAGCCTGGGGCTGATGA